>JBEKKN010000004.1:0-78636 GCA_050010675.1 Verrucomicrobiota bacterium | reverse complement strand
GTTGACCCGGACGAACGAGGCGGAAGAGAAAGTGCGTGGGGCAAAAGGGCGGCTCAAGAAACCCTCGTCGGTTGTGACTTTACTGAATGGTTCTGCATCAAAAAAACCGGCAACTGCCAAAACAGATTACAGCATGTAATTAAGCAATTCATGGGCCTTAACGCAAGGAAAATAAACATGATTATTCCTTTGCCCCAATGGCCCGGTTGGCGGCTGCATAGACCTGTTTTAATGGGATTTTTGCCCGTACCGCCAGTTGCTTGCACGATTCGAATTCCGGTGCGGCTTGAACGACTTTTTCGTTAAATGTGCCCAGTTTTACGGTGATTTTACCGTAGGGGGTTTTGACGCTGACGAATTTCCGCCGCAGTTTGCGCCGCTCCGCCATTGTGCGGCGCACGCCAAACGCGCTGGTTTCGCACAAAATCATTTCACTAAATTTGTCCGCTTCCGCTTCCCCGCATAACACCGTGAGCAGCACACCGGGCCGGTTCTTCTTCATCTGGATCGGGGTGTAAAAAACGTCCAGGGCACCCGCCGCCAGCGCGGATTCGACAAAATGGCCAAGAATTTCCGGAGGCATGTCGTCCAGATTGGTCTCGAGAACCGCAATGACATCGGTTTCCCAATCGGGATTTAACGAACCGGAGGTTGCCACGTTGGGCTTTGGGCTTCGGGCTTTGGACGCCCTGCCGAGCACGGCGCGCAAAACATTGGGCCGCGTTTTGTTTTCGCGCGTGCCCAGGCCGAAACCGGTCTTTTCGGCCACCAGATTTTGCATCGGTCCGAAACCTTCGGCGAATTCAGCCAGCAACGCCGCGCCGGTGGGGGTGACCAGTTCATGCGGTTCATCGCATTGCGTCACCCCGATGCCGCGCGCGCCGAGAATCGCCAGCGTTGCCGGCGCGGGAACCGGAAATCGTCCATGCGCACAATCCACCCACCCCACCCCCTCGACCGCCGGCGATGCGAGCACGCGCGGTTTGCCAAGCAGTTCCAGTGCGATGCCAGCGCCCACGATGTCCACGATCGAATCCACGGCGCCGACTTCATGAAAATGCACGCGGGCCGGTGGCAGGCCGTGAATTTTTCCCTCGGCTTCGGCTATGCGCTGGAACACCGCGATGGATCTTTTCTTCACCCAATTTGAAAGGCGGCTGCGTGAAATGAGGCGTTTGATTTCGGCAAAATGGCGGCTGTCGTCATGGTGGTGATCGTGGTGCGAATGGTGTGGATGGGTGTGCGCTTGACCTGCTCCCACATGCACGTCGAATTTAACGCCGGCAATGCCGGATCTTTGCTGGCGGAGAACATGCAGGTGCCAGCCGTCGAGCTTCAGTTTTTTCAGCTCGCGCTCCAGTTTTTCCGGATCCACGCCCAAATCAATCAGCGCGCCGATGAACATGTCGCCGCTGATGCCGCTGAAGAGATCGAGGTAAAGCGTTTTCATGTGTTTCATCCTGTAGCGGCGGTCTGTGACCGCCGCATTTCTTCGTCAAATCTCAAAGCATGAATTTCTCCCTGAAATGGCCAGTCCGTCCAGTCTTTTACCAGACCGGCTCGGACACAGTTTTCAACCACGTAAAGCCATTTTTCGGAGTAGGATTCACTGGAACGAAGGACGTGATCAAAGAAGCCCGTTTGCCAGTGTGGCGATGGCACGCCTTTCTTTCTCAATTCCTTGGATAGATAATTTTTCAGGCTTTTGACCCAGTCGGAAAGATTCTCCACAGGCGGAGGAAGTTTGACGAACAAATGAATGTGATCGGGCATCAAAATATACCGGCCAACAAAAATTTCTCTTTTGAGCGCTTCCGCAAAAAATCCCATACAAGCAGAATGTATTTGCCCGTTGGCGAGGACGGTCATCCGTTCCTGTGTGCAAAAAGTGATGAAATAGACTGGGTTTTCAATGTGCAACCGCTCCAAACGATGCAGGCGTTCCATAAAATTTGCGGCGGTCACAGACCGCCGCTACAGAGGGCATTGATCTGGCTCGCGGCGTAGCCGGCGCCGAAGCCGTTGTCGATGTTCACCACGGTTACCCCGCTGGCACAGCTGTTTAACATGGCCAGCAGCGCCGCCACCCCGCCGAAACTCGCGCCGTAACCGATGCTGGTGGGTACGGCAATTACCGGCCGGGAAACCAAACCGGCGACGACGCTGGGCAGCGCGCCTTCCATGCCGGCGACAACAATCAACACGTTTGCGCTTTGGATCGTTTCAATATGCGGCAGCAGCCGGTGCAGGCCCGAAACCCCGGCATCCCGGATGCGCCCGACCCGGTTGCCCATGATTTCGGCCGTCACAGCCGCTTCCTCGGCCACCGGCAGGTCGCTCGTGCCGGCGCACAGGACGGCGATGGTACCGGGCCGTTTCGGCAGCGGCCTTTTCTCGATGGTCACACACCGGGCGACCGGGTGGTGAACGGCCCGCTTGAATTTTTTGCGCAGTGCCCGGGCGTGTTCGGGCGTGGCGAGGGTGATGAGCACCCGTTGTTCCAGCGTCAGGATTTTCGCGGCGATGTCCACCACCTGTGCCGGTGTTTTGCCGGAACCAAAAACCACTTCGGGAAACCCCTTGCGCAGGGCGCGATGCGTGTCCACCTGGGCAAAGCCAAGATCGGCCAGCGGCGCGGACTGAAAGGCGCGCAGGACCCGACCCCGCTCAACTTTCCCGGTGCGGAATTTTTCCAGCAGTTGTATCGCTTCCGTTGTCGTCACGTTGAATTTTTGATTTACGATTTATGATTTCAACAAACCAACCTTCGTTGCAAGCCGTCCGTTGCGCGCAGCCAATCAAACTTCAAAGATCATCAATCATAAATGCTTCAGTGGTGCCGGAACAGCCGTTGCCGGTTTTTCAACAGATACCAGACGATTAACACATTCAATGCCAGCACGATGGCCAGTCCGATTTTGGGATGGGCCAGCATGGGTCGTGCCTGGCCTGTCAATTCCGACCGGCGGTGGGCGAGTTCGAAAATCTCGATGGGGATGAAGAAGGCCGATTCGCCAATCGCCAGCCAGATGGCCCATTTCGCGCGGAGGGCAAGGCCCGTGCCTCCCACCAGCAAAAACAATCCGTAAAGCAAAGTGACGTTTGCAAGATTGCGCATATTGGCCGGCGTGACGGTGTCGAGCCAGTCGCCGATGTTGCTGAAAAACCTGTGTTCCGGGTCAAGGTGAACCCAGCGCAAAAACTGGTCGAACACATCCGATAAGTCTTTCCCCACCAACGAAAAAATCCCCGCCGCCGCCAGCAGCAACACGACACCCTTGGCCAGCTTGATCGCAACGATGAAATATAGCGTCGGTGCGGGCTTTTTCGGAATGGATGATTTTGCGTCTCCAGGCATCAGCGGATTTTGGGCAGCAACCAGTTCAACAGTTCCCCGATGGCAAGCCGTTCCTGCCTGCCGTCGTCGCGGTAGCGTACGGTGACCGTGTCCTTCAACTCCGGCTTCTCGCCGAGCGTGCCAAAATCAATCGTGAGGCAAAACGGCGTGCCCGCTTCGTCCTGGCGGCGATAGCGGCGGCCGATGGCGCCCGCGTCGTCGTAATACACATTCATCCAGGGGCGCAGCAAGTCACGCACCGCCTGCGCGGTTTGCACGAGTTCGGGCTTGTTTTTGAGCAGGGGCAGCACGGCCACCTTGATGGGAGCGACCCGCGGATGGAATTTCAGCACCACCCGCGTCTCCAGTTTGCCTTTCTCGTCCGGCATCTGGTCTTCGCTATAAGCGTTGGCAATCAAGGCAAGAATGAGACGATCCACCCCCGCCGAGGGTTCAATCACGTGCGGAATATATTGGCCCTTCGCCAGACCGTTGGCATCCTCGGTGGCGTCCTGCGCGGACTGTTCCTCCGCCACGCCCATTTTGACGAGATATTTCCTGCGGTTTTCGTAATAGCGCCGCCAGAGTTCGTCCTGCTTTTCCTTTGGTAATTTGCTCCAGGCGGCGCGGAGTTCCTCATCGAACACACCCATCGGCTTGCCGGAAAAGCGCTCGTGCTGGCTCAGGTCGAAATCGCTCCGGGCGGCGATGCCTTCCAGTTCCTGGGTGCCAAACGGGAATTTGAACAGGATGTCCACGCAGGCACGGGCGTAATGCGCCAGTTCCTCCGGCTTTTGCCAGTACTCCACCAGCGTGTCCCGGGTCAGGCCGATGGATTCGTAAAACGCGATCCGCTCCTCGACCCAATATTTGTGCCATGCCTTCCAACCCCAGTCCGGATTTCCGATTTCCGATTCCCGATTCCCGATTTCGGCGGCGGACGCGACGCGTCCGGTAATGGCCTCCACCACTTCGTCCGGTTTGATGAAAAATTCCAGTTCCATCTGCTCAAACTCACGCGAGCGGAAGGTGAAATTGCGCGGCGTGACCTCGTTGCGAAACGCCTTGCCGACTTGCGCGATGCCGAACGGAACCTTTTGTCGGGACGTTTCGAGCACATTTTTGAACTGGGCAAAGATCGCCTGTGCGGTTTCGGGACGGAGATAGGCAATGGCCGAATCATCCTGCACCGGGCCGACGTAGGTCTGGAACATGAGGTTGAATGCGCGCGGAGGGGTTTTCTCACCGTGGCATTCCGAAACCATTTTGCTGGGTTTTTGCGGGCAGGGAATTTCGTTGGTCTGGTCGGCGCGGAACCGCCCTTTGCACGTCTTGCAGTCAATCATCGGATCCGTGAACGTGTCCACGTGTCCGCTGGCTTTCCAGATCAGCGGCGACATGATGATGGTGGCTTCCAGGCCGACCACGTCGTCGCGCTGGCGGGTCATGGTGTTCCACCAGAGTTCCTTGACGTTGCGCTTGAGTTCCGCGCCCAGCGGGCCGTAGTCCCAAAAGCCGTTGATGCCGCCGTAAATCTCGGAGGATTGATAAATGAAGCCGCGCCGCTTGCACAGCGACACGATTTTTTCCATCAACACATTTTCTTTTGATTCAGCCATTGGGTCGGCCAGTGTTTGCCATGAACGCGCGGCTGTAAATGAGATTTTTGGCCGGTGGGGATGGCATGCCGGAGCGTGAGTTTCACGCGGGTTGCGTGAAAATTTTGCGCGCCGCGGCGGTTGAGTTCCGCGGGAATGCAGTTTTCGCGGCGCTTTCGCAAAATTTTTCATTTGGCACCGCCAGTGCTTAGGATTTTTGTGTAATAGGTATTGACAGTCCGTGCCATTCCGATAGGTTCGGCCAACTGTCACCTGAACTGAACAAAACTTAAATCCAGACAACTTATGAAAAGAATTCTGAAACAGCAAAAGGCTTTCACCCTGATTGAGCTGCTCGTCGTGATCGCCATCATCGCCATTTTGGCGGCCATGTTGCTGCCGGCGCTGGCCGCCGCCAAGCGCAAGGCGCAACGCATCAGTTGCGTCAGCAATCTCCGCCAGTTGGGCATTGCCTTCCGGGTGTGGGGGGATGACAACAATGGCCAATATCCGATGACCGTCAAGAATACTGCGGGCGGGGCGGAGGACTATGTTTATAGCGCGGCGAATACAGCCACGATTCCGAATTATAACCCGGCGATGGTTTTTGCGGTCATGTCGAACACCGTCAGCGACCCCAAACTGATTATTTGTCCTTCAGACAGTATTCGCAGTGCCGCCACAAACTGGGATTCGGAATTCATTACGACTTTCACTCCCACACCTCAAGTGCCGAACGCCGCGAATACCAACTATGTGAGTTATTTTGTCGGCGGCGATGCCCTTGATACCCAACCACAGGCATTGCTGACAGGTGATCGCAATATTTGTAGCAGTCTCACTCCCACGGTGATGTTTTCAAAGGGTGGCAATATTCTCGGCGTTGGAAACGGCACTATGACCGCCGTGACTTATAACAACTGGTCCTATACTCAAGGAGATCTGCATTTGGGCGAAGGCAACGTTGGCTTGGCCGACGGGAGCTCGCAGCAGGAAACCCCGGCAACCTTGGTATCGGCTTTGGAGCAGGCGACCAACAGCATGGGAAATGCGGGTCTATTTTACAATTTCCCGAACCCATAAACGGTTTCATTTTAAACATACAAACAGTTGCAAGGCATCCCATTGGGGTGCCTTGCGTTTTTTTGTGGGGAACAGCCTTTCTGCGCAGCGAGCCTGGAGCGGTTTCAAAAATACTGTGGCCGGTAATACGGTTTGGGTTAATCGGATTGCGCCAGCGTCTTGGACTGCGGCAGCCCTCTGCCGCTATTCTCCCGCTGGCCCGGCGACGCAAAGCGGCCGAAGGCTGCCGCAGTCCAAAACCTCGCGGAATTTTCCGATCGGGCTTCAGAGCCAGGCCGCAGCTTTTTTAAAACGCATCCAAGTGATGCGCAACCACTGACGCGATAGTTTCCAGAAAAACCGGCGGTTTATTCTTGCCGTTTCCTGGGAAGATCGGTGCCGTTCCTGGGTTTCTGCAGCCGCCGTTGCGCCGCGAAAAAGTTTTGCAACAGCGCGCGGCAATCCGACTCGCACACGCCGGAGGTGACTTCACAACGATGGTTAAGCGTGGGAAACTGCAGCAAGTTCATCGCGCTGCCGGCCGCGCCGGCCTTCGGATCGCTCACGCCGAACACCACGCGCGCCAGCCGGGTGTGCACGATGGCCCCGGCGCACATCGGACACGGTTCCTTCGTCACATAAAGCGTGCAATCGGTCAACCGCCAGTCCCCCATGACCTCCTCCGCCTGGGTGAGAGCGAGCATTTCCGCATGCGCGGTCGCATCCTTGAGCAGCTCGACCTGATTAAACGCCCGGGCAATGACGCGCCCTTCGCGCACAACGACCGCGCCCACCGGAACCTCGCCCGCTTCATAAGCCTTGGCCGCCTGGCGCAACGCTTCGCCCATGAAATAATCATCGCTGTGCAGGTCAATGACAGGTTCATCCATAAATCAGTCGGGGGTCGAGCGTCGAGAGCCGGGCGCACGACGCGTTGTGCCGGGGAATTTCCTTTTGGCCCTCGACCCTCGGCTCTCGGCTGTCGACTCTTCGAGCGTCCATTCGTTGCGCCCGTCCGGATGGCAATGGCAATGTGCCGCAAAAAAGCCGCCGCGATGTTGCCAAAACCAGGGCCAGATCCGTTCGCGGTCGGTCTGGGGAATTTTCAATGAGGCCAGGGCCTCCCGCGGGAAAAACTGGAACCGCCCTTCGGCGTGCGGCGGCGGCGGCGCTTTCAACTTCACCTTCACTTCGAACAGGAACATCAACCAATGCGTCCGCCCTTGATAACCGTATTCGCTGACCAGGCCGGTCAAATGCAAATCTGCGGTCCGGATACCGACGCCCAGTTCTTCCCCGGCCTCCCGGCAGGCGCAGGCATACGGTGATTCACCGAGGTCCATTTTCAACTTGCCGCCGCAAGGGCTCCAGAATCCGCGATTTGGCTCCTGCGCGCGTTCGAGCAACAGCACGTCATCGCGCTCACTGAAACAATAAAGCAGCGTGGCGACCTTGTACGGCAAAGCCATGGTGCGGATTTTGAATTCCCACCGCCAAATGTCGAGCGCGTAAAATTCCGTTGTCACCGCGCGCCAAAACCGTAGCATCGTGGTTCCAGAATCATGAAGCATTTCAACATTGCAGCGTTGGCCGGCGACGGCATCGGACCGGAAGTGATGCGCGAGGCCATCAAGGTTTCGCGCGTCACGGAAAAGAAATTTGGTTTCAAGCTCGACCTCGCCGAAGCCCCGGTTGGCTGGGCGGGCATTGATGCGGTGGGCCAGGCGCTGCCGGAGGCCACGCTCGCGGTTTGCAAAAAATCCGACGCCATTTTATTCGGCTCGGTCGGGTTGCCCGACCGGGACCCGACCCTCCCCAAGGAGGAACGCCCCGAGCGCGCCGCCCTGCTGCGCATTCGCAAGGAGTTCGGTTTGTTCGCCAATCTCCGTCCGGTGCGGTTGCCGAAGGCGTTGGCGCATGCGTGTCCCTTGCGGCCGGAACGACAGGGTGACGGCATTGACATCCTGGTGGTGCGCGAGTTGACCGGGGGCATGTATTTTGGGCAGCCGAAGAAAACCGAGGACGTTGCCGGCGGCCAACGGGCGATTGACACAATGGTCTATACGACGCCGGAAATCGAGCGCATTGCCCGGGTCGCGTTCCAGGCGGCGCGGTTTCGCCGGAAAAAGGTCACCAGCATTGACAAGGCCAACGTGCTGGAAAACGGCGTGCTGTGGCGGGACGTCGTCACGCGGATTGGCAAGAATTATCCGGACGTGACGCTGGAACACATGTTTGTGGACAACGCCGCCATGCAACTCATGCTCAAGCCGGCACAGTTTGACGTGATGCTGTGCGAAAACATGTTCGGCGACATTTTAAGCGATGAAGCTGCGGCGCTGGCCGGTTCCCTCGGTATGTTGCCCAGTGCGAGCCTGGGCGCGACCAGCGGCGAAACCACATTTGGTTTTTACGAGCCCGCCGGGGGCACGGCGCCAGACATCGCGGGCAAAAATCTGGCGAATCCCATCGCGCAGATTTTATCGGTGGCGCTGATGTTGCGGCACAGCTTCGGGTTGAATGACGCGGCGGCGGCCATTGAAGACGCCGTGGCCGCGGCCATCAAAGCCGGCAACCGCACCGGTGACATTTTTAGTCCCGACGAACCCGGCGCCCGCAAAATCGGCACGCGGGAGATGGGTGACGCGATTGTGGCGATGATTTGAAGCGGGCGTGAAAAGTTTGACCGAGCATCTCTGGTTTGAGACACCGCATCGGCGCGATTACCTCAACGTCACGGATCAGATTGAGGAACTGGTGCGCAAGAGCGGTGTGCAGGAGGGGCTATGCCTGGTCAATGCCATGCATATTACCGCCAGTGTTTACATCAATGATGCCGAGGATGGCCTGCTGCAGGATTACGACGATTGGTTGGAAAGGCTCGCCCCACACGCGCCGACATCCCAATACCGCCACAACCGCACCGGCGAAGACAACGCCGACGCGCACCTGAAACGCCAAGTCATGGGGCGCGAGGTGGTGGTGGCCATCACCCAAGGCAAACTCGATCTCGGCCCGTGGGAACAGATATTCTACGGTGAATTTGACGGGCGCCGGCGCAAGCGTGTGCTGGTGAAAATCATCGGCGAATAATTCCCCCGGTCACGGCCGTTTGATCCGATAAAGTTGCTGCCGCCCGTTCATCGCGCACGTGGCGCGAAAGGTTCCCGGCCGGATTTGCGAGACGGTCGCACTGGCGTCGCCATACGTGCCGGGACATTGGCCGGCACATTGCAGGACGAAGGAGGACGGGCCATCGGCAGCATCACCGGTAAAATCAATTTGCACGGTGCCGTTGGTGAGGAGGATGCCGGTGATGGCCGGCTGAGCGACCGGGGCGCCGTTCGCCTTCCAGGACAGGGAAAAGTTATCGATGCCAAAAGTGGCACGCGAGCCCGAACCGGTCGCCGCCGAAAGCGCGGCGATGCGAATCCAAACATTCGAGGACAGGTTGTTGGCATTCGTGCCCAGGTTGTAAGTTTGGGTCGTGGCGCCGAAGCTGGTTGCATTGGTATAGGTGCCGAGGCTGGTGAACGAAACAGGTGAATTGCCGATGGCATACTGTACGGTCCAGACGGTGGTGTAGCCGTTGGTTCTCAACAGGCAGAGATCCACGCTGAAGAGGAGGTTGCTCAAGCCGGCGGTGTTTGCCAGCTGCAATACAAAGGCGGCTCCGGGATCACCGAACGAACTGGTTTGACGCAAGGCCAGCGCGCGGTTGGTGCAACCGGCCTGAATGGTGGTGGATTCAGCACCGTTAAAATTCGTGCCTGCATTGCTCTTGTTGGCGGCGCAGTTGCCAAACTCTCCGGTGGTGTCTCCCCAGGTTTTGGTCGCGGTCGGAAAATCCACGTTTGTTCCGAGGTTGGTTGCAGTGGCATTAAGTCTGACTGACCAGCCGATGGGGAGGCCATTGCTGATCGTGTCGAAGTTTTTGGTGTAGTTTGTGCCGGTGAGCGTCAGTTGGGCCCGGGCGGGTTCGAGAAACAATATCATGCCGAGAAACAGAGGTGCCAGGTAAAGCCAGGATGCGCTTTTTTTCATTTTATAGGTTTGGAGTTGGTTTGGGTTTGTTTGGTGCGGAATGAGAAGCACCCGATGGCATTGCTGGCCGGCCTTCCAACAGAGACGGGGCTCCAGGCTGCATTCGACGGCCTCTCGTATGCGGCACACAACCGCAAATCCGAGTCTTTCCGTATCCAGAGTCTGCCCGTGGGTTCCATTCCGAGTTCTGCTTTAAAAATCAAATATGCTAAATTTCATATTCAATTTTTTACATATTTCTAATAATATTGCCTGTCGCGGCAAGTACTTTCCTTGAAAGTTATTCACAGGTTTTAGACAATCTGGTGATGGTCAACCACTTTGCGCTATTTTGAAGGGTCATAAACGTTATTATCTTTAAGGTTGTCTAATCCAAGCAGGTCTTGAATGGTGTATGCTTTGTTTGTCAAACCCGCTGCCTGTGCGGGTGTTTTGCCGTGTGCTGAATGGACGCGGCAGAAGTTGTAATGCCAGACGAATAAGGCGATAGAATACTTTAAGTTTTGCAACTTTTTTGAGAATCCAAGGGTGCAACGGGTCAATCTGCGGGTGAATGTACGCAGTGTCAGGTTGGTTCGTTCGGCATGGCAAATGGTCGTCAGCTTCGGGTCAGGATTGCCTGAAACCCGGTGACGGCGAAGGCCGATTAACTTGCGCGGCATGTACCACAACTGCGGCTTGGCGAAGTATTTGGTTTCAATGCCGTAATCAACCTCACGTCCAAACACGGTTCGCACGGTGCCCGTATAACCCGCATAAATGCGCCAAGCATCGGTTGTGAGTTGGAACGGGCCGCTCACCCGCCGCTTTAGTTCATTCAGAAATTCAAGGGCATTCTCCCGGTTGCGCTTGCCGACCAGCCAGTTGATGATGAGCTTGGAGGCGTGATCGAGGCTTAAGTAGGTGAATTGCTCGCCCCGCTCCACGTCGTCAGGCTCGGTGTTTATCTGTTTGCTGAATACAAAGCCGTGAACCTCGTCGGCTTGGACTGAGCCTGCCTTAACGTCATGCACGTTTGCATCCAGAAAGCTCTGTGCCTTTTGGCCTGCGGTTTCCAGAATGTTAAGCACGGTTTGACGGCTTAACCCTGTCAGCCGTTGAATTGCGCGAATGCCCATTGATTCGCAGAGCAGGTGAACCACTTGACAGGCCTTGTCGAAGTCCACGCGCAGGCCGTCCAATGGCTGCGATTCACTGAATGATTTCCCGCAGCGGTCGCAGGCATAGCGTTGCACGATGCGGTTACGATTGCGATATGAGCCTGATTTCCGGCAGTTTCCAGAGCAGCAATGACAGTTCACTTGACCTTTCGCGGCCAAGACTTAAATTGCGATTGTATCTTCACGATACGCAACTTTAGGTCTATAGCCTTTGGTTGCGCCCTGTTGGTGTTCAAGCACCGGCAGGGCTTTTGTTTATCTACTTGACTAAATGTTAACAGAAATGTATAGTGGTGTCAAACATTATGTTAACAAAAAGTGTGAAAATGAAAATGGGAAGGCCAAAACTGCCAAAAGGCACAGCAAAAGGGGTATTATTCGCCGTCAGGGTGGCGGCAAATGAGGCTGAAAAAATACAAACGGCAATCAGGAAATCCGGCCTAAGTAAGCCGGATTGGGCCAGAAATGCACTGATTAATGCTGCTGCGGGTTAGGGAAAAGCTGACGTTTTTCCATGTCTAAGACAAGGGCAGTTATTGCGGACGTGGATAGCTGAAATGCTTCAATTCCTTGGTCGAGGTCTAGGTTGTCTTCCGGGTGGGTGACCGGGTTGCGCCTCAATTTTCTCAATTGTTGGCAAACTTGAATCGCATTTTTATCGGCACCATCCTTTTCAAGCATGTCCAGATAAGTCCATAAAT
Organism: Verrucomicrobiota bacterium; assembly: GCA_050010675.1. Lineage (GTDB taxonomy): Bacteria > Verrucomicrobiota > Verrucomicrobiia > Limisphaerales > UBA11358 > UBA11358. The sequence continues at coordinate 66,734 of JBEKKN010000004.1, read as the reverse complement.
CATGCTTCGGCGGTTTAAGTTCGCGTTTATTCACATAATCCAAGGCCACTGCCTCAAGCGCCCGATACGAATGAATGCCGGCGGATGTTCCCAATTCAAAGGCGATGCATCGGCCCGCACTTTTAATGTCTATAATTACCTGTTCGCAAAGCCGTTTCTTTACAGAGTCTGGAAATTCATTCTCCGCGCTTTCAATCAATCCCATCGTGGAATAATTCCGTTTTTTGGATACAAAATATGTGGCCAGTTCGGAACATTCTTGGTGCAGAATTGTTTCAAATCGGGATAGCTCATAATTGATCTTCTGAACCTCTCCGAACGTAATTTCGCTGCTGGTTTGGGTTACTAAAAGTTTCGCCAAAACCTTATTTACTGTTGTAAGCAGTTCCTTGGCTGCCGGTTTGCAGGATTTTAATTCGATGTCATGGTCGGTTTCTCGGGAAATAAGTTCAAGCCATCTGGATGCGCCATCAAGAAAACGCAAAGTTTTATCGCTTGGTTTTCCAATTTGGACTTCCCGCAGATAGCCCAAATGATTGCCCATTTGATAAAAATCAATGACGTTGATTTTCTTCATGTCACTTCCAACAATATAACCGAAAAGGTTCGGTGGAAATGTCGAAATAAGCGGGGAAATGTCGAATGTTTTCACTTGTTGACCCGAGGCGGGATTTAAGGATTAATCAGAGCATGAGCACCGAAAACGAAGGCGATGCGCTAAAGCGGGTTCCAGCCACGTTGCAGGGTCCGGGCGGCCAGATTCTCGCCAGAGGGTTATTATATTTTGATACTCGGAAACCTCTTGCGGCGTTCTGGCCACGAGTTCAAGACATTCAGGACAAATTTCCATCTGCCGTAGCCATTGCGCCAGAGTCTGGGGGCCTAATTGCGATATTTGATTTTCATGAGTGTTACTGTGAGTTTGGCGGGGCGCGGCATTTTCATTTTCGGATTGAGAAGCAGTATCCATTTCCAAAACAGACTTAGAATTAGGCAACATGCCAAATCATATCACAGATTTAGCGCAATCTAACAGACCATTACGGACAATCTGCGTAAATGGTTGTCGAAACGTCTTCCGGGTGTAAAAATTGGAAATGCAAATGAAAGCTATCTATTGGCTGTTGTTCCTGGCACTGGCTGCAAATGTCCGCGCGGCGGGCACGGCCAAAACCAATTCTCCCCCCGAGGATACCAATGTGCCCACCGCGAAAAGGTCGGAGGTCGCCGCCATTCCGGACGCAACGCACCAACCGGTCTTCACCACCAACACGGTGGTGATCGCCGGCCAACGCCTGACCTATGTGGCCGAAACCGGCATGCTGCCCATCCTTAAACCCGACGGCACGTCGAGCGCCTCGGTTTTTTATGTCGCTTACACACGCGCGGGTCAGTCCGACGCCGCCACGCGGCCGGTGATGTTCTGTTTCAACGGCGGCCCTGGTTCATCTTCAGTATGGCTGCATCTCGGTGCGCTGGGTCCACGCCGCGTGAAGATGAACGAGGACGGCACGTTGCCGAAACCGCCATTCCGTCTGGTGGACAATCCGTATTCAATTCTGGACGGCAGCGATCTGGTTTTCATTGACCCGGTGGCCACGGGTTTCAGCCGCGCAACGAAGGACGAAAAGGCCGACCAGTTTTTCAGCCAATCTGCCGACCTGGAGTCCGTCGGTGAATTCATCCGGCTTTGGACGACGCGGCATGAACGCTGGCTCTCGCCGAAATATCTCTGCGGTGAAAGTTACGGCGTCTTTCGTGCCGCCGGGCTGGCGGAGCGGTTGCGTTCGCGCTATGGCATGTATCTCAACGGATTGGTTCTGGTATCGGGCGTATTGGATTTTGCGACCATCAGCGACGGGGCGGGCAATGACCTGCCGTTTGAACTGTTCCTGCCCAACTACACGGCCACGGCGTTTTACTTCAAAAAACTGCCGCCGGATTTGCAGGCGGATTTGCCCAGGGCGCAGGCCGAAGCGCGCGAATTTGCCAGGGGTGAATACGCCTCCGCTTTGCAGCAGGGCGCGGCGCTGCCCGCCGACGAGCGTGAAAAAATCGTCGCCGAACTCGCGCGGCTCACCGGCTTGAAACCACAGGTGATCGAAGACAACCATTTGCGGATTGATAGCAGCCTGTTTCGCAAACAGTTGTTGCATGATGAGGGTTTGATCCTCGGCGCCTACGACGCGCGCATTACCGGACGCGACGATGACCCGGCCTCGCCGTATCCCGATTTCGATCCGTCCTATGCGGCGACCTACGGACCGTTTGCGGCGGCGATGAATGCCTATGTCCGCGAGGAATTAAAATTTGAAGACGATTTGCCCTATGAAATTATCGCCGGCGTGCAGCCGTGGAATTATGGCGCACATAACGATTATCCGAGCGTGAGCGACCAACTGGCGTCCGTGATGAACCAGAATCCCTACCTGCAGGTGCTGGTGCTGGGCGGGATGCGGGACCTGGTTTGTCCTCCCGACACGGTGCATTACGCCCTCGACCACATGCAACTCGATCCGGCTTACCACGCGAACATCACCTATGCCACCTTCGAAGCCGGCCACATGATGTACGTGAACCTGCCGGACCTGAAAAAGCTGCACCAGGTTTTGGAGGATTTTATAAAATAATGCCGGAGCGTCGCGTGTCAGCGGCCCGTTTCGGGGCGGCGACAGGCCTTCCCTCACGATTTATTCGTGCACCCGGATCAAGGTCTTGATGGCGTGATTGCCTGCTGCCATGGTCTTGAACAGTTCCGGCAATTGGCTCAACGGGCATTCGCCGTCCACAAAATCCCGCGCGCGGACCACGCCGGCTTCGATCAATTCCAGGGCGCGCCGGATGGTCCGCGGCGTGTGATGAAAACTCGCCAGGAGGGTGAGATTGGAATAATGAATCAATTCCGTGTGGAATGACACTTTGGAGCCGGCCGGGCAGCCGCCGAAAAAATTCACCGTGCCGCCCTTGCGCACGAGTTGCCCAGCGGCCTCCCACGTTTCCGGTTTGCCGACCGCTTCAATCACGGCATCGAAACGCGTCGGGGCCGCACCCCGGATTTTGGCGGCCAATGCGTGGCCGTCGCCAATGTCAATGACCCGCTCCGCGCCCAGCCGTTGTGCGGCTGCCAATCGCGCCGCGCGCCGCCCGGCCATGGTGACGTGGCAGCCAAGATTTTTTGAGAGCGCGACAAACATCAAGCCAATGGGCCCGGCGCCGATGACCAGCACATTTTGCCCGGCGCGCAGTTTCGTGTCATTCACCCCCTGGACGACGCAAGCCACCGGTTCAACGAGGGCGGCGTCGCGGAAACCGGTTTCCGGTTTGAGCCGCAACAGGTTCTGCTGGACGAGCCGTGCCGGGATGACGATGGATTCGGCGTAGGTGCCGTTCAGGAACAACAACTGTTCGCAGAGATTTTCCTGGCCTTCACAGCAGTGAAAACAACCGCCACAAGGCGCGGAATTGGCTGCTACGACGCGATCGCCGATTTTCCAGTCCCAGCCCGGGGACCTGGGTTTTGGGCTTTGAACTTCGCAAATGACACCAGCCAGTTCATGCCCAAACGCGGCGGGCGGCACAATCATTTTGGCGTGATAACCGCGTTTGTAAACCTTCAGGTCGGTGCCGCAGGTGAGCGCCGCCTCGATGCGGACACGGACTTCACCGGTTTTCAGCGATGGGGGAGCGATGTCCTCGATTTGAAGGTGTTCCCGACCGTGAAGGATGGCGGCTTTCACGTTCGCAGCATACCCGCGCGAAAGTTCCGGCGGAAGAACGTTTTCGTTTTCCCGCAATCCGGGTCAATATACGCTCCACGTTTGACGGAATATCTTGGTGACTCTGGGGGTGAGCGGTGGCAGTCCGTTATTACTTTGGAAATTAAGGTCAAAGGCCCAATTACGCTTGGGCGCATTGTAATAAACGCCGGTTTGCTGCCATCTATTCGTGGCGTATTGGCTGGGAAACATGACAACAATGGACCCGTTATAGGTCAGAGCCGTGGAACTGCTCCAGTTTTCCAGCAGACGAATGAAATTTTCTACACCGCCGCTGTAATTGGCGCCAACGGTTGGGACGATGCCTTCAAATGCCGCGGCGTTGATGGTGGTGGCGCCAGGATTGCGCGAACTCAAGGCAGTGCTCGAGTTCCAGTTGTCGCTCCAGCTGGTGGAAAGGGCGGTAATGGAATCGCCGAACAGGGCGGCCGGCTGGGTGTTGGACGTGTTGGTGGTGCCCAGCGACGAGCCGTTGGCATTGTAATTACCCAACACATAGAGTGGATCGGGTGTGACCACGGTCAGCCCTTGATCCGGAAGGACGGAGCCATTGGCCATGCGTACGGCGGGAAGACTGGAGCTGCTGGATGGGGCATTATTATAGACATAGACGGAATCAATATAATGTCCGGTGTCAGTGTACACCTGACTGTTTAGCGTGCTGCCATTCGGGCTGACCAGCCAATTGGTCAATGCCCCCACATTCAGCTGGACGGCGGCCACGGTTTTTCCCTCGCGATAATCGTAAAACGAGATGTTGGTTGCAAAAGAGTAAAAGTTGGTCACCGAAATGGTGGCCGTGGTGTTGGTGGTTATAGAGGTGAACGTATTGGTGGTATAACCGGTTATTTTAGTGTGACCAGCGTTCCAATTTGTCGTGACCGGATGGGAGACATTGGTGGCGTAACTATAAGTCAGGTTGGTGATGGATTGCGTCACGTCGGGAGTGATGTACTGGAGTGGCGTGACATTATTCGAATCCTGAAGATAGGCGGAAAGGGTGCCCCCAGGTGAATTGGAAACGATCAAGTCGGTTTGGTTGATAAAATACAACTGGCCGGTGCTCGAATACGGAGCTGTGCCGGCGGGGGGCAGGTTCAGCAGCGCCCGGATGGCTGTGGGGTCATTCGTCTGGCCGATGGGCAAGGCCAAGGTGTCCTGGCTGATGTTCGAGGCTGTAAGATATTGGGAGGGACCGCTGCCGGTGTAACTCGATGCAAAAGGATCCGAATTGGTGTTATAGATGTTTCCCGCCGCGCTGACCGGGGAATTGAATGTCAAAACGGTTGACCCGGACCAAATACCGCCATTGGAGTAGACCGGGCCGGTGACGGTCATGGAGGCGCCGGGATCAATCTCCATGTTCAGGTCATAAAAAATGGCATATTGGAAGATGGGAATGGCGGCCAATTCAAACGTTTGCTGGACTGTCGCTGAAACGTTGGTATACGGTTGATTGAGGGCGGTGGCGGTGGAAATCACGGTACAATTGGCGATATCGGCGTGCATTCCCGTATAATTGGCGGCAAACAGGGATCCCCAGTTCGTGGTCCAGTTAATGGGGTTGACGCTCACATAGACCGGGCTGCTGTTCGAAGGATTGGTGAAGGTGAATTGAACCGGCCAACCCGTTGTTACCGGAAGCAGGTTGATGCTGTTGGTCGTGTAATAATTGCTCCCGTTCGCGAAATTCTGGTTAAAAAAATCAAACGTCATTTGGGCGATAACGCTTTCGGTCGCGGCTTCGGCGGCGCCCGTGCCCAAACCGAACAAATTATTCCGTTCCGTCTGCCGGGCGCTGCTGTTGGTCCAGTTCATCACACTGACCAGCAACAATAGCGCAACACTGATGAAGATCATGGTCATCAACAAGGCATAGCCTCGGACGCATGGTTGGTAAATGTTACGTGCAATTTTCATGGCGGTCTCCGGGATTTGGTTAAATGGTGTGGCTTTAGTCCTGGCTGCGGGGAGTCATCTCCGTCTGGAAGGTGTAGTACGAGGAAACATTAGTGGGAACCTGATAGTCCACTTTATAAAATTGCAGGGTCATCCGGATGGCGTAATGCTCAAGGCCGCTGGATGAAATATTGTTGCCATGGCAATCCACCGTCTGGAACAACACCTGATTGGTGAGATTGGAGGCCACGGTCATTTGCTGGTTGTTAGCGCTGAAAATCTCATAGAGGCCGCCCGTATTGGTGGAGAGATACAGAAGGTTGCTTCCGCCGGTGGGAGAAAAGATCATCAGCGCCGGACCGGTGGTGCTGGTGGCGGTGAACGACGCCAGACTGGTTCCGGTTCCGACCACTGCCGAGCTTGCGCCGCGGACCTGGCTTTGAATCTGATCCAGGGCCTTGAGGCTATAGGCGGTGGAGATCAACTTGCTGGTCGTAAGCGAGTTTATTTTGAAACCGAAAATTTGCACCCCGACCATCGCCAGCACCAGCATCATAAAAATAGCCATGGTGATCATCAACTCCACCAGGGTGAAAGCCCGGAGGTTCATGGCCCAGACCGATGCTTTCCGTGACCAGCTGTTTGACAGTAGTTTCATTAGTTTCCCCCGCGATAAGTGATTACGGTGTTGGTGAACCATATTCCGGTGCGTGGAAAATACCACGCACAGTCCGAACGTATCTGGCGGACCGCAGGAATCGTCGTGATGGTGGTGATTTTCAGTATATTGGTGACACTCATGGTTTGGCCGCTGGAGGGAATCAGAACCGCGTTGGTATAGATGATATTGGTTGTTCCCGGTGGAAGTTCATCGGGATTTGATCCCGACGCGGTCGAATAAATATCCCATTTTGCAGCCCGGGCCTGTTCGATGGATTGAACGGTCAACGCCTGAACGGCCAGCGACATCGAACTCCATTCCGCCTGATAGTTGGTTTGTGTGTAGCCGTAAATCATTCCCGACATCGCCAATACCAATATGCCGAGGGCCATCGTCACTTCCACCAGGGTAAATGCCGCGCCTGCCTTCGACCGGGCGGTCTTCTTATTGCTCGTCACCATAAATCGATTAACGCTTAATTTTTGGAATGAGGCCAATTGCCTGTTGTCAGTGAAAATACAGCAAGCGTTATACCACTATTCGGCTATTCGATTATACGTATCTATCGTGCCATCAATGAGTTGGTTCTGACTCCTTGTTAAAGTTGTCCGAAAACATGACAAGATCTGCAAACCACGGAGCTGCTTCGGTGGGACGCCAAACGGTCCCGTTTAGCTCATTTCAAGGTCTGCACGACCTGGGGGCGCTTTGACGAAATTGGTCTCCCGTAGGTAAATCGGTGCCAGGTCGTTACCGCTCACGAAGTCATTTTGTCCGGCGGCGAGCCGCCCCATGGTTGCGGCCGACGGAAAAAGGATTTTCCCATCCGGCAGCCACCGGGTGACTTCTGGACCGGCCCAGATTCCACCGGCGTTGGCGCGGGATTGGAGTTCGGCCAGCGGCACGATTCGCAGCGGCTCAATTTCCGCCCATCCCTCCGACGAAATGTCATACGCTGCCAGATACAATTCATTTCGCTGCGCATCGATCACCACGTTTACCCGGCCAAATATTTTTTCCGCCTGGGCCTGTGCCGCCAGACATTTACTGCTGCCGATGCCCAGCAATTTCACCCGGCGCGCCAGTTGCCAGCCCTGCGCGATCGAAATTGCCACGCGAACGCCCGTGTAGGAACCGGGGCCCAATCCGACGGCCAGCCCCTCGATTTGTTCACGCTCGACTTTTGCGCCGGCCAGGACTTTTTCAACCAGGCGAAACGCGTTCGTTCCACCCGCACCGGTTTCAACGGCTTCCACGGAAATGTGCGGCTGGCCGGGGCGCACGACGGCCACGCTGCGTTGAGCCGAGGAAAATTCAAGCGCCAGAATCGTCATAAACTATTTTTCGTTCCGTCCCGCCGATGATCTCAAAATTCACCCGCAGCCAGTTTTTACCCGTGTCCGGCTTTCGACCTTCGGTCTTCGACAGTCTTTCCGCCCATTCAATCACCGTTATGCCGTCGGGTTGCAAAAATTCTTCGAGCCCCGCCGCCACGAATTGTCCGGGCAGCTCAAGCCGGTACAGGTCCAGATGAAACAAGCGCAACCGCCCGCCACCGTATTCGTTCACCAGCGTGAACGTCGGCGAATGGACGCGCGCCGTGGCGCCCAGTCCGCGCGCGATGCCTTTTACCAGCTCTGTCTTGCCCGCGCCCAAATCGCCCGATAACGCCATCACCCATCCGCGTTCCGCGGCGCGCCCCCAGGATTCGCCGAGCGATTGGGTCTCTGCCGGACTATGCGAAATGAACGTAGCCATGAGCCGTCAGCGGTTGCACGCCGTCCTTGTCGCGAAGGGTAACGCCGGTGCCCGGATTGATTTTGCCGATACAGCTCAGGCGCAGTTTGGGAAATTGTTTCTTCCAGGCATCCAGCAATTTCTCTGCGGCACCGGCCGCCACCGTGAACAACAATTCAAAATCTTCGCCGTCGCTGAGCGCGGCGGTCAACGCGGTTGTTGTGAAGGGATTTCCGCGCGCGCTGTCCTTTGCCGCCCGGCTGATGGGAATCGCCGGTTTTGAAAGCTCTGCACCAACGCCGCTGGCATCCAAAATATGCCGCAAATCGCCGGCCAGTCCGTCGCTCAGGTCAATCATCGCGTGGACGGGAAAATTCTCCGCCAGCCAGCGCGCTTCGGCCAGACGCGGTTCGAAATCAAGATGCTTGCCGGCAGCAGAACCGCCCAGTTCACCGGTTACAAAGATGGCGTCGCCGGCCCGGGCGGTCGAACGGAGGATTTGTTTGCCCCGGCCGACGGTTCCCACCAGGGCCACCGAAATAAAAAGGCATTCCGGGTTCGCCGTCGTTTCGCCGCCAACAATGGCCACGCCGTGTTTTTTGGCGAGGCCATTCATGCCGCCGTAAACTTTTTCAATGGCTGCCGGTTTGAAATGTTCCGGCAGTCCGATGGTGACCACCGCGGCGGCCGGCGTGCCGGCCATGGCCGCAATGTCACTCAGGCAGCGCGCGAGCGCCTTGCGCCCGATTTTTTCCGGTGGCGTGACGTCGTCGAAATGGACGCCTTCCACGACCGCGTCGGTTTTGAACAGGAACAGCTTGTCCGGCAGGCCGAAATCCAACACGGCGCAATCGTCGCCCGCACCGATCACCACGGTTTGGTTGGCGGGCAGCGCTTTCGTCAGTCTGGCGATGAGTTCAAACTCGTTCACGATGGGCCCGGTTTAAATTCATTATGAAATAAGCAGAGCAGGATGAGATTTACCGCATTGAAGAATGCATGCGCCACGATGGGCACGAGCAAATTGTCGGTCTTTTCGTAAAGCCATGTCAACACGAGCGCCAGCAGGAACAACGCTACGAATGCCGCCGCATCCCAGTGAATCAGGGCGAACAGAAAGCTGACGCCGAACCATGCCAGACGCGGCCGGCCGAGCTGCTTGACGAACGGATACAACATGCCGCGAAAAAAAAATTCCTCGGCCACCGGCGCGATCACCACCGTGAACACGCCCAGATAAGCGCGCAGCCACCAGGTTTTAGCGCCGGTCAGCACCGTCACGGCGGTCTCCTGCTCGGGTGGCCAGCCCATTTTGGTGAGCACAAGCATGGACACGGATTGTAACAACAACACCACCGGCGGCAGAAAAACAATCACCACCGTTACGGTTGGAAACCAGGTGCGGTTGAATTCCGACCGGTGCCAGCCAAAGGCATCACGCCAGTGGGTGTGATGCAGCCGCAAAAAAATAAAAATCAACACCCACGTCATGCCCTGGAAAGCCAGTGTACCGAGCACGATCGCGCCGGAACCCGTCGGCGTTTGAAACGCGGCGACCCCGGCCTTTTGCAGCAGCCCGATGATCGTCAATCCCAGGCACAGACTGACCAGTTGCGCCGCGCAAAACCAGATGACCATTTCCCAACGCCAGGGTTTGGCGGATAACATGTCGTCAATCTAGTGCAGCCGCGCCTTGCTGACGACGCAAAATTGGCTTCGCTTTTCATTTTGCGCCTTCTCCCGCGCACCCTATCTTTCGGTGAATGGTCGTCGAGCGCACCAACCGTCTGGTCCGCGAGAAATCGCCCTATCTGCTCCAGCACGCCCGCAACCCGGTGGACTGGTTCGCCTGGGGCGACGAGGCCTTTGCCCGGGCGCGCGCGGAAAACAAGCCGATTTTTCTGAGCATCGGCTACTCCACCTGCCATTGGTGCCATGTCATGGAACGCGAGTCGTTCGAGAGCGAAAAGATTGCCGGCTTTCTCAACGATCGTTTCGTCAATATCAAGGTGGACCGCGAGGAACGTCCGGACGTGGATAAAATTTACATGACCTTTGTCCAGGCCACGACCGGCGGCGGCGGCTGGCCGCTCAACCTCTTTCTGACGCCGGAATTGAAACCGTTCTTCGGCGGCACCTATTTCCCGCCGGACCATCGTCAGGGTCGGCCGGGGTTTTTGCAATTGCTTCACCAAATCGCCGGGCTTTGGCAGGAACACCGGGATGAACTCACGAGCTCGGCCAACGAAATTCAAGCGCGGTTGGCGGCGGCGACGGCCGGCTCGGCGCCGTCAAATCTCCTGCTGACGGCGGACGCATTGCGCCACGCCGCAACCGTTTTCAAGTCGGCCTACGACCCGCGTCACGGCGGGTTCGGCGGTGCCCCGAAGTTTCCGCAACCCAGTGTTCCGCTGCTGTTGCTGCGTTGCGCCAGCCGCTTTGGCGACGACGAGGCCGCGCGGATGGTTTTGTACACGTGCGAGCGCATGGCGGCCGGCGGCATTCACGATCAACTGGGCGGCGGGTTCGCCCGTTATGCGGTGGATGCCGAATGGCTGGTGCCGCATTTCGAAAAGATGCTTTATGACAACGCCCAACTCGCGCAGCTCTATCTCGACGCGCATCTGGTTTCCACAGCCCAGACGCCCGAGGCCCGACCCGAAACCCCATTCGCCGACGGTGCGCGCGACATTCTCGACTACGTTTTGCGGGACCTGACCCATCCCGATGGCGGCTTCTACTCCGCCGAGGACGCCGACAGCGAAGGCCATGAGGGAAAATTTTACTGCTGGTCGAAAGATGAACTCTCCGCGCTGTTGACCGCCGAGGAACTCAATGTGGTGGTCCGCGTTTTTGGCATCACTGAAAATGGAAATTTCGTTGACCACAGCCATCCGCGCCCGTTGCCGGGCCAAAATGTGCTGAGCCTGGTGGATGCCAATCTGACTGACGCTGAAAAACCCCGGTTCGTTTCCGCCCAAGCAAAGATGCGGGCGGTGCGCCGCCGGCGCATCCGCCCGCATCTCGATGATAAAATCCTCGCTTCCTGGAACGGTTTGATGCTGGGCGCCATGGCCCACGCCTATGTCGTGCTCGGCGAAACGAAATATCGGGCGGCGGCGGAGAAAAATCTGGCGTTTCTCCAGGAAAAATTGTGGGACGAAAAAAACCGGACGTTGTTTCATCGCTGGCGCGACGGCGCGCACGATCACGTGCAATTGCTCGAAGGCTACGCGTTCATGCTGGCCGGGGTGGTTGACCTTTATGAAGCCACGCTGGATCCGAGGCCGCTTGATTTTGCCGTCGCGCTCGCCGAAGCGATGATTTTAAAATTTTACGACGCGGCCGATGGCGGTTTCTGGCAGGGTGCCGCCGAGGCCAAGGATTTGATTCTGCGCGTGAAGGACGATTACGACGGCGCTGAGCCGTCCGGCAATTCCGTCGCCACGCTGGCCTTGTTGAAGCTCGCCGCCATCACCGGCCGCGATGATTTGCGGCGGCCGGCGGAAGCGACATTGCGATTATTCGCGCACCGCTTGCAGAATTTCCCGCAAGCCATGCCGTTCCTGTTACAAGCGGTGGATTTTTGGTTGGAGGAGCCACGGCAGGTCGTGATTGCCGGCGATCCGGCGGATGCCGGAACCCGTGAATTGCTGCGCGCCGCGCATTCGGTCTATCAGCCGAAAAAGGTTGTTCTGGGGAACCGGGGCGCCGTCGGGGAATTCGCGCGGACTTTGCCCGCCAAAAGCGGCGCGGTGGCCTATCTTTGCACCGGCGTTGCGTGTCAGCCGCCAACAGACCAGCCGGAGGAACTGCGCCGGCTGCTGCGTTGACCACGGAATGGATTGCGGTTGAATTATTTTGGGACAGTTTTCCGGGCCATGCCTGTGTCAGGGGAACCCGGCTCTTCGTTTTACCCACAAATTTTCGGTGAAAGCGAATCCCACATCTTTTTCCGGGACGGCATGGAATTTGCAAGGGAACCAGTGTCACAAGACGTATATCTATGAAGTTCTCTTTTGAGGTAGGCGATTTGGAAAAACACCATGTGGAATTTAATTTCAACCAGCTTTGCGGCACCCTGCTCATCCGCGTGGACGACAAGCCGGTTCGCCGGGCCACCCGCCTTTTAAACGAGCCGATTCACGAAGTTTTCGACTTCATGGTCGGCGACGCTGAACGGTGGCCGGTGCGGATCGAGAAGCGGCGCAAACCATTGTTCGGCTCCCGCAACGTTCTCTACGTCAATCATCGCCTGACGCGGGTCGTGGAAGGGTTCTAATCGCCGCCGGGTTCGCTGCCGGGTTCGTGCGGTGGCTCCTTGTGGCCGCGCGGCGGCTGAATCCTTTGCAATGCCCGGCGCAGCGAGTCAATTTCGCGCTCGTCGCCGGATTTCTGGCGTTCCGCCAGCTCGACCAGTTCCAGCACTTCTTCCATTTGTTCCAAGGCCTGTTCGAGTGATTCGACAATTTGCCGTACTTCGTCAGCCGCCCGGCTGATGGCGGAAACATCCTTTCCCGCCGAAACCGCGGCCGGGGGTTGCGGCCCGGGGCCAGCCATTTCTTGAGCGGAGGCGCCAGCGGGCTGATCCCTGGGCACGGTTTGCGCGGAGGGGCGTGGCCCGCGCCCGCGCCCGCGCCCGCCGCGGTGGCCCCGCCGCCGTCCGCCACCCGGACTTCGCGGTGGCGCGGCAGCATTCGATTCGGTCGGTTGTTCTTCCGGTGAAACCATTTCTCCCGCGAGCATGACGGGTCGGCGGGCTGAAAGGCAATCGCGAATTATGATTACTTTTTCACAAACAGGGCGAGCGAGGCGGTGTAACCGTGGAGGAAATTTTTTTCACCGACCGGGCCGATTTCGCCATTGCAAAAAAATCCGGTAAGGCCGAGCGGGCCGAGCCGTTGTTGCACCATCTCGGCGTCATGATTCGGCCGGCCAAAAAGGTTCTGGCCGCGACCGTTGCAGGAACAGAGGCAGCCGCCATAAATGACGGTGCCGGCGAGCTGGTTCCTGGCGCGGGCCAGGAGTTCATTCATGTCCTCCGTCGCCGCCGCCGCGTCCCGCCGCTGGAACTGCATGGTCTGCCCCGCCCGGGGCATGGCGCCGACGGATAACACGCCGGAGTTCGGGTCGCCCCCAATGAGGTTGCGCACGAGAAAATCGCCCCGATGAAAATCCTCGAGGTATTCGTTGACCACGAGGCCGATGAACAGATTGCCGCGGGCCTTTTGCTGTTCGGCGGGAGGAAGTTTTTGAAACGTCTCCGCGAGCACGGCATAGGCGGGGCGATTGGCGATTTGACGGATCAAATTATGTTCGACGCGCGTGAGCGTCCAGGTTTCGCCGATGGGCGTACAACCCTGGGAGATGACGCTCGCCAGCTTCACGTCGCCGCCTACGGAAATGGCCACGCCGCCATCTTCAAACACGTCGCCGTTCAAATAGACCTGCGTGGTCTGGTCGGAAAAAACACCGCTGGCCAGCCCGCCGAGCGCGGGCAGCGGCGCATAGGTCTGGTTCCAGGAACGGAGCCAGCTTTCCGCGTCGAGATGGAACGGATCAATAAACACCAGCCAGCCATTGGTGCCCTTGGGTTCGACGCCGGTTTCCAAACGCCAGTAGGTCGCGTCATGGGCCTCTTCCACCTGTTGCTGGGTGAAACGAAATCCTTTCAATTCCGCTCCCGGCAGGGAAAACAGGGCAAGCACAAAACCGGACGCGCCTTCGATTTCGTTTGCCCCGGCGATCAACCCGGTGCTGGAACAGCCCACCAGCAAGGGGATCCGGGCATGAACGCGCAGAATTTCCAGCGTCTGCCGGGCGTGCGGGAAAAATTTTGGCGACATGAAAACCAGGCCCAGCGAGACCTGCGGCGCCAGAAGCTGGGCGCGCAGATGTTCCGCCCACTGGCGGAGCCCGGTCTCATCAAAACCGTCCGGCCAATGCGCGGCGATGGAATATTCCGTATTCACAATGCTACCTCAACCATGCCACAACTTTCTCGCCCGACCAAATTTCTTTGACCGGCTGGCGTTTGCGGGCCATGGCGGCGCGGCGGCCGCTCACCAGCACCTCGGCCGCCAGCGGGCGGGTATTGTAATTTGACGCCATCACAAAGCCATAGGCGCCGGCGCTCAATAACGCCAGATAATCCCCTTCGCCGACCCGGGCCAGCGGGCGGTCCTTGCAAAAGTAATCACCCGACTCGCAAATCGGGCCGACGACATCCGATTTGATGGGCGTGCCGGCCGGGTGCGTAACCGGCACGATTTCGTGGTAGGCGTCGTAGAACGCCGGGCGGATCAAATCGTTCATCGCGGCGTCCACGATTACAAAATTCTTCCGGCCGGTGCGTTTCACGTATTCGACCCGCGTGACCAGGATGCCCGCGTTGCCGGAAATGAACCGGCCCGGCTCCAGCAAAATTTTCAAGCCAAGCGGTCGCAACCATGGCAGCAAACGCCGGGCGTAAGTCGCCGGCGTCAAAATATTTTTCGCCGCGGACGACTTCCACCATCCGGGCGAACCGCTCGCCAGCGCGGGCTCATAAACAATGCCCAGTCCGCCGCCGATGCTCAGGAATTCCAGGCCATATTGATCCGCAAGCCGCCGCACCAGCGGTCGGACCTTGCGCACGGCCTGTTCAAACGGCGCCACGCTGGTCAGTTGCGAGCCAATATGCATCTGCAATCCGCGCAGACGCAGGTTTTTCAAACGGGCCGCCCGGGCGTATACGCCCTCGATTTGCTCGAACGCGATGCCGAATTTGTTCTCGTAGGTGCCGGTGGTGATCTTGGCGTGTGTGCGCGCCGCTACGTTCGGATTCACGCGCACGGCGACCGGCGCAATTTTTTTCAGCCGCGCGGCCACCCTTTGGATGCGCTGCAATTCCGCTTCGCTCTCGGCGTTGAACGAATAAACGTTCTGCCGTAGCGCAAATTCAATTTCGTCCTCCGTTTTTCCCACGCCCGCGAAAACGCACCGGCGCGGGTCGCCGCCCGCCGCCATGACCCGCCGCAGCTCGCCCCCGCTCACGATGTCGAAACCACTGCCCAGGTTGGTGAGGGTGCGCAGGACGGACAGGTTGGAATTGGATTTGACCGAAAAGCAAACGAGATGCTCCACCGGCGACATGGCACGGTCGAGCTTTTGAAAATGGTCCGACAACGTGTGCTGCGAATAGACGTAGAGCGGCGTGCCGAATCGGCGCGCCAGTGCTTCCACGGCGACACCTTCGCAGTACAATTTTTTGCCGATATAACGAAAATCATGCATGACGGCGTGCCCAGCTTAAAGTTGGCGGCTCCGAGTGGCAAAGCAAAAGCCCGCCGACGAGAGCCGGCGGGCGGGAAATGGGACGGCTCTTAATGGGGTTCGGCCAGAATTTTTGCGCGCTCGTTTTGATAATCCTCCGCCGAGATGGCGTTGTTTTCGTATTTTTCAAGCAAGGCCTGAAGTTGCGCCTGTTGCGTGGTGGTAATCGGGAGCGGCGGCGCCACGATTGGTGGTAATCCTAATCGACTCGCCGGAATGGCCGTGCTGTTGTTGTTTTGCGATGGTTCCGTGGGAACGGACTGGACGACGGCGGGCGCTGGAGTTTGAGTGGCAGCGGGTGCAGTGGTGGTTGATGACGGCAGGCTCTCCTCCGGTGCTGCGCCCGGTGTGATACTACTGCCTGAGGGTGGTGGCACCGGAACAAAAAAACCATTCCCCGAACTTGAAGTCGTCGGCGCGGCAGTCGTTGTGGGTGGAGCCGGCACGGGCAGGGTCGCTGCCGGCGGCGGATTGGTCGGTTCCTGCACGGTTGAGCCGGAGGCAGTAACCACCACTGCCGGCGGCGGTGCCGCAGACACGGTCGGTGCGGCAACGGGCTGAACGGGTTGCGAAGGTGTCGCCGGTGCAGGCGTTGCCGCGGGTGGGGCTGCGGCAAGTGGAGCCGGCTGGACCGGCGCTGCGGGAGCCGGCGATGGTGCGCTTGCCGGTGCCTGCGGATTTTCCGCTGGTGGTGGAGTCGAAGGCGTGGCGCCGGCGGCGGGTTGAGCCGGTTGGACCGGCGCTGCGGGGGCAGCCGATTGCGTATTTGAGCTCGCCGGCTGTGTGTCCATCACGCGCATCTGTTCCTCCATCGCTGCGCGAGCAGCCGCCTGGGCAGGATTGTCGTCGGCGCGTACAACTGCGATACTTGTACAAACGGCCACCGCGCAAACCACGGGGTAAAACTTGGAAATTCGCATGGCTTTTCCTTACCTCAATTTTTCGCCGGATGCAATAGCATTCCGGCTCATGACAAACAGCTTTCGCCAAACGCTGGGCAGCGGATAAGCCAGCACCGAATGCAGCATGATTCCATAAACCCGGCCCCGGGAAATTTTGACGCCTTGTCGCAGTTCCAGCACGTTGGCGGCGCGCAACCGTTTAATCGTCCGGGCGCCGATTAAAATCGGCCACGCGCAGGCCAGTCGTACACGCATCTGCCCGCGCGGCAGTGCATTCGTATAGACCCAGCCGGCTTTCAAATGCGATTCCGCCACATCGAGGTAATGGTGGTAGATCGGGCGGAATCGGGATTCGTTGACCGGCGACAACAAAATCGACGGTAACAGTCCGACCTGATCCAATTCCAGGGACGGCAAATAACAACGGCCCTTGTGCAAATCCGCCGGCAAATCGCGCAGGATGTTGACCAGCTGCAGGCCCTTGCCGAAACGAATGCTGTCGCCGAACAGTTGCGCGTCCTCCAGTTCCGCAAACGGAAACAGATGCGCGCGGCACAGCTGGGTCCAGAATTCACCGACGCAGCCGGCGACACGATAGGTGTAGTCGTCGAGTTCGATGCTGGATTTGAGCGCGATGATGTTATCGGCGGAAGCGCCGGCAAACCGCTCCAAATCCAGTTCCTGGCCACCGATGATGATTTCAAGCACACCGCGGACCCGTTGCAGGTCGGCGGGCGAAAGTTTTGGCAGCAGCGCGAGGCTGTCCTCGACCTTTTCCAACAGGAGACGCTCGGCTGGCGAAGCTTGTTGTTTCGCAAGTTCCCCAAAATTCAGCGGTGCGGTGGATCTGCCCACGATGCGTACACGCAGCTTGTGCAGCGCGTCGAGCCGTTGCGTCTGCGGGACAATTTCGGTATCGGCAATGGTGTCGGTGGTGCGCGCGAGCAGATAGGCCAGGCCGATTTGCCGGCGCACGGGCGCCGGCAGCACGCGCAAGGTCAGATAAAACGAGCGCGACGTTCGCTTCAGCAATTCGTTGAGTGCCGCGTTCACGGAATCAAGACAGCTGTGCCCGCCACCGGGCCAGTTGCTTCGCCACTTCCTTGGTTCCCGGGGCGCCGGTCAGGTTTCGTTTTGACATCGCGCGTTGCAAATTGAACACGCCCAGTGCGTCGCGGCCAAAGGCTTCGTCCACGGATTGCAGGTCCGCAAACGAAAGCCGGTTCAGCGGTTTGCCGGTTTCTTCCGCCAGGGCCACGACCGCGCCGACGACATGGTGCGCCTGCCGGAAGGGCATTCCTTTTTTTACGAGATAATCGGCCAGGTCAGTCGCCAGCAAGGCCGGATCGCCCGCGGCCGCGGCGCACGCGGCATGGTTGACTTTGGTATTGCGCAGCATGGCGGCCATGAGTTGCGTGGTGGCGCGCACGGTGTCGGCGGTGTCGAACAGCCGTTCCTTGTCTTCCTGCAAATCGCGGTTATAGGTCATCGGCAGCCCCTTCAACACCGTAAGCAGCGCGACGAGGTTGCCGATGACCCGGCCGGTCTTGCCCCGCGCCAGTTCCGCGATGTCGGGATTTTTCTTTTGCGGCATCAGGGAGGAGCCGGTGGTGTAGGCGTCGGCAATCTTGATGAAATTAAATTCGGCGCTCGTCCAAAGAATCAAGTCCTCCGCGAGCCGCGACAGATGCACGGCCAGCAGCGCGGCGGTGGCGCAAAATTCGACGGCAAAATCCCGGTCGCTCACCGCGTCCATGGAATTCTGCGTGAGTTGCGGTTGGCCGCTGGCATTCACAAAGCCAAGCAGTCTGGCGACGAACACCCGATCCAAGGGCAGCGTGGAGCCGGCGATCGCGCCGCTGCCAAGCGGGCAGACGTTCACGCGCGAATAACCATCCCAGAACCGTTCGCAATCACGTTCCAGCATTTCAACATAGGCCAGCAGATGGTGCGCGAGATAGACCGGTTGCGCCCGCTGCAGGTGGGTGTAGCCGGGAATCAGCACGTCGGCATTTTTTTCACCGAGGCTGACGAGCGCGCGCTGCAGGTGAACGATGTCAGCGAGCAGCAGAACGATTTCGTCCCGCAGCCAGAGGCGCAGGTCGAGGGCGACCTGGTCGTTGCGTGAACGGGCGGTGTGCAGCTTTGCGCCGGCGGGCACGCGCCGCGTGAGTTCGGCCTCGAGGTTCATGTGCACGTCCTCGAGTTCGGGCTTCCAGCGGAATTTTCCGGCTTCAATTTCCCGGGCGATGGTTTTGAGGCCATGCACGATGGCATTGCGTTCGGCGCGCGCCAGCACGCCGATTTTGTGGAGCATCTCGGCGTGGACCAGCGAACCCAGAAGATCATGCCGCCAGAGCCGCCGGTCGAACGAGATGGATTCGGTGAATTGCGCGACGTCCGCGCCGGGGCCGCGGGCGAAGCGTCCACTGCGGGAGACGGGAGAGATTTTTTTCATGCGCTTTGACCAACCGCGCGCTGGACGCGGATGAACACAGATTTTGAGATGCGGCGGTAAAATTCAATCCCAAAGACGGATTAAAATCACTTAAAATGCTGATTGCCGCCCCGGCGCGGATGTGAAATGTTTCTCCCAGGCCATGAGCGAGTTCAAATTTGCCTGCCCGGTTTGCGGCCAACGCATGGCGGTGGATTCAAGTGCGAGCGGCGCGCAGGTGGAATGCCCGACCTGTTTCCAGATCATCATCGTGCCCAAGGCGCCGGCGGATGGTTCAAAATATCAGTTGTCGGCGACGCAATTCATCAAGCCCATCCTCCTCCCGCCGTCGCCCGCTTCAGCGGCCCCGCCGCCCGTGGTGCATCAGCGAAAATCCGCGGTGCTCATCTTCGCATTGATTCTGGCATGTGCCGCGGCGACCGCGTTGTTCCTCCGGGAAAGAATCATTGCGTCGCATCCGGCGTCGTCGGATTTCGGCGCAACCAATGCGGTTTCCTCTGCCGTCAATCCCCTTTGGACCCTGGATTTGACGAACACGGTCTTTCCGGACCGGACTGCCGCCGGCAAAATTCATGGCCGGGATTTTGTCTGCCGGCGCGCGGTGTTTCAAAACGGTCTGCTGATGTTGCGGTCCAGCCCGGGCCGGGATGTGGACGCCGCGGTCAACATCCTGGTTGTCACCAATGCGACCGGGGGTTGGGCGGGGAAAAGTTTTGAGGTGTTGACGAATGACGCCGGTCTCGTGCCGGGCGTATCCCTGTTTTGGCGGGAAGGTGATATGCGGATCATGGAAACGTTCACCAACGGCTACGCGATGAAACTGGAATTTGGGCCGCTGGCCAGCAATAAACTGCCAGGGAAGATTTATCTTAGTCTGCCGGACGAAGCAAAAAGCTGCATTGCCGGAACCTTCACCGCCGAGATTCGAAATGGCCAGCCGCGCTTTTTGCCATGAAACGCCGCCGCCCGGTCGTGCCTGGAGCCTTTGCCGGAAGGAAGCTCAAGGTCGGGATGGGCCTCGCACTGGCATCAGTGGTTCTCCGGCGGCTCGCGAAGCGAAAACAAACACTCGCCTTGGCGGAATCGTGCACCGGCGGGTGCGTGGCGCATCGGCTCACGAATGTGCCGGGCGCATCGGCGGTATTCCTGGGGGGCGTGGTCGCCTACAGCAATGCCGTGAAGCGGAAGTTTCTGGGCGTCCGGGCCAAAACCCTTGCGGTGCACGGCGCGGTGAGCGACGCCGTCGCGCGTGAAATGGCCGAGGGCGCCCGGAAAAAGTTCGGCGCAGATTTCGCGCTGGGGATCACCGGCATCGCCGGGCCGGCCGGGGGGACAAAGCAAAAGCCGGTCGGAACGGTTTTCATCGCGTTGGCCGGTTCGTTCGGAACGACGGTTGAACGCAAATTGAATGCGTATCAACGCGCGCGATTCAAGCAAGTTACGGTGCGGCAGGCGCTCGCGCTGTTGCTGGCGCACCTGTAAATCTGGCACGTTTTGCGCTTGAGGGTGGGAGCGATTGCGGTATAAATGACGTTATTAGACGTGTTCAGGGAATTGAACCGGGCAACTAAATTTTGAATATGATCTCGACCGCTGATCCATTGGCAGAGGCGGACACGGCCATCGCCGAAGTCACCGAACCGACGCCCACGAAGCGTCGCGGTCTGTTGTTGATAGTGGACGACGAGGACGGGCCGCGTCAGTCGTTGCGGGTCATTTTCAAGGATGACTACGATTTGTTGATGGCCGAGGACGGCCCAACGGCGATTGAGCTGGCGCAAAAACACCCGGTGGACGTGGCGGTGATGGACATCCGCATGGCCGGCATGTCGGGCATCGAAGCCTTGGAACGCCTTAAATTTGTGAACCCGGAAATCGAGGCGATCATGATCACCGCCTTTGAGACCACGGACACCATCCGGCAGGCATTGCGCCTGCGCGCGTGCGACTACATCAACAAGCCGTTCGACATCGCGACCATTCGCACCGCCGTCTCGCAGGCCATGCAACGCCGGATCCTCGAAGGCGAGATTCACAGCAGCGCGGACAAGGTCCAGGAGTTGCTGACCGAATTGCAAAACCAGCGCATCGAAGAGCAGATCGCCAAGACACGCGGCGATATTTATGCCAGCATTATTCATGACATCAACGGTCCCTTGACGGTCATTTCCGGTTTTGTGCAGGTCCTTAACCAGCGGCTCGGCCGGACGGCGCACCTGGAAGCAGAGGATTCGGAATTCATCAAGGACCGCCTGCGCATCATCTCGCGGCAGGTGGGCAATTGCATAGAAATTTCCCGGCGCTACCTCGGGTTTCTACGCCGCCAGTCGGATGAACATGCTCCGCGGGTCAGTGTCAACCAACTGCTCAAGGACCTCGAGCAACTCATGCGTGTGCATCCCAGCGTGCAGGACAACGAATTCAGCATCACGCCGCTGGCGGAGGACATGAGCATCAAGGTCAACGGCACCGACCTGATCCAGATTCTGCTCAACCTGGCGGTGAATGCCTTTCAATGCGTGCCTCAGAAGCATCGTGTGGAGGTCGGCGGCGAAATGCTGCGGGCGCCGCTGGATCTTTCCAAGTTCAAGGACACGCCGAACGACCGGCTGCTCAATGTTGAATGCGCGGACAACACCCCGCCCATGGTCAAATTATGGGTGCGTGATGACGGCCCGGGAATCCCGCCGGAATTGCTGCCGAAAATCTTCCAACCTTACTTCACCACCAAAGGGCCGCGTCAGGGCACGGGGCTTGGTCTTAGCATCGTTCAGCGCCTGATCAAGGAAGGCAATGGCGCCTTGCACGTCCATACCCAGCCCGGTCAAGGCACCACCTTCGCCATCTATCTGCCCGGCGCAAACCTGCCGAAATAAGCGGAAACCGGCCGGCTGCTCCCGAGGGTAACTATTCACCTGCACAATGCGGCCATCAGGCGGTGCGGGGTTTCGTCTGGCGCTCTCTTTCAGTATTTAGCCTGATTCTTTATTTATTTCATATAAGATATATTGCTATTCGCGACGCAAGAAATGCGCGGCGTTGGCCAAAACACGGGTAGTCGATTCCAGCCGCTTCACCGACGTTATTCTTTGAAATGGGTGCGAACGGTCGCGCCCCAACAAACCAATAAAATGGAGCCACGACGATGAATAAAACAATTCTGCTCGCCAGCATCATCGGTTTCGCCGCCACGCTGGCGGTTTCAGCCGCTGAACCCAAGGAAACCTGGGGCACTTCGTGCACCCGCTGCCACGGCGCGGATGGCACGGGCCAGACCAATATGGGCCGGAAACTGGGCGCCAAGGACTACAGCGATGCGGCGGTTCAGGCCGCGCTGACGGATGATGCCGCCTTCAAGGCCATCAAGGAAGGGTTCAAGGATAAAGACGGCAAGACCGTGATGAGGCCGGCCCAAAATTTATCGGACGACGAAATTAAAGGTCTGGTGGCCTACCTGCGGACTTTTAAGAAATAACGCCATCGGAATAACGCGGTTTACGCCACGCGGCAGATGGATGTAGCCCGCGAACGAATGGTGTTTCGACCGGAGCGGCATGGAAATACCCGATGGCGGCAAATGAAACAACGGCCATGACACTCAACCACTATCACTTAAAGCCGGTTGCCCGCCCCGGCGCCATCATGAGCCGGTTCCGGACCGCCGTGACGGCATGGGTTTGTCTGCCGGTTTGGTTTTTATTTGCGGGTGCCGTCGCGTGTGCCCAGGGGACGGTCTCCACCAACGCGCCGGAAAAGTTTGCCAACAGTGATTGTCTGGCCTGCCATCTCGATCCCAACACCACGCGCGTGGTCAACGGTAAAACCGAATCGCTGGTTTTTCCGACCAATGCCTTTCAAAAATCGGTTCACGCGCACCTCGCCTGCGTGGATTGCCACACGGGCATCAAGGACCTCGTCCACGACCCGCTGGGACCTCCCCATTGCAACACTTGCCATGCGAAGGAGGCTGCGGATTACGCCACGAGCATTCACGGCGTGAGCCATCTGCTCGGCGCGTCGGGGGCGGCCAATTGCTGGGATTGCCACGGCTCGCACGACATTCTGCCGGTCAATGACCCAACCTCGCCGGTGTTCAAATTGAACCAGCCCTTCACCTGCGCGAAATGCCACAGTAATCCGGGACTGACCAAGGAATATGAAATCAATCATCCGGAGGCGGCCGCGCAATACATGGAAAGTATCCACGGCCGCGCGCTGCTCAAAATGGGTCTGATTGTCGCGCCGTCGTGTGACGATTGCCACGGCGTGCATGACATCAAGCGCGCGGTGGACCGCGATTCACCGATCAACCACGCCAACGTCGCCAAAACCTGCGGCAAATGTCACGTCGGCGTCGAAAAAATTTACGACCAGAGCATCCACGGACAATTACTGGCCAAAGGCGACCCGCGCGGGCCGGTCTGCACGGATTGTCACACCGCGCATGACATCGTGAACCCGGAGGGTAATAATTTCAAAGCCGTCAGCGACGAACGTTGCGGCCGGTGTCACGCCGATCGGCTGGCCCATTACCGGGACACCTACCACGGCAAGGCGGTGGCGTTGGGCCGGCCCAACGTGGCGCCGATGGTGGCGGCCTGTTACGACTGCCACGGTTATCATGACGTGCAGCCACCGTCTGACCCGCGGTCGCACCTGTCGCCCACCAACATCCTGGCCACCTGCCGGCAATGTCATCCCGGCGCCACCATCAAATTCACCGAATACCAACCCCATGCCAACCCGCTGGACGGGAAAAATTACCCGTTGCTCCACGCGGTTTTTCTGGGCATGACCGGTTTGCTCATCGGCACGTTCGCCTTCTTTGGCCTGCACACCCTCGGTTGGCTGGTGCGCGCGATCTACCTCTATCTGCACGACACCAGGAAATTCCGCGAAGCCAAGATTCAAACCCAGGTGGACGGTGAATGGTTCACACGCTTCTCGCCGTTTGAGCGCTTCCTGCATTTCTTGGTCGTGACCAGTTTCCTGCTGCTGGTGATTACCGGCATGCCGCTCAAGTTTTACTACACGGACTGGGCCAAAGTTATTTTCCACGTCCTCGGTGGCCCGGAAACTGCCCGGACCTTGCATCGGCTCGGTGCCATCGTCACCTTTTTCTATTTTGGCCTGCATCTTACGGCGCTGGCGGGCAAGGCCTGGCAGGGACGGAAATCATTGCGCGACCCGGCCAGCGGCCGGTTCCAATTCAGCCGGCTCTGGAAAGCCCTGTTCGGCCCCGATTCCATGGTGCCCACGTTTCAGGACTGGCGCGATTTGGTGGCGCACAATAAGTGGTTCTTCGGCCGGGGCCCCAAACCCGAGTTCGACCGCTGGACGTATTGGGAGAAATTCGATTACTTCGCCGTGTTCTGGGGTGTGGCCATCATTGGCGCCTCCGGCTTGATCATGTGGTTCCCCGAGTTTTTCACGCGGTTCCTGCCGGGCTGGATCATCAATGTGGCCCTGATCCTCCACTCGGACGAAGCGTTGCTGGCGGCGGGCTTCATTTTCTCGATTCATTTCTTCAACACGCATTTCCGCATCGAGAAATTTCCAATGGACACGGTCATCTTCTCCGGCCGCGTCTCCAAGGCCGAGATGCTGCACGAGCGCAAGCGCTGGTACGACCGGTTGGTGGCGGAAGGCAAACTGGACGAGCACCGCGTCAAGGACGAATGGGAGCGTTGGAAGAACATCGCGCGATCCTTCGGCTACTTTTTCTTCGGCCTCGGCCTCTTCCTGCTGATTCTGATCATCTACGCCATGGCCACGCGCCTGACGCATTGAGGCGGCCGGAAACTCCGCTGCCGGCATCGTCAAAAAAGGCGCAACAAATGGCAAGCCGCGTAAAGTGGCAAGGGTCACACCGTCTGATATTGATAATATGGGCAATGGCCAACGAATGCTGATAATGGCTTTGACCGGGTTCTGGCTGGTCCTCGCCGCCGGAGCCGCGGCCGCACCGGTGATGGCGAATGATGATTGTCTGGTTTGTCACGCCGACAACACCCTGACCACCACCAACGCGGCCGGCCGGCCGCTGTCGCTGTTCGTGGACCAGACCCGGCTCGCCGCGTCGGTCCATCGAACGAACACCTGCGTCAGTTGCCACACCGACATCACGGCGACGCATCCGGACGACAACCGGCCCGTGACGCCGGTCAACTGCGCCATTTGCCATCCCCGGCAAACCGCCAGTTACGGCGCCAGCGTTCACGGTTTGGGGGTCAAGGCCGGCGATGAAACCGCCGCCACCTGCCTGGATTGCCACGATTCGCACGATATTCTTCCGCCCGATTCATCCGTTTCGCCACTGTATTTTTCACGGCAGGCGGAAACCTGCGGACAATGTCACGTTCAGGAGGCTGCGGACTGGGTGAAAAGCGTTCATGGCAAGGCAGTGGCGGCAGGCAATCGTGATGCGCCGACCTGCACCGATTGTCATGCCGAGCATAAAATTGAGGCGTTGAAAGGTGGTTCGGCATTGAAGATTTCCGACGTGTGCAGCCGGTGCCATGCTTCGGTGACCTTGGATTCTCGATACAATCTCCCGGCGGATCGGGTGAAGACGTACGGCGAAAGCTATCATGGCCTGGCCGCGCATTACGGTTCCACCGTGGTCGCCGATTGCGCCAGTTGCCACGGTTACCACAAAGTTCTGCCTTCCTCTGATCCGGACTCCACGATCAACACGAACCACCTCATCGCCACCTGCGGTCAGTGTCACCCCGGTGCGAACCGGATGTTTGTGAGCGGCAAAATCCACGTGGACCCCGCCGCCACGTCCGGGCAACGGGACCTGTCGGAAAAAATCAACGGGTGGGTGCGACAGGTTTATCTGACGCTGATCTTTGTTGTCGTGGGCGCGATGTTCATTCACAACGCGCTGCTGTTTTTGAGGAAAACGGCTGCGCGATATCACGCCGGCGCGCGGACGGTTTTGCGTATGAGCCTTTCGCAACGCTGGCAGCACGTCGTGCTCGCGTCCAGTTTCAGCATTTTGGCCCTCACCGGCTTCGCCCTGAAATTTCCGGATTCGTGGCTGGCCAGACTTCTCGGAGCGAACGAGTCGTTCCGCCGCTGGACGCATCGTCTGGCCGGCATCGTGCTGTTGCTCGTGGGCGTTTATCATCTGATTTATCTGCTGCTGACTCCGGACGGCCGGCGCCTGGTGAAGGATTTGTTCCCGGTCAAAAAAGACCTCGCCGATATGTGGTGTGCCGTGCGTTATCTCACCGGCGGGAGCCGGGAGAAACCGAAAATCGGCCGGTTTGGCTATGCGGAGAAGCTGGAATACTGGGCCGTGGTGTGGGGCACCCTCATCATGGGCGTCACCGGTTTGATGATCTGGTTCAAGATGCACGTGACGGCCTTCCTGCCGCGCTGGATCGTGGACGTGGCATTGACGATTCACTACTACGAAGCCTTGCTGGCGTGCCTGGCCATTGTCGTCTGGCACTTCTATCACGTGATTTTTGATCCGGATGTCTATCCCTTGAACCCGGCCTGTTGGGATGGCCGCGTCTACGCGGAATGGCAAAAACACGAGCATCCGCTGGAACAACCGCGGCCGCCATCAGCTTCAACCGAACCCGCCGATAAGACGGAATGACGTTCAATTGATGCGCGGTTGCCCGTTTGCAGGCGCTTTCCGCGCATGAATCTTGGCAAACAGGTTGCTGTAAAGGCCGGAATGACCCTGCGTTTAACGACGATTATCGCGCTCGGCTTGCTCGGTGCGGTCTCGGTCCGGGCGGACGAACAACTGCCGGTGCTACGAGCCGGCACCGATATTTACAGCAATGTCACCGTGCTCAGCGTGTCCGCCACCGACGTGTATTTCACCTACAACAGCGGGAAAGGCATGGCCAACGCGAAGTTGAAGAATCTCAGTCCCGACCTGCAAAAACATTTCCTTTATAACCCGGCCATCGCCAGTACACTGGAACAAAAACAGGCCATGGCCAACGTCGCCTATCGCGCGACGGATTATCAACCGGCCGATATTTATGGTCCCGCCGCGACCGGGCCGCCCGACGAAACCCGCACCCGACCACCGGCCGTCGTCCATGCGTCGGATTTGACCTGGAGCACCGATTTTAACCAGACCCTGGCGCAGGCCAGGGCCGATAATAAAACGGTATTGCTTCACTTTACGGGTTCCGATTGGTGTCCGTGGTGCATCCGATTTGACCAGGAAGTGCTGGACACGGACCAGTTCGCCACCTATGCCCGGAACAAACTGGAGTTGGTGCTGGTGGATTTTCCACGTAGCAAACCTCAGGATGACGCGCTCAAGGAAGCCAACCAGGCGCTCGCGAAGAAATACAATGTTGACGGCTATCCGACGTTCGTGCTGGTAAACAGCGCGGGCAACGAGCTGGGCCGGCAGGTGGGGTATCGCGGAGGCGGGCCCGGCGCTTTTATTTCCGAGCTGGATGGCTTCAACCGGCAGTAAAACGCGGAGTCACCACCACTAATTCCCCAGATACTCGCGCGGATCCACAATCTTGCCGGCAATCGCACTCGCCGCCACGGTCATCGGTGATGCCAGAAACACTTTCGATTCCTTGTCGCCCATGCGGCCGGGAAAATTCCGGTTCGTTGCACTGATGCAGTTGATGCCGGGCTTGTTGATGCGGCCAAACGTGTCCACCGGCCCGCCGAGACACGCGGCGCATCCGGCGTTCTCCGTCATCTGCACTCCGGCGCCCACGAGAATGTCCCAGACGGTCTGCTTGCCCCAATACGTCGTCTGCAAATCGCGCACAATCTCCGGTGTCGCCGGCACGCCGAACGTGTCAATGGCCACATGCTTGCCGCGCAATACCCGCGCGAACTCCACAAAATCGCTCGTCTTGCCGCCGGTGCAGGAACCGACATAGGCGCGGTCCAGTTTGATGTGCCCCATCTCCTTCGCCTTTTTGCGCTGGCCCGGATCGGGATGACACGCCACCGTCGGTTCGAGCTGGTCGAGATTCACGACCAGCTCATAAACGAATTTCTGGTCCTGGTCGCGCGCGACCGGTTCGTACGTGGATTTGGTGCCGTTCAATTTCACGCGCGCGTCCACGTATTCCTGCGTGCGCGAATCAAATTCAAAAATGCCGTTCTTGCCGCCGGCCTCGATGGCCATGTTCGCGATGGTCATGCGGTCGTCAATCGAAAGGGACGCGGTGCCCGAGCCATCGAATTGCATCGCCCGATACGTCGCGCCGTCAAAACCGATTTCGCCGATACAATGGAGGATCACGTCCTTGGCCATCACGCCCGGCTGCAACTTGCCTTCGAGCCGGAAATGCATCGTTTCCGGAACCTTGATGAGCAATTTGCCCGTGCCCATGACGAAACCGGCGTCCGTATTGCCGATGCCGGTGGCGAACTGATTGAACGCGCCCGCCATGCAGGTATGCGAGTCCGTGCCGAACAAAATCTCACCGGGCCGGGTGTGCCCCTTTTGCGGCAACGCCGTGTGGCAGACACCCGCGTACTGCGATCCGTATTGCCGCTTGAGATGGCCCTTGCTCATGTCGAAATGCCAGTGGCCGTTCGGGTCATCAATCACGTCGTAGAAATACGCGATGTCCTGCTCCTTCACGAAATCGCGCAGGATGTCCACGTTGCGGTTCGATTTGGAATCGGCGGTGAAAATATAGTGGTCGGGGATGATGACAATCCGGCGTTTGTCCCAAACCTTCGCGTCCTTGCCGAACTCGCGTTTGAACACGCCGATGGTGCCCGGCCCGCAAACGTCGTGCGTCATGAGCACGTCGGCGTTCACCCAGATGTTGTCGCCGGCCTGCACGCGCGGTTTGCCGGCCGCCCGGGCGAGGATTTTTTCCGTCAAAGTCATAGAGTCACACCATAGCCGATGCCGCCGGCAAGTTCAACTGAACATTGCCGCTTGCCTCATTGCCTTCGTCCGGCAGACTCCCGACCTGCGTGACGCCATCCGAAACCTTTTTGAACCTGCTTCGCGATCCGGCACCTCTGCTCGCGCTGGCGCCGATGCAGGACGTGACCACGCTCAGCTTCATGCGCGTCGTCGCGCATTACGGCGGGCCGGATGCGTACTGGACGGAATACTTCCGCGTTCACGGCGATTCACGCCTGGATAAATGGATTCTCCAGTCCATCACGGAAAATCCCACCGGCCGGCCCGTCATCGCGCAGATGATTGGCAACGATGTTCCTGCGCTCGTCCGCACGGTGAAAGAATTGCAAAAATATCCCGTTGCGGCGATTGAGTTGAATCTCGGCTGCCCCGCGCCTGTCGTTTATCGCAAATGCGCGGGCGGAGGTTTGTTGCGTGAGCCGGAACGTATTGATGCCATCCTCGGCGCGCTGCGCCACGCGGTGACCATTCCGTTCACGGTCAAAACCCGCATCGGTTTTGAATCGCCTGCCGAGTTTGACGCCTTGCTGCCGTTGTTCGCAAAACATCCCATCGATTTGCTGACCATTCATGCGCGCACGGTGAAGCAAATGTATCGTCCCGGTGTGCGCTACGACCTGATCGCGTTGGCGGCGCGTGAATTGAAATGTCCGGTGCTCGCCAACGGTAACGTCCGCGGCGCAGCGCAGGCGAAACAACTGCTCGCGGAAACCGGCGTGCGCGGGTTGATGATTGGACGCGGTGCCATCCGCAACCCGTGGTTGTTCGACCAGATTCGTGCCGAACTGCGCAGCGAACCAATCAGGTTGCCGACCGGACGTGACGTGCTGGCTTACATGCGCGAGCTTTGGGACAGTGAAATCACGCCCGCCGGCGTGGCCGAAGCCGGTGTTCCAAAGTTCCCGCCCGATTTGACCACAGCAGGAAATCAACTTCTGACTGGTAACACTTCGGCGCGGCGAAGGCCCGGCCTGCTGGAGTCGGCCCAGGTGCAGCGAATGAAGAAATTCATGAACTTCATCGGCGAAGGCGTGGAGGGAAACTTCCTGCACGACATCCGCCGCGTGGCGACGACCACCGATTTCTTCCGGGTCTGCGAAAACTCCCTGGACCACGACCGGCCGCTGACGCTGGAACCGCCGCCCGCTTCGGAAACGCCCTTGGATTTGCCCGCGACATTTTGATTCACTCTCTTCTCCTGTCCGCGCCACGCCAGCGTCCTTTTTTTTGAGGTCGCCATTGCAAAATTGGGTGTGCTTGTTTTCGGGTTTGGCGGTGTACTTTTGCTGCTTTATCAGGGAATTGAACGTTGTGGAGCGGCATCGTTCGTGCTCATTGCCGGGGAGTGTTTTATTCGTACCGGGGTGCTGTTGCCTGTTTGCGTATGGATCAAACCCATCCTTATGCTTAGAAAAATATTGGTCGTCGAAGATGATCCGGATCAACTTGAAGCCATTCGTGGGAACCTGATCAACGCCGGCTTTGCCATCGGTACCGCCTCCAACGGAGTTGACGCCCTCACCAAAACCCGCACGGTGTTGCCGGATTTGATCGTGCTGGATTTAATGCTGCCCCGGTTGAACGGGCTCGATATTTGCAGGACCTTGCGGGAAAATCCTGCCACCGCTTCCATTCCGGTGATCATGCTGACGGGCATGGACAGCTACTTTACCCGGGTGGCGGGATTTGAGGCCGGCATCAACGTTTTTCTCACCAAGCCATATCTGCCGGAGGAATTGATTTCAAAAGTGGAAGAGTTGTTGAAGCACCTCTCACCAACTTCCCGAAAATCCGGCCAGCCGAAATCAAAATCCGGTAATAACAGATCAAACCAGAGGTCTTCATCCAAGCCGTAACCGGCGATTTTCCCAATCCCGGAACATTCTCACTTGATTTTGATGTGAAAGGCGCTGGCGTCGGCGATCTTGCCGAGGTTGCCGTCGTAAAATTCGTCGCGGTATTCGTCCGTTTCGAGCAGGTGCTGGGTCAAATCCTTTTTGTCGCGTTTGATGATGAATTTCAGCTCGTCCAAATCATCCGACCAGCGGAACCCGTTGAAAAATTCCGCGCCGGCGAACTGCGTCTTGTACAGTGCCGTCTGTGAATAGCAGGTGCCGAGGTAAAGCTGCTTCACGCCGTGCCCGGCGAACAGTGCCACCGCCGAAGTCATCATGAACATGCCGAGGTTGCGCGCGTAATAATTCAGGTCGTAAAACGCGTAGTAATAAAACGCCAGCGCCTTGCCCTCGAGATAGAGCGTGGCCGCGCCAATTTCGCCGCCCGTCTTCGCGTCCGAGAACACGAGCAGGTGTGAGATGATGGGCGAACTGAACAGCGCATCGAGCCGTTCGAAGGTCATCACGTCCTTGCCGAATTTGATGTCGGCGTAGGTCTTGAAAAACTGGCGGCGTTCGGGCGTGTAATCGTATTTGTCGCGCGGCACGAGCTTCACTTCGATGCCCCCGCCCTTGCGCAGAATGCGGCGGTTCTCGGACGACGGCTGGAACTTCGCCAGGTTCACCCGCACCTGGCGGCAGAGATAAAACCGGTCGAGATTGCGTGACGACGGCAAAAAGCCCGCGTCAAAAATGTCCGACGGCATTTCCCCGTCCTCCGGCACGGCCCAGATGGCATACGGAAACTGGTAATGCTCGTAGTCGGAATTTTGTTCGGAAAAAAGAAGTTTCATCGCAGATCAACCACGGATGGACACGGATGGACACGGATGTTGGCAAAGCAAGCGGTCCTCTGCCCGCCGTTTTCCGGGCGGTGATGTTCGTCCGCAGCGAGCGGCGCGCATGGATTGACGCGCCCTGCCTGCGTCAGCATTTGGAATCCGTGTTTATCTGTGTTCATCCGTGGTAAAAATTATTTTGTAACGGCGGTTTCGACTTCGATTTTTACCGGCGCGGATTTGCCGTTCACCGATTGGCGCCGCAGGCGCAGCCGCCAGTTGGTCAGCACATCGTAGCTCACCGAGTTTTTCAGCTTGGCCATGTCGTGCACGGTGATTTCCTCATTGCCCTGGCGGCCCATGATGACGGCTTCGTCCCACAGTTGCGCCTCGGGAATGTCCGTGATGTCCACCATCAACGCGTCCATGGCAATACCACCAATCAGCGGGGCCCGCTGGCCGCGGATGAGGGCGCCGCCCTGGTTGCGCACGCGCGGGAAACCGTCGCCGTAACCGATGGGCAGAATGGCGATACGCCGTTCCGATGAGGCCGTGTAACGCATGCCGTAACCGACCACCTCGCCGGGTTTCAGTTTTTGAATTGCCGCGATGCGCGCCTTGACCGACATCACCGGTTCAATGCCGGGAATCCGGCGGCACACCGACGAAGGAAAAACGCCGTACAGCAAAATGCCCACCCGCACCATGTCGAGGTGCGCCTGAGGCAAATCAAGAAAACCGCCGCTGTTGCACGTGTGGCGCAGTTTCACAGGAATTTTCCGCTGTTCCATCGCGCGCAAGACCTCGCGGTAGCGCGAAAACTGGAGGTTCGCAAACGTCTTGTCGGTTTCGTCCGATTGTGCGAAGTGCGTCATGGCACCCTCGAGCAGCAGCGATTTTTCGGAACAAATCTGTTCGATGAGTGGCAGGGCTTCGTCCCAGCGCACGCCGTAACGGCTCATACCGGTGTGAATCTTCACGTGCACGGGCACCCGTTTGCCGTGGGCGGCGGCGATCTGTGCGAGTTTGCGAACGGCGTGTGGCTCGTTGACGCAGACAGTCAGGTCATGCTCGACGCACCATGGGAGTTCGGCTTCCTGCCGTTCGCCCAGCAACAGCAGCGGCTCGGTGATTCCGGCATCGCGAAGGGCCATCGCCTCTTCCAGCGTACTGAGGCCGAAGCCCCACGCGCCTTCTTCAAGTGCGATGCGGGCCACGTCGAGGGCGCCATGGCCGTACGCTTCGTCCTTCACGACGGCGAGCAGCCGCACGTGCTTGGGCAGGTCGCGGCGGATGAGCCGCAGGTTGTTTCGCAACCGGCCGAGGTCAATCTCGGTCCACGCCGGCCGCAAGGGAAAACTAGTCGAATCGAAATTCATAAAACGTTGAGACTGTTTAACCACGAATCATGCCAAATGGCACGGAAAAACGAACTGCTCGTTAACCACCGATCGACACGGATTTTCAGAAAACGGATTGTTGGATGATGGGATTATTGGAAAATCCAGAACGCCCTCTGCTCACCCCATCCATCAATCCACGAATCCATTAATCTATTCCTTATCCGTGTCCATCTGTGTCCATCCGTGGTTGAAAATTAAACGGTACCCGGCGGCCACAGGCTTTGGCCGATGTCCGTGCGGAAATAGCTGCCCACGACGCGGATTTTGCGGATGTTCGCGTAAGCTTTGGAAATGGCGGCGTCCAGCATTGGCGCGAGTGCAATCACATCGGCAATGCGGTGGCCCGTGGAAACCAGTTTGCCATCCGTGCCGCGGGCCACTTCATTCCACCACACATCGCAATCGAACGGACCGTCCACCTCCAGCGGCAGATGCGGGCTGCGGACCTGCGTGAACGGATAGCCGTAGCCGGCCAGGGTCAGGGAGCAGCCGAAATTCAGTCCGGGCTTGAATTGCGGGTCAAGTTTTTCATTTCGCGTGGTTCGCAAAACAGTTTCCACCGGATTTTTCAGCATCCGCAAAATCATCGGGCCGGACGTGACGCCGATGCGGATGTTGTATTCGATGACGTGCCATTGCCCTGGGAGCGCCGGCGTCCCGCCGGCCGGTTTTTCGGCAACACGCCGGCGAGACGCCGGCGCTCCCGGGTGGGAAGCCCGCCCTGTTTTAACGGCCGTTACCTGGATCGGACCGTGGTATTTAACTTTGCGCAGCCAGGGCAACAGCGGGTGAATTAGCCCGCGCGCCAGGCCGTATTGGTCGTCCGGATCGCGCTCGACCAGGCCGCCGAGCGGCGCGCCGGCGACAATGCCCTGATTGCCGTTGAAGGCGTATTTGTATTCCTGATTGGTGACGAGGGAATAAATCTCCCCGCCACTCACTAGTGCAATGTGCCCGGCCTCGGCGCGCCCAAGGTATTCCTGTAAAAAGACGCCTTCGGCATAATTGACGTGCCGCAGCCAGGCGCGCGTGTCCTCGACGGTTTCGCACAAAATCGTGTGAATCGGACTGGTGGGCGAGCAGAGCGGGTTTTTGATGACGAACGGCTGCGGATGGTCCGCCAGGATTTTTTCAGCTTCGAGCCGGTTTGAGGCCACGTAAGCCTGCGGAAACGGAATCTTGAAGTCGGCGCAGAGTTTACGGGCGAAATCCCGTTCCCGCTCGATGCGCATCGCCTCGCGCGTGGGGCTGAAGATCCCGACACCGGATTTCATCAAATCCTTCGCCCACGGCGCGAGCGCCCAGTCGATGGATTGCGGAATGACGACGTCGATTTCGTTTTTCCTGATGAGCGGGATGGGGCTGGGAAATGCGTCGCGCGAAAAGGTCGGTCCGACGAGTGACGGTGGGAAATGTCCATAATTGCGGGTGAGGTAGGTGGAGACGGTCATGCCGGCATCGGCCAGCGTGCGTCCGAGGCTGTGCGCGAACGAGCCGACGCCGAGAATCATCACCGACGCCGCTGAATTTGGCCGTATTGACGTTTTGCGGGGCATGAAATTCCTTCCGAATGAAGTGTTTCCGAATTTGGCCAACGGCGCAATGACAAGCTCAAGGAAGACTGGAGCCAGTTGTCGGATTTGAACCGACGACCGACGGTTTACAAAACCGTTGCTCTACCACTGAGCTAAACTGGCGCCGACATTACCTTTACGCGGTGCGCGGCGGTTTGGCAAGTCAACGCGCCAATGCCACAAGGTAACGTTGCACGCGGGTGGCGTCGTCCTTCAAGCCCAGTTCAAGGTAGATCTGGTGCAGGTTGCTGCAGATCCGCAAAAAAATCCGGCGCGGGCTGACCGGGGCGAGATATTCCTCGCGCAGGTCGTAATTGCCGCGCACCAGGTAATGCACGCAATCGGCCTTGGTCAGCAGGCGTCCGCGGTTGAAGACGTCCACGTAGATCTCGCCGGACGCGGATTGGTGGCGGCAAATGAAATGGCCCGGCAGGCCGATGCCGACAATCGGCAACTGCAGCCGCCGCGCCAGCAGCATATAAAACAAGCAAAGGGTGATGGGATTGCCCGTCCGCCGGTCGAGTACGCGATTCAGGTAGCTGTTGTCGGGTTCGTAATAATTTTGTTCGTTCCCCTTGAAGCCGAGCTCGCCGAAAAGGTAGTCGCTGATCTTTCCCAACACCGCATTCGCGCGTCCGTGACGATCCGTGCGTTCACGCAGTGCATTCGCATAACCGTCGAGCAGCGCCTGGTACGCCTCCACGTTGATTTCGGGAAAGTACGTTTGGGCCAGCAGCCATGCCGCCAGTTCCAGGTCAAATTCCTCGCCGTGGTTGAGGCAGAAGCTGAGAAAGCGATTGTCGGCCGCCTGCCTCTCCACGTGCCGGAGGATTTCCTGGACGCGCCGGCGCAACAGCGGGTCGTTGCTCAAGGTGTGGGGTTTCAGCCATTCACTTGCGGCGCTGCCCTCGGCCAGAATTTGCCCGCGCACCGCCTGATAAACCTCCGCGTTTTCGTCCGCCAGCAGATTAAGCAGTGCCGCGTGGCGACGCACCGGCGTCGTCGTTTTCGCATCACCACGCTGGGTTTTTGAGGGCATGCGGCCTTCCCAACAGTAAAACCAAAAGTGCCGGCGCGCCAGTCAATAAAATCTGCGAGCCGGCTAGACCGCGCACGGTGCAAGAATCGCGTCGCTCATGCCGTGAACAATTTTTTTATCGGCGGGAACAATGGTTGCCAGCACTCCGCCCAATTGCGGGCGCGCCGCATCCCCTTCACCGGCAACGAAATAATACGGGCACAAACGGACCCGCCCCTTCATCGGCACGACGGCGTTCTTTTCGAAATCGTACCACTGTGCCTCGACGGTTTTCGGTTTCTCATAGCGTTGCAGGACGAAGGGCGAGGTCGGGAAGCTCGCGAGGGCCCGGTCCACCGCCGCGCTCCAGTCCGCGTGCGACAGGTCGCTGCCGAGATAAACGCCGCGTGCGCCCCAGGCGTGTTCGGAAAAACCGGACACCTTCAAAATCAATTCGCGTTGGCGTTGCGACAGCGTTTTGAGCTGCTGCCAGTCGGTGAGGTTCAATTCGGGTATCGCCGCGTGCGGCGGCAGCGGGGTCGGATCCACCGCCCACGTGTAAGGAATCACTTTTTGCAGGCGTGCCAGAAAGCTCTCGCCCAGTTCTCCGCGCCAAAAGTCGCGCAAATTCCGGTTCCACAACAGCGCGAACAGCAGCTTTTCCTCAAACAGGGGTTTCGGCGGTGGTGTCAGCCGGATCCGTTTTTCAGCCGCCAGTCCAAAAATCCTTTTCGAATCCGGCACGTTGGCCAGGTCGAACAGCTCGAAGAAGCGGTAAACCGCATCGCCCTCGGCGAAATCTGTGAATTCCGCGCTGCGCACTTCGCACTTCGCACTTCGCACTTCCTTCGAGATCCATTCCATTTCCGGCCGGTAGGTCGCGGCTTCCTCGGACACAATGATGTGAACCTGTTTGGCGTCGCCGAAGATGCTTTCAAACCCGCGCACCATTCCGTCCGCGGTGCCGATTAATTCCTGGGAGGGACGGCGTGTCGCTGTCCCTAATTTGTCTGTTGGTGTTTCCGAAGTTTGGGACGGCGACATGCCGTCCCTCCCAAGGTTGGAATACGTCTGCCCCAACCACGCCGTCAGGCCGATGCCCCCGGGCACGGAATCGAGTTCGGTGATGCTAAAACCGGATTCGGTCAACAAAATGTCCGGCCGAATCACGCGCGGCACCTCGCTCTTGAACGCGGGCGAACGCTGAAGCTCAATCAAACCGGCAGGTTTGCCCTGGTCCAGCAGTTCGGCAATCCACGCCGGTTGTCTGCCTTCCACGCTGCGCCGGTAGAGCAGGTTGACCGCGCGATAAAATTGCAACAGCACACGGCCCAGCGATTCAATTTCCCGCGCCAGATTTTCCCCGAGCGGAAACGGCTCCGGCGAAATCCGCCAGTCCAGTCCCGCAAAAAGGCCGCCACCCGGAATTTGCCCACGAACAAAATGCGCGGCGTCCGCCAGGGATTTTTCATTGGAAGAGACAGCGTCCACGCCGAAGACAGTAAGCCCCAAAATGTTCAGCGTCAAAAAAGAACGAAGCCAGACCACGGACCCGGCCCCGCGGGCCGGTTTGGCTTCACGGGCTGTCCAACAGGCCGCGATAAAACATCTGCATGGTATTGGTCGTGGGCATTAAAAATTCAAATGAATTGCTCGCCAACAGGTTGGTGTTGACGGCTGACCAGTGGGCCAGATCGGTGGACGATTGGAGGATGTAAGATTGTCCGGCCTGGCCGTTGAGCCAGAAACCCAACTGTCCGGACGGACGGTTGCTGCCAATTTGCAGATTGAAGGTGTTCGT
The DNA here is from genome assembly GCA_050010675.1 of Verrucomicrobiota bacterium. Classification (GTDB taxonomy): domain Bacteria; phylum Verrucomicrobiota; class Verrucomicrobiia; order Limisphaerales; family UBA11358; genus UBA11358. The sequence continues at coordinate 29,619 of JBEKKN010000004.1, read as the reverse complement.
CGCCGACAACACGTACAGCGTGATGCTTTGGGCCGGGAGCAGGTCGCTGAGAGTCCCGGTCGTGAGCGTCATATTTGCGAGATGGTTGATGGTGTTGGCGGAAGTCAGCTGCCAGCGTTGGGCGGTACCGGCGGCGTTGAAATTGGCGAGGCTCACCATGATGGGCGTGGCGTTGTTGAGATCCTTGTTGATGACCATAAGCGTCATCGCGCCATCGCTGGTTCGCACGGCGCCAAAGGCCGAAAGATTGTCCGGGTTGGGCACCGTGGCTTGCACGCTGGTGTCGCCGAAAGTGGATTTATCGCCGTCATAATTGCGGTATAGCTTCATCGCATTGTAGGTGGGCGCCGTATTTGCCGGCGTGGTCCAGCGGGTCGCCAGATCAAGTCCTTCCCGGCCGAAAATGCCGAGCAGGTCGGCCTGGGCGATGGCGCCATTGATATTGGTCTCCGCGCCCCAGTTATATTCGGTAACACCAATCTTCGTGCCGGGATAATTGGTGGCCACCCAGTTTTTCATGCGGGGAATCAGCATGATGACACTGTTGACCCAGCTGGGATCAACGTAGTTGCTGTCCCAAAGTACGCGCGTGGACTGGTTGCGCAGCAGCTCGGTTGACGGAGAGGCATCATTGCCGCTGACAGCACCTTCCTGCGGATAACAATGGAGCGTGAAATAATCCAGCAACCGATAGCCGGTGCTCACATCATGCTGGTGAATCTGATTCAACAACCACGGCATGTAATCCGCTCCGCCGTTGGCCGCGCGATCGGTGTAGCCTGGATTCTGCTGGTCGTAACCGCTGTAAAGGTAACCGTTCCAGCCCCATTCCTCGGGTCCGCAAACCAGTGCGTTGGGATCGTTGGACTTCACCATGCTGGCATAAACAAAGAAATCATTGCGGATTTCCTGCATCGTCGGGCCGACCGGATGAACGTCCTGGTGCGTTGAAAACCAGATGCTTTCCTCGTTATCCATGATGTAAAAGCGCACGCCGCCGTTGGTGGCAGAACCCCACTGGTTCATCAGGTGCTGGACGTAACCTTGCTGAAAAACGGAGTTGGTCGGGAAATCGGCGTCGGTGGGATCGTTGGTCATGATCGACGCACCTGAAGGCGAGGTCTTGCCGTTGCCGGCATCGGGCAAATAAGGATCGGTCGAAATCTGCGGGCCGTACTTGGCCACCGAATAGCTATAGAGGATGCTGCGACCCGGTCCCAGCCTGGGCATCCAGCCAATCATGGGGATGCTGATCATCGGTTGCGCCCCACCGTTTTTGCTGTTGGCTACAAATGCATCAGCCGTGGCGGCGGGGGTGGCGTTTCCGTCATCAATGCTTTCAAAATACCAGTCGGCGGCGTGATTGTGCGCGTTGAGCTGCCAGTTGTAGCGCGTCTCGGCATTGCCACCGGACCGGTTCATGGTGAAGTTCAAATCCGAAAGCTGGTTCGAGGTCGCGAAGGCCGTCCCGTAAATCAAAGGGCTGATTGAATGCCGGTTGGCCAGCGCATCAACCGTGATGGTCACCGTTGCGTTGGTACCGGCCGTGATGGCATTGGTAACCAGCGAGAGGTCGTCCAAATAAAACGTCGGCTGCGCCGAGCCGAGCCGGTCCTTGATCCAGAAGCCATCCATATTCGGCTGGTTCGCAACGCCTAGGGTACTCAGAGGAATTGCAAATTTCTGCCAGGTATTTGCGGCCAACGCCGGCAGGTTCGTCGAAGCTTGTGAGTTTCCGCCAGCGTGACCTTGCACCGATAATTGCTGTCCGCCGGTGGGCCCGCCGTTGATCCAGAACGTCAAGTTCGTATACAAACTGGAATCAAAGGCCCCGTGGGCAATGTAAATGGCCTGGTTAGCATTGGTGATCGTAACAGCGATGGAATCTGAACCGGAATGAACGGGAGCCGTATTGGTGTAATTGATCAGCGTCCAACCCCAGTTTTGCCAGCCGTTTTCAAGCGCATCGTCGTAAATAATCTGATCCGCGCGGACGGCCAGCGAAACCGTGGTTAAGAACGTCAACCAAAGGAGTGTGTGCCGGCCGTTAAAAGGCTGTTTCATTAGGGCATGGGCAGGTTACATCGGTGCGACCAAGTGTGCAGCTTTTATGCCAGAAATCCACCGCTTAAACGCGCACCTGCCCGTCGCCGATGCCGATCCATTTGTAACTGGTCAATTCCTCCAGACCCATCGGGCCGCGCGCGCCGATTTTGTCGGTGCTGATGCCGATTTCCGCGCCCATGCCGAACTCGCCGCCATCGGTGAACCGCGTGGAGGCATTCCAATAAACCGTCGCCGAATCCACTTCGTTCAGGAATTGTTGCGCATGTAACTCGTTTTTCGTGACGATGCTGTCCGAGTGCGCCGAGCCGTAGTAATTGATGTGATCAATCGCCTGCTGCACACCATCCACGACACGGACGTTGAGAATGTAGTCGTTATACTCGGTGAACCAGTCCTGTTCCGTTGCCCGTTTGATGGCGGATTTGGTGTTGTGCATGGAGCACTTCAAAATGGCTTCGGCATCCGCATCGGCCCGCAATTCCACCCGCTTTTCGCTGAGTCGCTGGCCGACGGCCGGCAAAAACTGTGCCGCGATCGCCTTGTCCACCAGCAGGGTTTCCATGGCATTGCAGACGGCGGGGCGCTGAACCTTGGCGTTCAGGGCGATGGCTTCCGCCATTTTCAAATCCGCGTCGGCGTCCACATAAACGTGGCAGACGCCCTTGTAATGTTTGATGACCGGTACCTTCGAGCATTCGGCCACGGCGCGAATCAACCCTTCGCCGCCGCGCGGCATGCACAAATCAACATATTGCGTGAGGGAGAGCAAAACCGGAATCGCCTCGCGGTCGGCTACGGGCACGACCTGAATGGCGTGCGCGGGAAATGTGGCAAGCGTTTTTCTACCCGCCTCAATCATCGTTTTCGCGATGAGCTGGTTGGAATGCATCGCTTCCTTGCCGCCGCGCAAAATCGTGGCATTGCCGGATTTGAAACACAGGCTCGCGGCATCCGCCGTCACGTTGGGGCGGGATTCATAAATGATGACCACGACCCCAATGGGCGTGGAAACTTTTTGCAGCTTCAAGCCATTCGGACGGATGCGCTCGTTCAGGATCCTCCCGACCGGGTCGGGCAGCGCCGCGACGTCACGCAGTCCTTTGGCCATGGCGGCGATGCGTTGGTCATTCAGCTTGAGCCGGTCAAGCATGGCGGATGGCAGGCCATTTTCCGCCGCTGCGTCCATGTCCCGGGCGTTGGCTTCCTGGAGCGCGTCGGAATTGTTTTCAAGGGCGTCGGCCATGGCGAGCAAACAGTCGTTCTTCTCGCGCGTGGTCAGTTTCGCGAGTTCGCGCGACGCGGCCTTGGCCTGTTTGGCCAGTCGCGTCATTTGTTCCGTCAAGGTCACGGCCAGGATAATACGCTAAAAAAGCCAAAGTGAAAAATGGGAAATTCCATCATCGCCATGGCGAATGGCGAACCTTCCACCAATCAGTCCTTTTGCCGCGCTGCCTCGAGCAACGCATCGGCCAGCTGTTGGGCCGTCCATTGGTTGCCGTTGAATTGACGGTAAATCCGGCCCTGCGGGTCGAGCACCACGGTTCGAAGGTTATGTGACAGGTTGTCTCCCTGGCGCATGACCATCAACCCGAGGCGCGGAGCCAGGCCGGCCAGCGTGTTGGTGGTGGCGTCGGCAAAGAGCCAATGGGCGGAATTGGTGCCGCGAAACTCAACGGCATAGTCCGATAAAATCTGGGGCGTGTCGAAGTCCGGGTCAAAGGAAATGGAAAGCAGCTGCCAGTTGGACGGGGCATTGGTCTCCGAGAGCAGCAGGGTCCGCACCTGGTCAAAATTCCGGTTCATCAGCGGGCAATAATTGGGCAACGGACAGCGCGTGAAAAAGAACGTGAACGCCACCGCCTTTCCGCGGAGGTCGGAGAAGTGGATATGATGTTGGTCTTCGGTCACCAGTTCGCCGTCCGGCAGCATGTCCCCGAGCTTAAGCATGGAAAACATGCCGCTGGTCATGGGCATGGAGTTGGCCGGGATGGTGTCATTGTGTCCGACGCGATGAATATCTTCCACCCAGGCATTGGTCCGGCCCACCACCAGTGTGAAGGTGATCTTGTCACCCGCCGAGACGTTGCTCAGTTCGTTGCTGTCTTTGACGGGAAAAGCCATCGTCATTTCCATCATGTAGCCGGGAATGGCCTGATGATGGACGGTGACCTGGCTCCGGTCGGGCGCGATTTGTTCGACAACGCCGTGTGCGGGATAGGATTGAACCGTCCGGTCGTCGGTGTTGGGCGTGGCGCTGGCAGGGTTGGTGATGGCGGCAATCAACGGCAAAACCGCCCAAAAAAGACGCAAAGGTTTTGTGACTGCTGATTTCACAAGGTTTATTTCCTTAGTTGATGGATTTCGTTGACCACGGCCTTCGGTGTGTCGTTGTTCAAGCCGTCGAAATAGTCCCGCACGCGGCCCTGGGGATCCACCAGGGCGATGCGCTCGATATGTGCAAAATTGCCCGGCATGTAGCCGAAAGCACTATTGGTGTCCATCGCGAGAAAACTGGTGCCGATCAGATTGTGAATCACGGCGTCGTCGCCGGTCAGCAACCACCAGCGGTTGGTGTCGGCGGTGAAGTATTCTCCGTATTTCGCCAGCACCGGCACCGTGTCGTCGTCCGGGTCCACCGTCAGTGATATCAGCCGGACGTCCGGTTGGTTGGTGGTGAGTTGCTGGATTTCACCCATCTGACTGCTCACAATGGGACAGGTCAGCGAGCAGCTGGTGAACAGGAAACTCACCACGAGATATTTACCGTTCAGGTCCGCGCGGGTGACGGCGTGACCGGTCTGATTGGTGAGGGAAAAATCGACCAGTTGACGCGGATGATCCGGCGCCATGGCGAGTGGCGGCCCTTCGTCGACTGGCGCTCCCGGCCGGTCTTCCTGTTTGTTCAATGAATACATCAACAACCAGAAGCCGGTCCCAAAAACCAAAGACAGGATGATGGCGGCCTGGAAAAACAGCCGCTCACCATCGGAGGGTTTGGAACCGGCTTTCTCGGGCATGCCGTTTATTATTTCAGCTTGGCCTCGGCATCGGCCAGCTTTTTCATGTATTTGTCAGGGCTTTTATCGAAATCCGCCTCTTCAGATTTGTTGCAGACTTTGATTTCTTGCCCTTTATAGACAAACACGTAAGGGCCGCCCATTGAGCCTCCTAATTTCATGTCGCAGACGAGGCAGGTGTCGAGCGGATACGGTTTGGGTTTTGGCTCATCCGCCCGGCTGCTGAGTGAGACCGCGACGATGGCCACCGCCAGAATAATGGCGAGGAGGTATTTTATATTTTTCATAGTTCCTTTTGGTTGTTGGTTTTTGTTTTTGGGTGGGGATGGGAATCAAAACATAAAACTCATGCTGACTTTAAAGAGCACCGGCGCGGCGAGTTGATTGCCGGTGTAATGTTGAAAAACGGGAAATTCCACGTCGGTATAAATTTTCACCGGATGAATGTGGAATTCAATTCCCGGTGACAGCATCAGCCGCTGATAGCCGCTGTTGTCCGGGTTGGCGTTGGAACCGCTATCACTCGTGCGCTCGGAAAAGATTGCCTGCGCGACCGGCGAAATCCGTACGTGGCCGAACGAAAATCCCTTGTAATCGATTCCCGCTGCGGTGTCGAGTTCGACCCCCGGTCGATATCCGGCCTGGGTCAGCACCGGCACGTCCAACACCCCCTGCGCGAACCAGTCCCATTTTTCATCTTGGGTGATATTGCCGCGATGAAAACCGCCCAGCAACAGGTCCGTGCTGCCGGACCCGATTTCGCTGTCGCGGTCAACGTCACCGAAGGAATTTTCGTGGGTCCAGTCGCCGGTCGGCAGCTTGAGACCAAACGTGACGCCGGCGGATTGGTCCGCAAAAAATCCCGTGTAAATCCCTTCGAGCCGGATGTCGCCGAGAGCACCCCAGTTGACCGTCGTAATCGGATTTCCCGGAGCGTTGCTGGTGGTCTTGAACGAGCGATAATCATAAGGCACTTCAACCTGAACCCCCCAGCTCGGGTTGAACAAATATTGGAGGCCGGCCGTGATGAAGTCCGTGGCAATCTCCTTGTCGCCGTTGTTCGCGGCGGGCGCCTCCGAAGTGCCGCTCCAGTTGCGGTTCTGGTCCGAGTAATCGTATTGAAGGAAGGCCATTCCACCCTGGCCATCCGGAAACATGGAACTGGTGCCCACGTCAAACACGCCGCAACCGCACGCACAGGCATGAACCACGCCCGGCGCGAGGATTCCGGCCAGCAAACCACCACCCATTTTTACTGCTGCAGAAATATTTTTTCTATTTTTCATTTTAAATTCCAAGTTGTGAGACCCCGCCGCATGGCGGATCTCAAAGTTAATTTTTTGGAGCAATCAGGCGGGCCGGCAGGATGCCGAACCCATTTATTCAGGGACGGCGACACGCCGTCCCTCCCGTTATCAAAACGAATTAGACGAAGAAACTGCGCGGTGGAGGGGTCCGTGGTGGTTGGCTGAGCGATTCCGCGAAGGCATTGGCGACCGGCAAAAGTTGAAAATGCGACGGGGCAATCGGCACGAAGTTTTCCTGGGCCGGTGTAAATTCAAGCTTCTGCGTTTGGGCCGTGAATTCGCTCTTCTTTTCGGACTGCTTGGCCGCGGCGATGGCCCGGCAGATCGGACAGGGATAATTGCCGTCAAACGTGCGGGACACGGATTCGGAAAGCGAGTGCGTGCGCAAATTGTCCGCGAGCATCGTCGTCCACGCCACCGATTGCAGCGCGGCCCAATGCGCGCCGGTGGTCGTGATGAGCGCCACAATCACAAAAATCTTGCCGAAACGGACGAGCACGCCGCAACCATCAGCCATTCACCCGATTAAGTCAAGACCGGGAAGGAAAAACGGGTTGCGTATCCGTGGTTAATTTTCGATTCCGGACGCTTGACGAGGCATCCTGGCCTACGCTTGAATCCACACCAGCGTTCCACTGGGCAGCAAGTCAAAGAGTGGAATCAAGTCCGCGTCGGCCAGATGAATGCACCCGCAGGAAGCGGGTTTGCCGATGCTCATCTGGTCGGCGGTGCCATGGATGTAAATGTAGCGCGCGTGCGAATCCACGTTCCCGCCGCGATTGAAGCCGGGTTCGAGTCCTTCCAGCCAGAGGATGCGCGTGGTGATTTTGGCGTCCGGCAGTCCTTTCCAGGTGTAGCCAATCGGCTGGCGGCCTTTGAAGACCGTTCCGCCCGGCCAGCCGCCGCCGATTTTTTCCACAATCCGGTGTAAACCGAGCGGCGTGCAATTCGAACCTTCCGTCTGGCCGATGCCGAAACGCGAAGTGGAACAAGCCACGTTGCCGACCAGATGCCAGGACGCTCTAAACTTTTCAAAAATTGAAACGGATTGTTCCACGACGTTCACGAGGAAAACCTGCTGCGTTGTCGGAACACCAAGCCAGCGGCAGGCGCGAAGACCATCCACCAGTAAAGCTGAAGGATTTTGTGGCACGGTCGGTTATTTCAATTTCTTGACCAGCACCTTGGAATTTCTGCCGCTTTGCTCGTATTTTTCCCGGCGGGCGGGCGGTAAATCCTCGGGCGTGCCCTCGCCGAAGCCGCCCTTCGATTGGAAATAGGTGAACGCCTGGGTCGAGAGCGTGAGGAGTTCGCCCAACCCCATTTCGCGCGCCTTGCTTTCGACAAACTGGATCAGCTTCCGCCCGATGCCCTGGTTTTCGTGCGACGAGTCCACATAAAGGCACGCCAGTTCACCTTTCTTCTGTTCGGGATAAACGTGCAACGCCACGCATGCAACCGGGTTCTTATCAATTTCAAAGATGTAATAGTCGCCGAGATTTTTTTCGATGGCCGCCTTGCTGCGCTTCACCAGTTCATCCGTTTCCACCGCCTTCTTGGTCAGCAACTGGATCGCCCGCACGTCCTTTTTCCGGGCGGGCCGGATTTGCTGGTATTCGTTGGCGTAAATGAGCGTGCCGATGCCGTCGTTGGAAAACACCTCCGCCAGCAGCCCCTCGTCCACCTTACCATTGATGATGTGGACGCGCGGGACACCGGACTTGCAGGCCTGGGCGGCGTGCTGCGCCTTGGATAGGATTTCCGGAACAAATCCCGGGCTGTTTTGTTGCAATAGATTTTGCAACTCCGACACGAGCATCTGCCGGATAAGTTGATTGTTATAGCGCAAACCGTCCTGGGTTGTGATGAAAATAAGTTTGATGGCCTTGAGCGCCTCGGCCACGGCCACGGCCACCCCGTCGGAATTCACGCGATACGTCTTGCCGTCGCCGTCGAACCCCAGCGGCGGAATGACGGGGATGACATCCTGTGCCAGCAACGTTTGCAACAGCGCGGCATCCACGCGCTCGACCTTGCCGGTGAACAATTGGTCCACGCCCTGGATGATGCCGACCGGGTGCGCGATGATGACGTTGGTGCTGGCGGCGCGCAGGTCATTGGCTGAAAGGCCTTCGAGAATTTCGTGGGTGAGCCGGTTGGCGGCGGTGAGCGCGAGCTTGAGTGTGCCGGCGTCCGTGATGCCGGAGCCGTCGAGATTGGACGGCGGGACATTTTGTTCCTCGGCGAGCGCCTTGATCTGTGCCGACGCGCCGTGCACGAGCACGACGCGGATGCTGAGCGACCGCAACACCGCCACGTCCAGCAGCAGCGTGGCAAAGTTCTCGTCGGTGACAATCGCGCCGTCAATCGCAAGGATGAACGTCTTGTCGCGAAATTGCGGTATGTATTGCAGGATGCCCCGCAGGTCGTTCGGTTTCACGTTTGGCTAATCATTAAATCGGCAACGCCAAACAAGTATTCGGTTTTTGGCGGGATTCAAACAATTATTTATAACTCAAAACGGGTTTTACCCGCCGGATGGTCGCCGGGGTGGAGAAAGGGGTTGAAATTGTAATGGCCCGGCCCGCGATTTTGGCTTAGAAGAGTTGCATGCAAATCCAAATGCCATTCGTCATGCCATTTGTGATTGTCGCCGTGCTCGTCGTGGCCGCGATTGGCGCCATTTACGGTGCTATTCAGGCGCGTAAACGGCAGGAGGGACTGTTTGAACTGGCGCAACGGTTGAGCCTGGATTTTAGTCCGGCGGAAGATCATGAACTTGCCGACCGCTACGGCTTTCTCAAAGAACTGGCCGAGGGCGAAAACCGCTATGCCTGCAACGTCCTCTCCGGAACCTATCAACAAAACCAGGTCCTGGCGTTTGATTATCACTATGAAACCTACACCGAAGGTAAAGGGGAACGCCAGACACATCATCACTGGCTTTCCTTTTTCATTTTGACGCTCCCCGCGGTTTTCCCCGACCTGACCATCCGGCGTGAAAATTTCCTCACCAAGGTCGCCGAGGCGTTCGGCTACCAGGACATCAAGTTCGAGTCGGCTGAATTTTCCAAGGCCTTCTGCGTGCGGTCACCGGACAAAAAATTTGCCTACGACGTCTGCAACGCGCAGATGATGGAATACCTGCTGGCCAACCGCGACTTGAGCGTCGAAATCGAAAATCAGGTGCTGGCGCTGGCGTTCAACACCCGCCTGTCCGTCGAACAGATTGCCGCCAATTTGCAACGGCAGGTGGAAATCCGGTCGCGCCTGCCGGAATATCTGTTCACAAACGTATGAGTCCACAATTGCTCACGCTCATTGTTTGCGCGGCCGTCATTTTGTTGCCGGCCGTTTATGTGCTGGCGCAATACAACGCGCTCGTCGCCCTGCGCAATTACATCCGCGAATCGTGGAGTGACGTGGACGTGGAATTGAAGCGCCGCTACGACCTCATTCCGAACCTCGTGGCCGTGGTCAAGGGCTATGCCGCGCACGAACGCGAGACACTGGAGCGCGTGACCGAGCTGCGCAACCGCTGCGCTGCCAACAACGGCACGGTGGCCGACCAGTCCCGCGACGAAGTCCAACTCGTAGACTCGCTGAAACAACTGCTCGTGGTGGTGGAAAATTACCCGCAGCTCAAAGCCGACCAGAATTTTCTCAAGCTGCAGACGGAACTTGTCAACACCGAGGACCGGATTCAGGCCGCGCGCCGGTTTTACAACGGCAACGTGCGCGACTACCGTAACAAATGTGAAATCTTCCCGGGCAATCTGGTGGCGAAGACGTTCGGTTTCAAATCGGAGGGCGACTTTTTCAGCGTGCCGCCGTCGGTCCGGGACGTGCCGAACGTGGATTTTGCGACGTCGTAGTCGGAGATTTCGTAGGGCGGCACGGAGTGACGCGTTCTACCCGTTTTTCCCAGCCGAGAGCATAGCGCCGTAGGCGCGGCATCTTTGTAGCTAATCAACCAAAACGAATTCCAGCCCCAGCGGGGCGGCATATTCCAGGAATCATTCAGGTTCGTTTTGAAAATAATTCGTCCGTGGAAGATGTCGCTCCGATGGAGCTTAAAAGATTTATCTGAATATTTTCTACAAAGATTTCGCCCCTGACGGGGCTTTAAATGCCGTGCCTTGCAACGTGCCGGATTTTTATTTAAAGACGGATTTCAACGTTGCCAGGCAACGCTCGTTTTCCGGCGGCGTGCCGATGGAGATGCGGATCCATTCCGGCAATTGATAACCGCCCATCGGACGCACAATCACGCCCTGCCGTTGCAGCGCTTCGAACACGTGCTGGCCGTCGCCGACACGGACCAGAATGAAATTGGCGTGCGAAGGTACGTATTCGAGCTTCAGATTGCGGAACGCCTGTTCGAAGAACTTCAGCCCGGCAAAATTGTTCGCGCGGGTTTTATGGACGTGTTCGACGTCATCCAGCGCGGCGAGCGCAGCGGTTTGCGCCAGCAGATTGATGTTGAACGGCTGCCGGATCTTTTCCAGCGCAGCAATGAATTCAGGATTGCCGATGCCGTACCCGATGCGCAAACCGGCCAGCCCATGAATCTTCGAGAACGTCCGCATCAAAATCAGGTTCGGCCGCGTGCCTAGGCGGACGAGTGAGACCAAATCCAGCGGATCGTCCAGAAAATCAACGTATGCCTCGTCCATGACCAGCAGCACGTCGTCCGGCACGTCGTTGACAAAATGGATGACTTCCTCGCGCGGCGCGAGCGTGCCGGTGGGGTTGTTGGGGTTGGCCACGAACACGATGCGCGTGTGCGGCGTGATGGCGTGGAGCATCGCGGCCAGGTCATGGCCGTGATTCTTCGCCGGCACGGTAATGAGGTTCGCGCCGAACAATTTGGTGACGATGGGATAAACCGCGAAGCAATATTGCGAAACCACCACGTCCGGAGTGGCCGTGGCGCCATCGCCACTGAGCAGCGCGTGTCCGGCGAACTCGATGATTTCATTTGAGCCGTTGCCAAGAATCAAATGCATCGGTTCGACACCGAGTTTGGCGGCGAGCTTTTGTTTGAGGTAAAACGCGTTGCCGTCGGGATAAAGATTCACGCCCGCGAGCGCCTTTTGCATCGCGGCCAGCGCCAATGGCGACGGGCCGAACGGATTTTCATTCGACGCCAGCTTGATGATGTCTGCGGCGGGCAGGCCGAGTTCGCGCGCCACTTCTTCAATCGGCCGACCCGGCTGGTACACCGGCAGACTTTTCAAATCCGGATTGAGCGGCAACGGCGTCGGCATTTTACAAGGCGTTGATGATTTTTTTGACGTTCACGTTTTGGGCAATCAGATTGCGAATGACCGAAATTTTTTCGGCGTCGTTCGGCCGCGTTTTGACGGTGAGATTGTGGACCTTGGAAGCGACCTGATAACTTTCCGCCTTGGCCAGCAACACCGGGATGGGCAGGGTTTGCAGGGCTTTCAAAATGGCTTCATTCGGCCGCAGACCGCCGGTCAGGACGATCCCGGCCATTTTGTCCTCGCTGTCCGGCATCGTGGCCGCACCGGCCGCCAGCAGGATGTCCTCGCGATCGCCGGGCGTGATCAGCAGCACCCCGCGCTTGAAAAATTGCATGGCGTTGTGCGCGCCCATGGCGCCGACAATGACGTCGTCCACGAGGGTGTTCAGCGTGGCCGGCTGGTTCAGCAATTCGGCGTGCAATTCCTCGCGGATCAGGTCTACGGACGGATTGCCCAGGATTTGTTCATAAGGCAGAACGCCGAGCAGCTCCAGCCCTCTGCGTTTCAAACCGCGCCGCGCAAAATCCGTGACGTAATCCACCTTTTCCGGCAACACCTTGTTGAGCATCACGCCCATGATCTCGACGCCTTCCTTTTCAAACAACGCTTGGTTGAGCGCGACCTCGTCAATCGGTTTGCCGATGCCACCCTGGGTGACGATGATGACCTTGCAGCCAAGGGTTTTCGCCACCTGCGCATTGGACAAATCGAACACGGAACCGACGCCGGCGTGCCCGGAACCTTCGCACAGGACAAAATCCTTTTCCCACGCGACCCGGTCAAAGGCCTTCTGAATCCGTTTGACGAGCGCCTCATTGTTCGAGCCCTGGAGATATTTGCGTGTGAAATCCGGTTCGACGGCGATCGGGCTCATGTCCACGAGCGGGCAGTTCATCGGGTACACCGCGTCCATGAGCACGGTGTCCTCGTCAATCTTCTGCTCCTCGATTTCGACGAAGCGCTGGCCGACGGGCTTGATATAACCGATGCGCGGGAAATGTTCCTGCAAGGCGGCAATCAGACCGAGCGACACGGTGGTTTTGCCGTCGTTCTGGCGGGTGGCAGCGATGAAAACGCGGGGAGTTTCGGTATTCACTTCAACGTAATCTTAATCGCAATCTCACTCTTAATCTACCTTGTGATTGTGATTGGGATTAAGCGCCAGATTAAGAATTGAGTCATTCACCGGGCAGATGCGCATCCGCGCCCGGATAAAGTTTCGGGTAATCAATTGCCTGGACGCCGACAATGGCGGCGACGCCCAGGATGTCGTGCGCGCTCGAACCGCGCGAAACGTCCGCGGCGGGCCGGTTCAGGCCCAGTAAAATCTGGCCGTAGGCATTGGCGTGGCCGACCAGCCGGACCAGTTTGCTGGCGATGTTGCCGGAATTGAGGTCGGGGAAAATCAGCACGTTCGCCCGCCCGGCCACCTTGCTGTCGCGCAGTTTGCGGTCGGCGATTTCCGGAACGAGCGCAGCGTCCACCTGCAACTCGCCGTCGAAATCGGCTTCCAGAAACAATTGCTCGGCCTTGCGCCGGGCCACGGCCGTGGCCGCCTGCACCTTGCCGACGGACGGATGGGCCGCACTGCCTTTGGTGGAAAAGGACAGCAATGCCACCCGCGGCCGCACGCCGACCATGTGGCGCGCGAGCTGCGCGGTGGAAACCGCGATGTCGGCCAGTTGATCCACGGTCGGATCGGGAATGACTCCGCAATCGGCCATGAACAGCACCCCTTGCTCGCCGACGCGGGTGTCCTCGACTTCCATCACCATGCAACTCGATGCCGTGGTGATGCTGGGCGCGGCTTTGATGATTTGAAACAGCGGCCGCAGCAGGCTGCTGGTGATGTGGGAAGCGCCGGAAACCAGGCCGTCGGCCTGGTGCATCGCCAGCATCATGGTGCCGAAATAATTCGGCTGCAACATGGCCTCGCGCGCCTCCGGCGCTTTGACCCCCTTTTCCCGGCGCAACCGGAAAAAGCGGTTGGCAAAATTGTCCAGTTCCTCGCTCACCGGTGGATTAATGACCCGGATGCCCTCGAGCGGAATATTCAGCCCCTCCGCGACGGCCTTTATTTTTGCCGCGTCACCGAGCACGATGGGAGCGCCCAGTCGCAGCGCATAAAACTGCCGGGCCGCCTGCAGGATGCGCGGTTCCTCGCCCTCGGGAAACACCACCCGTTTGGGATGGCGCTGCAATTTTTCAATGACGTTGCCTATGAAACGCATGGCCACAGGTTAACGGCGAAACCGGAAACTGCAAAATGAATTTGCCGGTGAAAAATTTCGCAGCAGAACAGAACGGGTCCGATGTTCAAAGCCCAAAGCTACCAAGGCAGATATCAGTGATCGTTTTTGGAGTTTGGAGGAAACTGTGAACTTGATAGAATAAAAGCATGGCAACCAAGAGATACAACGTATGCAAACGTGGGCATCGAGAATGGGTTGCTCGACTCTTCGACGCTTTACACGATATTCAGAGGGGAAAAGCGCGATACTGCAAGTGCGGAGCAAAAAGCCATCTTGAATTAGAGTTCGGGTTCGGTCTTGGAACACATCCCCATAAATGCAAGGTTTTGGCCGCATTTTTGCCTAAACGTCTTGACAACTCTTGGCCGGAGGGTAAGTCCCAACGTTCATTTTATCCATTTCTAGTCATCGTTAAATCAATAGATGAAAGGTTGCGCTCCATCTGGCTCCCTTACTGGCACATCGATAAACCCAAACGAGGCAAGCCTTTTTACAAGTATGGTCAATGGGCATCATTTATCAGTGAGCGCCCTTTTGCCTCGCTCGTAAGACAAGCCAGAGCTAAAGGTTACAAGATTTGATGTTTCAAACTGTACCACTACCCCGTTTTACCCCGCATTGACTTGAGCTCCAACGCTGGCTACTGTTTGCAGTTCAATGTTTGAGGTGATTGAGAAACTTCTGATACTACAGGATCGCGACCGGAAAATCCGCCGCGTCGAACAGGAGTTGGGCCACATCGGACCGGAACGCGATACCCTCTGCACCAAGGCCGCCACGACGCAGACGCAACTGGACGCCGCCAAACTTCACGTCAAACAAATCGAGTCCGACCGCAAGCGGCTGGAACTCGACGTCGAGTCCAAAAAAACGCAGATCGAGCGATACGCCAATCAACAGCTCCAGACTCGCAAGAACGAGGAGTATCGCGCGCTGGCTCACGAGATCGAGCTTTGCAAGGAAGCCATCGTCAAAATCGAGGATGAGGAAATCGTTTTGATGGAGCAGGGCGAGGCCGCGCAAAAGGAAGTCACCCGCGCGACCCTGGAGGCCAACGAGGCAAAAAAACTGGTGGAAAGCCAGGTCACGCAATTGGACCAGCGCGAGGCCAATCTGAGCAAGGAACTCGCCGAGCTGCAAACCGGACGCGCGGAACTCGCGGCGGCGGTGGAGGAAACGGCGCGCACCCGCTATGAGCGGCTGTACAAGAGCAAGGGCGATAACGTCGTCGTGGGCGTGCAGCACGGTGTTTGCGGTGGTTGCCACATGAAATTGCCCGCCCAGATTCTCGTCACCTGCCGCGCGCAGTCGGAAATTGTCGGCTGCATCAATTGCGGCCGGATTTTGTATTACACGCGGGATATGGAGCTGGCCGCGGCGGAATAAGTCCTGCCTTGAAATTTTCCCGGGAACCGGTTAGGATCACCTTGGTTTTGGAAGGGTGGAGAATCGCTTCCGTCCCGCTTTGCGGGACGGAGGAGGAAAGTCCGAACACCAAAGGGCGCGATGCCGCGTATGGTGAAAAGGTGCGGTAAGAGCGCACCGCGCGAAGCGCAAGCGACGCGGCACGGAAAACCCCATCGGGTGCAAGGCCAAATAGGGAATCCCGGAGCGGCCCGCTCCAGGTTTCGCGAAAGTGAAACGGATTCCGGGTACGGCTGCTGAGACAAATGATTCTCTCCGCTCGCAAGAGTGCAGACAGAATTCGGCTTACAGCCCTTCCAAAACCATTTTCCCATCGGACTGCGGATGACAGATCGGTCCGCCTTCAGCGGTTCAAATTTCTCCGCCAGTTCAAACCGTCTCTCTGGCCAACCGGGTGCCCGGAAGGCGGAGTGATTCCCTTGAGCGCGACCGGCTCGCTTTCGTTCCCATCCCGATCCACCGCGCTGACCGCGATGACTTCGGGCTGGGAATCGGAGAACGTCTGCGAAGTCTGGTTCGCCGGCAGAATTTCCGTCGTCCAAACCTCATGACTCCGGAATTGCAGGACCCACAGCCACGCCGGTTTGCCGCCGGTGGTGGCCCATTCAAATCGCAGGCCGGCTCGGCTTTCATCCAGGGTGAGTTTCGGCCGGTCCGGGGGAATGGAATCCAGCCACGGCGACGCGGGGACGAGCGCGGGTTGCGGGAATTGGGCGCGAATCACCCCGGCGAGCGGCTGGTTTTCCTCGAGGCTGCGGAGATGATAAAAAATTTCCCCACCCGCGCCGGGTTGTTTGCGGACCAACTGAATTTGGCGCGCGATTTCGTCCGGCTTCCACCTGATGCCGACGTTGGCGGCGTATAAGCTGGGCCAGAAATGGCGATGTTTGGCGTCTTCCCCCGACCACCATTGCAGCAGCGCGGGAAAACTTTGTTCCCGCTGATCAATCGCCCAGTACAGTTGCGGCGAAAAATAATCGAGCCAGCCGCTGGCGAGCCACAGGCGCGAATCGGCATACAGGTTTGCGTAAGTGTCGAGCCCTTGAACCTGTTTGGGGAAGCCCGGACGCCAGATGCCGAACGGGCTGACGCCGAATTTCACCCAGGGTTTCATCGCCTTGATGGAACGATTGACGTTCTGAACGAATTGGTTCACGTTTGCCCGCCGCCACTCGTCCCGGCTCATTCCGCTCGAAACCCCATATTTCCGCCAGCTGGCGTTGTCAGGAAAACCCACGGTGCGTCCCTCCGCATCCTTGTCCGGGTAGGGATAAAAATAATCGTCGAACGTAATGCCGTCCACGTCGTATCGCCGCACCACGTCCAGGACCACGTTCAAAACGTGTTCGCGCGCGGCAGGTTCGCCGGGGTCCAGCCAGAGCAGATTGCCGTAACGGCGGACCAGTTCCGGATGGGTGCGGGAAAGATGTGCCGGTGCCGCCGGGGACCGGGCCTGGGCTGGCGGGAGGGACACGCGAAACGGATTGAACCATGCGTGCAGTTCCAAACCGCGCTGGTGCGCTTCGGTGATGGCAAAGGCGAGCGGATCGTAAAATGGCTCCGGTGACCGGCCCATCCGGCCGGTCAGGAATTCCGACCATGGTTCCAGGGGCGAGGCATAGACGGCGTCGGCCATGGGGCGGACCTGGAAAATCACGGCGTTCAATTTCAATTGGACGGCGCGATCGAGCAGCGCGATCAGTTCGGTTTTTTGCGCCGCGACGCCGAGGCCGGGTCGGGAGGGCCAATCGACATTCGCGACCGTGGCCAGCCAGGCCCCGCGAAATTCGCGCGGCGGCGCCGGTGGCGTGAGGGTCGTCGGCACATAGGTCGTGTCCGCCGCGAACAGCATGGCCGACATCAACCAAATGAATGCGGACAAGATTTTAATTCGAGCTCTCATGGCATGGCGCGCTCAGATTTAGACGCGGTTGCGTGTTCTTTGGCAAAACAAATTTGCCATGGAGTCAGCGTGCCCGGAGCTTTGAAAACAATTGATCTGCTCCGCGAAGCCGTGACTTTGCGGACGGTTTCGCTGGAGATTGGGCAAAACGCAACTGCATTTTTATTCCGCTATGCATCATTTACTTACGTGGCTGCTTTCGTCGGAAGTTTGACAAAACGGAACAAAGATGATTTTCTTCTGCCGTTGCAGCCGAAGTCCGGCTTCCTTCCTGAAGCCGGACGCGGGAGACCCAAACTCCTCAAAGTGATTGAGGACGGGGCGAACGAAGCCGGGCAACCGGTTTCAAGGCCACTTTCAAGGCCAAGCCCGACAGCTAATCTCGCAGGCATTTGGAAGGGCGAGCCTCTGAGCCGCGAAGTCCGCGGTGGTCAAGTTCACCCAAACGTGAAAAATCAATGCGACACGCGCTGGGTTCATTACCCTGCGCGTGCCGTGGATAAAATATGCTGGACGCAATCTATATTGGATTAACTTTTGGGGTTTTCATGGCCTTTTTGCTGTATGCCATCGGCTGTGAAAAACTCTGACAAACTTTTATGGAAGACCTCATTCTCGGAATCATTTGCGTGGCGCTGTGCGTGTATCTCATTGTCGCCATGCTGAAACCGGAAAAATTTTAACCCACCGCCATGAACGCCCATCAATGGCTTGAACTGGCGATTTATATCGCCGCGCTCCTGCTCGTCACCAAGCCGCTCGGCTTGTATCTCAACCGCGTGCTCGACCCCCATGGCCGCACCTGGCTCGATCCGGTTTTTCGGCCGCTGGAAAAGCTCACCTATCGTGTGCTCGGCGTTGATTCCACCAAGGAACACGGCTGGAAACAATACGCCTTTGCGATGCTGATGTTCAGTCTCGTGAGCTGCCTGTTCACCTACGCGATTCTGCGCTTGCAGCAATATCTGCCGCTGAACCCGCAAAAGTTCGACGCGCTGTCGCCGCATCTCGCGTTCAACACCGCCGTCAGTTTCACCACCAACACCAACTGGCAGAGTTACGGCGGTGAATCCACGATGTCGTATCTCTCACAGATGGTCGCGCTGGCCATCCACAACTTTTTCTCCGCCGCCGTCGGCATTGCCATCGCGGCGGCGCTCGTGCGCGGCATCGCCCGGCACACGGCCCAGACCATCGGCAACTTCTGGGTGGATGTGACGCGCATCATGTATTACCTGCTGCTGCCGGTTTGCCTCGTCCTGGCGCTGTTCTTTGTGTCGCAGGGCATGATCCAAAATTTCAAGCCTTACACGACGGCGAAACTCATCGAACCCCAAACCGTTTCCGTCCAAAAAACCGATGCGAATGGCAAACTGGTGGTGGACGCCAAGGGCAATCCGGTCATGGTGAACCAGACACTCGACACGCAGACCATCGTGCAGGGGCCGATGGCTTCGCAAGTCGCCATCAAGATGCTCGGCACCAACGGCGGCGGTTACACCAATGCCAACGCGGCGCATCCATTTGAAAATCCCACGCCGCTCTCGAACTTTGTGCAAATGCTTGCCCTGCTCTGCATCGGCAGCGCGCTGACCTATCACCTCGGACGCGAAACCAAAAATCAAAAGCACGGCTGGGCCGTGTGGTCGGCGATGTTCGCGATGTTTCTTGCCGGGGTTCTGGTGTGTTGGTGGGCTGAGGCGAAAGGCAACCCGATTCATCAACAACTCGGCGTCGCGGTTGCGGATGGCAACATGGAAGGCAAGGAGGTCCGCTTTGGTATTCTGGATTCCGCGCTCTTCGCGACGGTGACGACCGATGCCTCGTGCGGCGCGGTCAATGCCATGCACGATTCTTTTACGCCGCTGGGCGGGCTGGTGCCGCTGTTCAACATCCAGACCGGTGAGGTGATTTTCGGCGGCGTCGGCGCGGGACTTTACGGCATGATGATTTTCATTGTGATCACCGTATTCATCGCCGGGCTGATGGTCGGGCGCACGCCGGAATATCTTGGTAAAAAAATCGAATCCTACGATGTGAAAATGGTTCTCCTCGCGTTCATTGTTCTCGCCTTTATCATTCTGGGCTTCACGGCCTGGGCGTCGGTGAGCGATTGGGGCAGGGCCGGTTTGAACAACAACGGCCCGCATGGCTTGAGCGAGATGCTTTACGCCTACACTTCCTGTGCGGGCAACAACGGCAGTGCCTTCGCCGGCCTCAACGCCAACACCCCATGGTATGACACCACGCTCGGCATTGACATGCTGCTGGGTCGTTTCGCCATGATTCTGCCGTTGCTGGCGCTGGCCGGTTCGCTGGCAAAGAAAAAAATCGTTCCGGCCAGCGCCGGCACACTCCCGGTGACCGGCTTTACCTTTGTCGCGCTGCTGGTCGGCACGGTCATTTTGGTCGGGGCGCTGACGTTTTTGCCCGCGCTGGCGCTGGGCCCGATGGTTGAACATTTCCTGATGCTGAAAGGCACCTTGTTTTAACCCGCTTTTTCCATGCAAACGAAATCCGTTTCCATTTTAAACACGAAAATTCTCGTTCCGGCCATTGGCGATGCGTTTATAAAGCTGAACCCGCGGTTGATGGTGAAAAATCCTGTCATGTTCGTCACGATGGTCGGCGCGGCCATCAGCACCGTGGACATTTTTCGATCGCCGGGCCAGACCTTGTTCGTCACGCAAATTGCCATCTGGCTGTGGTTCACCGTGTTGTTCGCAAATTTCGCCGAAGCCGTCGCCGAGGGCCGTGGCAAGGCGCAGGCCAAGGCGCTGCGCGCCACGCGAACACGCACCAGCGCAAACAAACTCCGCAATGATGGAACCACTGAAACCGTGGACGCTGAATCGCTTCGTAAAGGCGACCTGATCATGGTCCGCACGGGCGAAATGGTCCCGGCCGACGGCGAAGTGATTCTGGGCGCGGCGACGGTGGATGAATCGGCCATCACCGGCGAATCCGCGCCCGTCATCCGCGAAGCCGGCGGCGACCGCAGCGCCGTCACCGGCGGCACGCGTGTACTCTCGGACGAAATCAAAATCCGTATTACGACCAATCCCGGCGAAGGTTTTCTGGACCGTATGATTCAACTGGTCGAAGGCGCGAGCCGTCAGAAAACGCCCAACGAAATCGCGCTCACGATTCTGCTCGCCGCGCTCACCGTCGTCTTTCTGCTCGCGGTCGTCACTTTGAAACCGTTTGGCATTTATTCCGGCGTGAATTTTTCCAACGCCGTGCTTATTGCGCTGCTCGTTTGTCTGATTCCGACGACCATCGGCGGTTTGTTGAGTGCCATCGGCATCGCGGGCATGGATCGTTTGCTGCAGCGCAATGTTCTGGCCATGAGTGGACGCGCCGTTGAAGCGGCGGGCGACGTGGATGTGTTGTTGCTCGATAAAACCGGCACCATCACGCTCGGCAACCGCCAGGCCACGGCCTTTCTGCCCGGGACCGATGTGTCTACGCAGGAACTTGCCGACGCGGCGCAACTCGCGTCGCTGGCCGATGAAACACCGGAAGGCCGCAGCGTCGTCGTGCTGGCCAAACAATTCGGCATCCGGGCGCGGACGATTCACGATTTGCCCGGCGCGCAATTCGTGCCGTTCACTGCGCAGACGCGCATGAGTGGTGTGAATTTCGAAGGCCAGCAGATTCGCAAAGGCTCGGCGAACGCGGTGCGCCAGTTTGTCGGCGGCATGTTGCCGGCGGAACTCGAAAAAATTGTCGAGGCCATTTCCCTTTCCGGTGGCACGCCGCTGGTGGTGGCCACCCGGGAACGCGCCCTCGGGGTGATTCATTTGAAGGACATCATCAAGGGCGGCCTCGCTGACCGTTTCAAGCGCTTTCGCGCCATGGGCATCCGCACCGTGATGATTACGGGTGACAACAAGCTCACTGCCGCCGCCATCGCGCAGGAGGCAGGCGTGGATGATTTTCTCGCCGAGGCGAAACCGGAGGACAAACTCGCCCTGATTCGCCAGGAACAGCAGGGTGGACGGATGATTGCGATGATTGGCGACGGCACGAACGATGCGCCCGCGCTCGCGCAGGCCGATGTGGGTGTGGCCATGAACACCGGCACACAAGCCGCCAAGGAAGCCGGGAACATGGTGGATCTGGATTCGAATCCGACGAAGCTGCTCGAAATCATTGAAATCGGAAAACAACTGCTCATTACGCGCGGCGCGTTGACCACGTTCAGCATCGCCAACGATGTGGCAAAATATTTTGCCATCATCCCGGCGATGCTCATGGTGACATTCCCCGTCATCGCCCCGCTCAACGTCATGCGCCTGCACAGCCCGGACAGCGCGATTTTGAGCGCCGTCATTTTCAACGCGTTGATCATTATTGCGCTCATTCCACTGGCGTTGCGCGGTGTGAAGTTCCGTCCGCTGGGGGCGGCGGCCATTCTGCGCATCAACCTGCTCGTCTACGGCGTTTGGGGCATTATCCTGCCGTTCATCGGTATCAAGCTCATCGACCTCGTCCTCGCCGGTTTGCATCTGGCATAAACCCATTCATAAAATTTATGAAAAATATTTTCGCAGAATTTGGCCGTTCAATCATGGCGACACTGTTCTTCGCCGTCATTTTGTGCGGCCTGTATCCGCTTATCGTTTTTGGCGCGGCGCAATTACTGTTCCCCAACCAGGCCAACGGCAGTTTGCTGGTGGACAAATCCGGCGTGCGCGGCTCGACGTTGCTGGCGCAAAACTTCACCGGGGTGAAGTATTTCCATCCGCGTCCGTCGGCGGCAGGGTCGAATGGGTATGACCCGACCAGTTCCGGCGGCAGCAATCTCGGTCCGACCTCGTCCAATCTGGTTGCCAACATCACGCAGAATATCGCCACCTATCGTTCCGACAACGGTCTGGCGACGAATGCCGTGGTCCCGGCGGATGCCGTGACCGAGTCCGCGAGCGGCCTCGACCCGCACATCAGCGTAGCGAACGCAGGATTACAGATTCCGCGCGTGGCGAAGGCGCGCGGGATTTCCGAGGACCGTGTGCGCGAGTTTGTCGGGCAAAACACGGACGCGCGCGACCTCGGCGTATTCGGGGAGCCGCGGGTAAACGTGATGACGTTGAACTTCGCGCTCGACGGCCTGGCCGGCAAATAAACGTAAAAAAATTGTGGGTGCCGCATTGCTTAACATGCTGCTGGTCCTGGCCTATTTTTTGATTGGCTCGGTCGTCATCGTTTTCCTCTTCTGGTGGGCGTTGACGCGGCTCGGGCCGCCAAAGTGAACTGAACTCCGCCGAGGAGGTGGATCGGCTGGCAATGGGAAGGTAGCGCAGCGGGTTGCCCGATGCCCTGACGGGTCTGCGGAAATTACCCCAGCGTTGACGCGCAGCGGCTACGCTGGGTAATTGTGGCACATTAATAATGCCTTCTCCGCATCGGATGGGGAGAAGGCGGCCGGAGGCCGGATGAGGTGTTAGCGATTCAAGATGGCCGGGATGAGGAGTCGAATTGCGCCTTCAGCGCATTTGAATTCGTGAAATTCGTGCCAGGACTTTGCGTCTTTGCCGCTTTGCGTTGAATTCCCAGCCGCAAATCAAACTTCGCGCTCGACCAGTTGCCGCAAAAATAGTTTCTTTCCGACGTGGAACCGCCCGCCATTGAAAGGCTGAAGCCGGAGGATTTCCTCCGGCTGATCGAGAAAAGCCGGCTCGGGAAATTAAAAATTTACCTCGGTCACGCCGCGGGTGTCGGCAAAACCTACGCGATGCTCGAGGAGGCGCATCGCCTTAAAAAGGCGGGCGTGGACGTGGTCATCGGCTGGGTGGAAACGCACGGACGCAAGGAAACCGAGGCACTGCTGGTAGGCCTGGAAATCATTCCGCGTAAAAAAGTCGAGCACAACGGCCATACTGTCGAAGTTCTCGACGTGGACGCCATTTTCAAGCGCTACCCGACTGTCTGCGTCGTGGACGAGTTGCCGTTCACGAACGTCGCCGGGTCGCAGCATCCCAAACGTTATCTCGAAGTGCATGATTTGCTGCTGGCCGGCATCAACATTATCACCGCGATGAACATCCAGCATCTCGAAAGCCTGCACGACACCGTGCTACGCGCTACGGGTGTGGATGTGCGTGAGCGCGTGCCCGATCGTTTCGTGCTGGAGGCCGACCATGTCGTGAACGTGGATTTAACCGCCGAAGAATTGCGCGAGCGGCTGAAGCTGGGAAAAATTTATCCGAAAGACCGTGCCGCCGCCGCGTTGGAGAATTTTTTCACGGAAAACAACCTGAACGAGCTGCGCGAACTGGCTCTGCGCGAAACCGCTAATGCGCTCGACCAGCGCCCGCGCATCGGCACAAAGTCGCCGCCGAAGGTCAGCGAGAAAATCGCCGTCTTCATCAGCACCAATCCGTTGACGACGGCCAGGTTGTTACGTGCGGCATCACGAATGGCCGGGCGCTTGAACCGCGAGTGGATGGCGGTTTACGTCCGGCGCAAAAAGGAGGATCCCATGCGGATTCCGTCGGATTTACAGCGGCAATTCATGCAGAACGTCCAGCTTGCCACCGAACTCGGCGGCAGCGTCACGGTGCTGGAAAGCGAGGATGTCTGTCAAGCGTTGCTGAAGTATTGCCGCGAAAATGATGTCAATCTGGTTGTGCTCGGCACGACGGAACGGCACTGGTGGCATTTCACGCGTCCGAACGTCCTTGAATTTTTCATGCACCACGCGCCGGGCATTGACATCCACATCGTGGATCCGAACAACTAGAAATCGTGCGTCTCGCCGGGTTGCAGAAGGTGCAGCGTCTTTCCTGAAGCGGCAAATTTCTTCACGGCGAGTTCGTGATCAATCTTGATCGGCGGAAAGGTGTCGTAGTGAACACCGAGGATTTCCCGGCTGCGGACAAAGTCGGCGGCCTTGACGGCATCGTCCAGTCCCATCGTGAAGTTGTCGCCGATGCACAGCGCGGCAAATTTCAGCGGCGTGGCTTCGCCAATCAGCTTCATGTCCAGCGTCAGGGCGGTATCACCGGAGAAATAGAAATTCCCATCCGTGCTCTCGACCACGAAGCCGCCGGCATTGCCGCCATTGGTGCCATCGGGCAGGGTGCTGGAGTGAATGGCATTGACGAATTTGGCGCGGCCGAAGTCGAAGGGGTGACCGCCGCCGTGGTTCAGCGGATGAACGCGGGGCGCCCCTTGTTTTTCCAGCCACAGGGCGACTTCAAAATTGGCGATGACGAGCGCGCCGGTGCGTTTGGCAATTTCCACCGTGTCGCCAATGTGGTCATCGTGTCCGTGGGAGACGAGGATGAAATCCGCCGGCACCGACTTCACGTCAATGTCTTTTGCCAGGGGATTGCCGGAAATGAAGGGGTCAAACAGCAGGCGCTTGCCGCCAGCTGTGACCGAGAAGCAGGAATGACCGTAGTAAATGACTTTCATCACATTTACGATTTGCGATATACGATTGGCGCGCGTCCTTCAGGTCTTCAAGCGCGGGAGAAATCGTAAATCCAAAATCGTAAATCATTTACGCCGCCGTGCTCATCTCCGGTTCCGACGAATCCAGGAAGCCTTGCAAGTGGCGCACGCGCGTCGGGTGACGCAGCTTGCGCAGTGCCTTGGCCTCGATCTGACGGATGCGTTCACGCGTGACGTTGTACATCTTGCCGATCTCCTCGAGGGTGCGTTCGTAGCCGTCGAGCAGGCCGAAACGCATTTCGAGAATCTTGCGTTCCCGCTCGGTCAGTGTCGTCAGCACGTCGCTCAACTTTTCGCGGAGCAGGCTGTAGCTGGTGACTTCCGACGGATTTTCCGCGGTCTTGTCCTCGATGAAATCGCCGACGCTGACATCGCCGTCATCGCCGACGGGCGCGTGGAGCGACACCGGCTGTTGCGCCATTTTGAGCAACGCGTGGATGCGCGCGACAGGCATGTGCATTTCGTCGGCCAGTTCCTCCGGCGTGGGTTCGCGGCCCAGCTCCTGCGTGAGCTGCTTTTGCGCGCGCCAGAGCTTGTTCATGATTTCGATCATGTGCACCGGGATGCGAATGGTGCGGGCCTGGTCGGCAATGCTGCGGGTGATGGCCTGGCGGATCCACCAGATGGCGTAGGTGGAAAATTTGTAGCCGCGGCGATACTCGAATTTTTCGACGCCCTTCATCAAGCCGATGTTGCCTTCCTGGATCAAATCCAGGAACGACTGGCCGCGGTTGGTGTATTTTTTGGCGACGGAAACGACGAGGCGCAAATTGGCCTCGGCCATGTGCGTTTTGGCCTTGAGCCCCGCGTCGGCCGCTTTTTTCAAGTCGCCGAACGCCTTGGCAAACTCCTCGCGCGGCATCCGGACGAACTGCTCGAGCGTCTGGATTTTGGCGCGTTCGGCCTCCATGGCGGTCCGGCGTTCGGCCGTGGTCCGCAAACCCTCAAGGTCCCGGAGATGCCGCAGGCTCGCCTGGAATTTTTCATGAACGTTGCCCGCCACCACAATCATTTCCTCGACCACCTTCTGTTTGTAGAAAAATTTCTGGAAGGTTTCCTGCAATTTGACGCCGAGTTTCTTCAATTCCCGCTGCAGTCTTTCCTTGCGGCCCTTTTGCAGGGCCTTCTGCCAGGCAAAATATTTTGCATCCACCTTTTGGTCGAGCGTGCGAACCTTTTTAATAAGCCGGCGCAGGTCGCGCAGATGCCCTTCGCGATTGGCGATCTTCTTGTCCACAATCACGCGATCAAAGCGTTCCTTCGGGGGTTCGGACAAAAGTTTTTCCGCGATGGCAATGTGTTCCTTGGCGGCGAAACCCAGGCTGTAAACGATCCGCTTCATTTCGATTTCGGCCTCCTCGATGCGCTTGCAAATCTCAACCTCCTGCTCGCGGGTGAGCAGCGGCACCTTGCCCATCTGGTTCATGTACATCCGGACCGGATCATCGAGAATTTCCAGCCGCGAGTCCTCGTCCTGTGGTTCCTCGGGTTGCGCGGGCTCGGGCTGCTTGGCGCGTTCCGCCTCCGCCTGGTCCATGACGATTTCGATGTCCAGGCTGCGCAGTTTGCTGAGCAACGCGTCGAGGTCTTCGGGACTGAGATTGTCCGGCAGCACGTCGTTGATGTCGTCGTAGGTGATGTAGCCGTGCTCCTGCGCCAGGTGCAGCAAGGTCTTGACCGTTTCGGTCAGATCCACCGTTGCTGGCAATGACAAAACGGCGGCGTTCCGGAGTGGATTTTGCTCCGGCACCTCGTCTTACATCCCGGCGGCGGTTACGTCCCGCGCCGTTCGGCGGCGTTGTTTTTCGATTCAGCATAAGTTATCAGACCTGCATTAACCCGTTTTGGTTCAGTTAAATTTACAGAGTTTTCACCCCACGAGTTCGCGTCGTCTTGGCACAACTCTCACTCGCCCATAGAACTTCGGGAGAACTCGAACACCAGAAGACCGACGCGTCGCCACCTTAAACCCTTTTCCAGGAAATTCAAGCAGAATCGTATTCGTCAGAATGAAACCCAGGATAAGCGACGTTTTGCGCCGATTTCAAAGGCCATTATAAACTCAAATAATTGAAAATTAACGGCTTATGACTATCATGATTGAGAGGCTACCTTCGCGATATCCAAGGCAATCTGTTCTCGTAACTCAGCTGCAGATGCAAATTTTTTCTCATTACGCAATTTATCACCAATTTCAACCTCTAATTCGCGGTTATAAAGGTTACCGTTAAAATTCAGCAAATGTGCTTCTGCATGAGTCGCTTGTGATCCGGATGAAACCGTTGGCCGCGAACCAAGGTTTAAAGCAACGCGATGGGTCTTTCCGTCGACATTTGCCTGGCCGGCATAGACACCATTTGGGGGAAGTGCCAGACCGGCTACTTCCAGATTTGCGGTGGGAAAGCCCAACTGCTGACCCAAACGCTGACCTTCAATCACCCGACCCGAGATCGCGTAGGGTCGCCCGATCATCTGACTGACGGAGTCCAGGTCACCGGCGCGAATGAATTCGCGGATGCGTGTGCTGCTGACGATCTGGCCATCCAGGGAGACGGCGGCAAGTCCGTGTACGGTAAAACCAATTTCGCCGCCAAGTTTTCCGAGCAAGGGAACATTGCCGCTGCGCTGGCGGCCGAAGACAAAATTCGCGCCGACGCAAAGGCTTTGAATGGCTCCCATCTCCCGCGTCAGGCTCCGGATAAATTCCTCGCCGGTCTGCCGGCTGAACGGCTCGTCAAAATGGATCAGCAACAGGGTATCCACACCGAGTGATTCGATCACCCGCAGCTTTTGCGGCAGCGAATAAATCAGTGGCGGCACGCGGTCCGGGGCGACGATGGTATTGGGATGCCGGTCGAAAGTGAGCACCAGCGCGAGGGCATCATGCTGGCGCGCATCGGCAATGGTTTGCCGGATGATTTGCTGGTGCCCCAGATGCACGCCGTCAAAAAAACCGATGGCCAGACAAATCTGGCGTCCGCCCGGCGACAATTCATTTGCAGCGCGGATAATTTTCATGACTGCGCGAGTTTCAGGAAAGGGAGCACTCTTTTTTCCAATTCCGCCGTCGTCAATTTCAAAACCTCGGCCAGCGGCATGGCTTCGGCCACATCAAACTTTCCGGATGCCAGGCGGCGGAGCGCGGCCAGGTGCGCGCCGCAGCCGGCCATTTTGCCAAGTTCATTTGCAATGCTTCGGACATAAGTGCCTTTGGTACAGGCAATACGAAAGCGGCCCAGCGGCTCATGATAATCGGTGAAGCGAAAATTGTAAATATGAACCAGCCGTGGTTCGCGTTCGATCTCAATGCCTTTGCGCGCCAGTTTGTAAAGCGGCACGCCGTGCTTTTTTATGGCGGAAACCATGGGCGGGATTTGCATCAGGTCGCCGATGAACGTGGCGGCCGCTTCGTTCAATTGATCCAGTGGCAGCGGCGGAACGGGTTTGGTTTCCGTGATTTCGCCATCCGCATCGTAACTGTCCGTCGTCTCCCCGAATTTGACCGTGCCTTCGTAGACCTTGTCGTCGCCCATCAATTTTTCCGAGAGCTTGGTGCCACGGCCCAGCACGATGACGAGCAGGCCGGTGGCGTTGGGATCCAGCGTGCCGCAATGGCCGACCTTTTTGATGCCGAACTGCCGGCGGATGGCGTCCACCACGTCGTGTGACGTGGGGCCGGCGGGCTTGTCAATGAGGATGGCGCCGTCGAGTGCGGAAAAATCTTGCATATCAAAGTCTGCTGTTTGCCCAAGACCAATCAGACCTTCTGAAATTGCATAACAAATCAATCGTATATCCTCGAATGTCCTCGGTTGGAAGACCGGTATTTATTGCAAATTCCAACAAGAGACGTTCCACTTCCTGAAAAGTTGACCAAAATGGATTTTCTTTAAGACGACCTCCTAGCCAATCTGCTTCCAATTTCGCTCGAAAAGTTTCTTCAAACGGTTTCCAGTTACGAACCAAAGATAATCCATACTGGAGCAATTGATTGGAACGCAACTCCTCCGCCGAACGGAAAAAATAATCCATTGCGTAGAGTCGTAAATCATCGGAAATCTCAGTCAAAGCAACTCTCAATTGATCTTTTGAATTTCCATAAACATACCAAGTTTGTTCTGCTCTCAATGAATTTCTTCCATGTTTTATAAAGGCCAGCCCTCTGGCTTTTGCTATCGGGCGAGTTAGTTGTCCTTTCCAAAACGGATCGTAAGTTGCCGCAATTTCCAAAGATAAAACGTTTCTCGATTTATCTTTTACAAATAAAACAGAATCATACAAACCATCGTCATGAACTCGGCAAAAATTGTATAAAACAGATTCACTTGCCCAAGCGAACTTAAAGTCCGGATGGTTTGCTTCCATGTGAGAAAGAAGGTCTTTCTTTATCTGCATGAGCAATCACCTGGCGGAATTCAGCGCGCGTTTGATGGCGGCGATGACGCGGCGTTGGACGGAAAGCGGTTTGCCGGGTATGCGGGCGCCGGCCGCCGCCGAATGGCCGCCGCCGCCGAATTGCGCGGCAATGTCGCTCACGTTCACCCGGTCGCTTTTGGAGCGCAGACTGATGCGCGTCATTTCCGGTTCAATTTCCTCAAAGACACAGGCGACCACCACCGGCTCGATGTCGCGGATGTGGTCAATGAGTCCTTCCGTGTCGTCACTTTCGGCGCCGGTGCGGGCGAAATCGGCCGCTTTGAGCCAGAACCAGGCGATCCGGTTGTTATGGGTCAGCCGAAACCGGCTATAAACATGTTTGAGCAGCCGTGCGCGCGAGAGCGGATACGATTGATAAACCTCGTCGCAAATTCTGGCGAGGTTCGCGCCGCGCGTGACCAGTTCCGCGCCGACGTGGAACGTGCCGGGTCGTGTCGAGGCATATTGAAACGAGCCGGTGTCGGTGGAAACGGCAGTGAA
>JBEKKN010000003.1:0-68807 GCA_050010675.1 Verrucomicrobiota bacterium | reverse complement strand
GCATCTTGGAAATTTTGTCCACCAGATGGACGGGCAGCCGGATGGTCTTGGATTGATTGGCGAGCGCGCGTTTGATGGATTGCTTGATCCACCACGAGCCGTACGTGGAAAGTTTGCCGCCTTTCTTCGGGTCAAACCGTTCGACGGCCTTCATCAGGCCGATGTTGCCTTCGCTGATCAAATCAAGCAGCGGCAGGCCGATGCCGTCGTAATCGCGCGCGATTTTAACGACGAGCCGAAGGTTGGCCTTGATCATCTGTTCGCGCGCCTTTTTGTCGCCCTTCTTGATGCGCGCGGCCAGTTCAATTTCCTCCTGGGGCGTGAGCAGCTTTACCTGCCCGATTTCCCGCAGGTAGAGCTTGATGGCCGTGTCGGCGTCGTAACGCGATACCTCCCGCTGGATGAATTGTGTGGTGTCGCCGGCGGTGGCCGGTGGCGCGCCCGGGACGGGAACGGCGGGCACGACGGCCGGCGCAGTCGCATGTGCGCGCGGGGAAACCGGCGGGCGCCGTTTGCTTTTGTTTTTGGCCGTTTGGCGTTTTTGCTTTTTCACTGCCATAGAGCGCACAAAACCTTACGGCCAGAATTTCCGTCCGCAAGAAAATTAACCGTAAACTTAATTCCGGCTGTTGCGCGCCATGGTGATATAATAGAGCAGGTTCAGTACCGCCGACACCAGCGCCGCCACATAAGTGAGCGCGGCGGCGTCCAGAACCTTGCTGACGCCCGCGCGTTCGTGCTCATGTACGAGGCCGAGCCGGAACAATTGTTCCTTCGCGCGGCGGCTGGCGTCATATTCCACCGGCAACGTGACCAGTTGAAACAGGGTGATCACTGCGAAAATCACGATGATGATGGGCAGCACCACCTTCAGCAGGCCCAGAAAGATGCCGACAAAGAAAATGCCCATGTAAGCCATGCTCGCGAACTGGGTGATCGGCACAATGGCCATCCGGAAGTTGAACAAGCCGTAGGCTGCCTGATGCTGGAGGGCATGACCGGCTTCGTGCGCCGCCACGCCCACGGCCGCGACGGTTTGACCGTGAAAGTTATTCGAGGAAAGGAACAGCGCCCGTTTTGTGGGGTCGTAATGGTCGGTCAGATGGCCGGGAACTTCCTCCACCGGCACGTTGTTGAGGCCGGCGCGGTCCAGGATTTCGCGCGCCGCCTCGGCGCCGGTCATGCCGGAATCCACCGGCACCTGGCTGTATTTGCCGTAGGCATGCGATAATTTCAACTGCGCCCAGATGCCGAGCAGCAGGCCCGGGATCAGGAACACCCAATACACTGGATTCAACCAATTTAAAAACATAAGACCATCAATTGACAGCACGCTGGCTGTTCCGATTCAATCAAGCTGGCGGTGTGCCAATTCGATTTATGAGGAATCTAGGGGATATGGCTCCGGTTGAAAGATTATTTTGCGCCAGCGTGGCGCAGGTGAGCCAGTGGCCCTGGCACAGATCAAATTTCCAGCACCTTCTCAAAGCGCGTCAGGTTTTTTGCGCCGCTGCCGGTGACCAGCGCGACGTCCTCCAGCCGCACGCCGCCGCCCAGGTCGGGATAGTAAAGCCCTGGTTCAACGGTGACGACCTGGCCGGACCTTAACTTTTCGGTGGAACTCATGCTGACGCGCGGTGCTTCGTGGATTTCCAGGCCGAGTCCGTGGCCCGTGCCGTGGAAGAAACCTTCCATGCGGCCATTCCGCCGGCCGGTCTTGTAGCCCTGCTGGAGAAAAAACTGTTGCACGGCCTTGTGGACGTCCGCCGTTTTCACCGTGGCGCGGATTTTTCCGAACGCGATTTTCTGGCCCTGCAGCACCGTGGCGTACAGTTTTCGCACGCCCTCGCTGGCGTGCCCGCGGACGACCGTGCGGGTGATGTCGCCGAAGTAACCGGTCTTTTGCGAGCGCGGAAAAATATCAATGATGATCGGCTCGTGCGCGCGGAGCGGGCCGTAGCCGCGTTCGTGCGGGTCACAGCCTTGTTTGCCGCCGGCGACGATGGTGTTCGCCGCCAGGCCGCGGGCCTGCAAGATCGCGCAGTCAATCACGGCCCGGAGGCGCTCGGAAGTCAACGGGATGCCGTGGTAAATCAGCTTCCGATCGCGATTGATTTTGGCCCGGCGCAAAATCTCCATGCCTTCGGCCATGCCGACTTCGGCCATGGTCAGGGCGGCGGAGATTTTTTTGACCTCATCGGCGGACTTGATTTCGCGTCGGGGAAAGAAATCGCGGCATGGTTTCAGCTTGATGCCGAGTTTTTTCAGGTCTTTGGCCAGGCCGAAGGGAAAATCATCCGGGACGAGCACACGCCGGATTTTTTTCTCGCGTAGAATCAGGCGGATGACCTGGGGGAGACTGGCCGTTTTGACGCCATCGGCACGCAACTTTCGTTGACAGGCGGTCAGGGACAGGACGCGACAATGCGGCGCCTGGGCCCGGGCGCGGTCAATTTCCAGATCGCTCATCACCATCAGCGGGCGGCCGCCGGAGTGGAGATAGATGAACGGATCGGGCACGAACATGCCGACGGCGTAAAGCATGTTCGCGTCGCGCTCGCTGTCCGCGACGATGAGCAGGGCTTCGTTCAATCAGTTGATGAAGGTGGGTGACAGGAAATAGAGTTCGCCGGCCTGGAGTTTGGGCAGGTCCATGCCCAGATCCAATTTGATGGTGTGGGACCGGTCAGACTGGCCGAGCATATGGAAAAAGTTCGAGAAATCGTAGCGTTCGCGGTATTCGATCAAGTTGGCGTCCCGGATGCCGGCGATTTGCTGGGCGCGGTCCACGGCGTCCTGAAAATCCCCGATTTCATCCACAAAACCAAGGTCATAGGCCTGGTTGCCTGACAACACGCGACCGTCGGCGTAATTGGTCCAATCCAGCGACAGGGGGCGTCCTTCCTTTTGGTTTTTTTCGTGCGCGGCGTCGCGTCCCGCGGCCACCACGCCCTTGAATTTTTGATACGTCTCGTTGATCAAACCCTGCACCATGACGCGTTCTTCAGGCGGGATGTCATTGGTCTCGCGTTCGCCGCTGAGCATGTCCTTGAACTTGCCGCTCTTGAAGACTTCCGGTTGCACACCGAACTTGTCCATCAACCCGCGATAATTCCACGTATGCAAAATCACGCCGATGCTGCCGGTGATGGTCAGGTCGTTGGCCACAATCCAGCGACACGGCGATGAAATATAATAACCGCCTGACGCGGCCAGGCTGCCCATGGAACAAACGACCGGTTTGCCGGAATCCTTCTGAAAATCCTTTATCTCGCGGTAAATTTCGTCCGAGGCCAGCACTTCGCCGCCCGGGGAATCCACCTTCAGGATCACAGCCTTGACCCGATGGTCATCCTTGGCGCGATCCAGCTGCGCCTGGATGACGTCGATCAGGTTGTTGCCGGCCTGGTCCACCGTCTGGCCGCTGATGATGCCGTCCACGGTGACCACGGCAATTTTACTCGATGCATCATTGTCCTTGAGCAGGCATTCGTCCAGGTTGGGACCCACTTCGCGCGAAATCCCTTTACCCAGGCCGCCCTTGAAGTTCAGCGCCTGCGAAACCAACTGGGCGAAATTGCCGAACAAACTGATCAGCAACAGGACCAGCAGAATGATGGCAAAAATCATCCAACCCCGGCTGCGGCGCGGTTTGGGCATTGGTGACGGTGTGATTACCGGCGGTGGCGGCGGTGGTACCGTTCCGGAAGCAAAAGGCGCTATGTCCATAGTGTTCGCAAGCTAGCGCAAAAGCGGCTGGCAGGCAAGGTGGATTGAATCCGGCGCGGCCAGTTCGTTTTTCAGATTTTCCACCTGTGGCCAAAGGAACACGGAAGCCCGGGGATTGCCGCGTGCCCGTTCCAGCCAGCGGGTCAGGTGGCTCGCGTTGAAAACGTCGACATTGTTGAGGTTAAGATGCTTTTCCACGTGGGCGTCGGTGAAAACGATCGCGGCGTGGATCCACGGTTCAAAGCCGGCGCGCGCCTTCAGGATTTTTTTCAGCCAGGAAATATGGTTGAGGGTTTGCTGGATGAAATCCGTTTCCAACGGCTGTCCGTTCCGGCGCAGTTGGCGGTCGTGCCGGGTGATCCAGCCGGAATGCGATTTGGTCTCAATCAGGAACACGGCGCCGTCCCGTCGGAACATCAGATGGTCAATGGTGCCATGGCCGGTGTTCACATCGTGCTGCACCGCATAGTTCTCCGCCAGGCCGTCGAGCAGGGCGCCGATTTTTTCCTCCGCCGCGGCTCCCCGCCGGGCGTGTTTCTCGCGTCGAAAAAGTCTGTCCATTTCCGGCCCGGCGATGCGTTCGGCCGTTCTCATGATTAAGAATGAGACACAGAGCAGGAG
The DNA here is from genome assembly GCA_050010675.1 of Verrucomicrobiota bacterium. Taxonomy (GTDB): domain Bacteria; phylum Verrucomicrobiota; class Verrucomicrobiia; order Limisphaerales; family UBA11358; genus UBA11358. Next base: position 64,457 of record JBEKKN010000003.1, on the reverse strand, counting down.
CAGTCCGCCGGTTTGAAAGATGGAGGTGCGATTTCCCAGGAGATAAAGAACCGAGAGGGTACTAACGATAAAAATCAGGCCGATGGCTGATAAACCGATGATTTTTCTGCGGGTGTTCCACCGTTGTTCAAGCTGGCGTGTCTTTTTGCCGGCCAGGTTCGCCGAAACGTCCTGCTGCTGCATGCCCTGCTCCCAGCAAGACATATTCCAGATTCCGCGTTCTACCAATAATGATGCACGAGGGGACGCACCCGCCGGTCGTAAAGCGCCTGGATTTTCTTCATCGCGGCCCGGGACAGGCGGGGCTGGTCCGAGGCGGCGACGTTTTCCTGCACCTGCCCCAGGCGTTTGGCGCCCGGGATGGCACAGGTCACGGCCGGAAATTCCAGAATCCAGCGCAAGGCCAGTTGCGGCATGGTCAGGCCGGCCGGGGCCAGGGGGCGCAACTGTTCGACCAGTTCCAATCCCGTTTCATAATCGACGCCCGAAAAGGTTTCGCCGCGGTCAAAGGCCTCGCCATGCCGGTTGAAACTACGGTGATCATCCCGCGCGAAAGTGCTGGTGCGGGTCAGTTTGCCCGACAACAGGCCCGATGCCAGCGGCAGGCGCGCCAGGATGCCCACCCGTCGGCGCCGCGCCTCCGGGAAGAACAACTCCGCAGGCCGTTGGCGCAAAATATTGAAGATGATCTGTACCGATTGCACGCCGGGGAATTCGATGGCTTTCAACGCCTCCTCGACTTTTTCCACGCTCACGCCGTAATGGCGGATTTTGCCGGCCTTCACGAGGTCGTCGAGCACCGCAAACACCTCCGGCATATAATAAACCGCCGTGGGCGCGCTGTGCAGTTGCAGCAGGTCAATCGCGTCGGCCCGCAGATTCTTCAAACTGCGCTCCACAAAGGCCGTGAGGTTCCGGCGATTGTAACCTTCGGCCGTGTGCGGGTTCAATCGGCGGCCGGCCTTGGTGGCGATGTAAAATTTGTCCTTTCGTTCCTTTTTCAACTTCGCCAGCAGCCGTTCGCTGTGGCCGTCGCCGTAAACGTCCGCGGTGTCGAAGAAATTCACGCCGCCGTCGAGCGCGGCGTGCAGCGCGGCCAGCGATTCCCGGTCGTCCACCGTGCCCCAGGTGCCGCCGATGGCCCACGCGCCGAAGCTGATTTCCGAGATCTTCCAGCCCGTGCGTCCCAATTCGCGATATTTCATGCGCGCAAACTAAACAAAAATCAGATGAACGCAACGCCGCAATGCCCTGGACAAATATAATTTGTTTCCCGCCGGTATGGTCCGGGCGGTTCACCGAAATTTCCGGCATCCCGGAGAAAGCCAACACGCCCTGCGTCCACCTCCTGGAAAAATAATAATGAACGTTATTGACCTTAACTTTGCCATGGTCGAACCTTGGCTCTGGATAGATTATGAATTCTGCCCAGACGCTTCACGCGCGAACCAAGGCATATGCCCGGGACCATACATGGAGAAGCTGGTGGTGCATCCTTTCCACCGCCGTCCTGCTGATGGTTGCCTTGGCGGGGACGCTGCCGGTCTTTCCGATGCTCCTGAGGATGGGGGCCAGTTTGTTGGCCGGGCTTTTGAGTCTCCGACTGTTCGTCATTTACCACGATCAACAGCATCGCGCCATCCTGCCCCGATCGTGGCTGGCGGAATTGTTCATGCGTCTCTTTGGCATCTGGTCCCTGAGTCCCAGCAGCATCTGGCGCAGCTCGCATGACCATCACCATGCGCACAATTCCAAGCTGTTTGGCTCCCACATCGGTTCGTATCCCATCATGACCCGGGAGCAGTATCAAAAATCCTCCCGTGGCGTCCGTTTCAAATACCTGTTCATGCGCCATCCCTTGACCATCCTGTTCGGCTACATTTTCGTCTTTCATTTCGGGATGATCATCAACCCGTTCCTCAATTCCCCGCGCCGACACTACGATTGCCTGCTGGCTTTGCTGCTGCACCTGGGGCTGGCCGTGGCGCTGGTGTGCCTGTTCGGCTGGCTGACCTGGGTGCTGGCGCTGGAATTTCCGCTGTTCCTGGCCGCCGCCCTCGGCAGCTATCTTTTTTACGCGCAGCATAATTTCCCCGGTGTTTCCTTCAACGACAAGGGCGGCTGGACCTATGAAAAGGCCGCGCTCGAATCCTCCAGCTATTTAAAAACCGGCCCGCTTATGAGTTGGTTCACTGCGAACATCGGCTACCACCACATCCACCACCTGAACCACCGCGTCCCGTTTTACCGGTTGCCCGAACTCTACCGTGACCTTCCCGAATTGCGCCAGGCCAAGACCACCTCGCTCCGCCCCTTCGACATCATCCGCTGCCTGCGCCTGAAAGTCTGGGACGTGGAAGCCCAGCGCATGGTTGGCGTCCACGGACGTTAGCAACAATTTCGGGCCGCCCGTTTGGTGCAAATTTCGCGGCTTTGCGTCCCTGCCACTTTGCGCTAGATTCGCGTCATGCAACCGGAAAGGTTCACACAAAAATCCCAGGAAGCCTTGTCGGAGGCGCAACGGCTGGCCCGCGAATATTCCCACCAGGAGATTGACGGTGAGCACCTCGCGCTCGCGCTGATGTCCCAAACGGACAGTTTGATTCCCGATCTGCTCGAGCGGATGGGGGTGCCGGTCACCCGGCTGAAACCGGATGTGGAGGCCGAACTCGCGCGCCGGCACAAGGTCGAAGGCGCGGGCGACCCCTACGCCGGCAACGATCTAAAAAAAGCCCTCGCCGCCGCGCAATCCGAGGCCACCAAACTCAAGGATGATTATGTCAGCACCGAACATCTGCTGCTCGGCCTGATCGACAGCGGTGGTTCGGGGTTGAAAAAGATTTTCGCCAGGCACGGCCTGAAGCGCGATGCCGTGCTCCAGGTGCTCGCCGGGTTGCGCGGCAACCAGCGCGTCACCGATGAGAATCCCGAGGCCAAATTTCAAGCGCTCGATAAATACGGCCGCGACCTCACGGCGCTGGCGCGGCAGGGCAAGATTGACCCGGTCATTGGTCGCGACGAGGAAATCCGCCGGGTGATGCAGGTGCTGACGCGCCGGACGAAAAACAATCCGGTGCTCATCGGCGAACCCGGTGTGGGCAAGACGGCGATTGCGGAGGGCCTGGCCCGGCGCATCGTGAGTGGCGACGTGCCCGAATCACTGAAAAACAAACGGCTGGTGGCCATGGATTTGAGCGCGATGATTGCCGGTGCGAAATATCGCGGCGAATTCGAGGACCGGCTCAAGGCTTTTCTGAAGGAAATCGTCGCCAGCGAAGGCAAAATCATTTTGTTCATTGATGAGCTGCACACCATCGTCGGTGCGGGCGCGGCGGAAGGGGCGACGGACGCGGCGAACATCATGAAACCACAGCTCGCCCGTGGCGAATTGCGCTGCGTCGGCGCGACGACGCTCGACGAATACCGCAAGCACATTGAGAAGGACCCGGCATTGGAACGCCGCTTTCAGCCCGTGATGGTGGCTGAGCCGACCGTGGAGGCAACCATCGCGATTCTGCGCGGACTCAAGGAACGCTACGAGGTGCATCATGGCGTGCGCATCCAGGATTCGGCGCTCGTGGCGGCGGCGACGCTGTCGCATCGCTACATCACCGACCGGTTTTTGCCGGACAAGGCGATTGACCTGGTGGACGAGGCGGCGTCGCGCATCAAGATGGAGCTGGATTCCAAGCCGACGGAACTGGACCAGCTCGACCGGCAGATTCTGCAACTGGAAATTGAGCGCACGTCGCTGGCCAAGGAAAAAGATGCCGCGAGCAAGGAACGGCTCAAGCTCATTGACAAGGAAACCGCCAACCTCAAGGACAAATCCAAGGCGCTCACCGCGCAATGGCAGAATGAAAAGGCCGCCGTCAATGCCGTCAGCGTGGTGCAATCGCAACTCGAACAGGCGAAGATCGAACTGGAGCAGGCGCAGCGGCGCGGGGATTTGACGAAGTCTGCCGAGGTTCAATACGGCAAGATTCCGGATTTGGAGAAGAAGCTGGCGACCATCGAAAAACAATCAGCGCAGGCCACGCGCACATCCTTGCTCCGCCAGGAAGTGACCGACGAGGACATCGCCAAAGTCGTCGCGGCCTGGACGCATATTCCCGTTTCACGGATGCTGGAAGGCGAGCGGCAAAAACTGGTGAAAATGGAGGAACGCCTGGCGCAACGCGTCATCGGGCAGAAGCAAGCCATCAAGGCCGTGTCCGATGCGGTGCGCCGCGCCCGCAGCGGATTGCAGGACCCGAACCGGCCCATCGGCTCGTTTATTTTTCTCGGCCCGACCGGTGTCGGCAAAACCGAGACCGCCCGGGCGCTCGCGGAATTTCTATTCGACGACGAAAACGCGATGATTCGCATCGACATGAGCGAATACATGGAGAAACACACCGTCGCGCGGCTCATCGGCGCGCCACCGGGCTATGTCGGTTACGAGGAAGGCGGACAATTGAGCGAAGCGGTGCGGCGCCGGCCGTATGCGGTGGTGCTGTTCGACGAGATTGAAAAGGCCCATGTCGATGTTTTCAACGTGTTGTTGCAGGTGCTCGACGACGGCCGGCTTACGGATGGGCAGGGGCGGACGGTGGATTTCAAGAACACCATCGTCATCATGACCAGCAACCTCGGCTCGTCCATCATTCAGGAATATTTCATGGACGGCCGCACGGACAAGTCGTCGCATCAAACAATGGAAGACAAGGTGATGGCCGAATTGAAACGGCATTTCCGGCCCGAATTCCTGAACCGCGTGGACGATGTCATCATTTTCCAAAGTCTCGACGAAAGCGAAATTGAGCGTATCGTGGACATCCAACTGGAGAAGCTGAAGCAACGGCTGGCGCAGCAGAATCTCACGCTCGACGTGGATGCGGCCGCGAAGAAATTGCTGGCCCGGGAAGGTTACGACCCGCAATTCGGCGCGCGCCCGCTCAAACGGGCGGTGCAGGAACACATTCTCAATCCGCTGGCGACAAAACTGCTCGACGGGGAATTTAAGCCCGGCGATAAAATCAAAGTAACGGCCGACGGGGAAAAACTGGTCTTCAAGGCGAAGTGATTTTCAAATGACGAATGGGATGAGCGCCTTCACCTCCTTTTGATAGGCCGGATATTCATTGGGGAAATGCCGTAACATGAGCGCTTCCTCCTGCTTGAGCTTGATCCAAAAACCAATGCCAACCATCACCAGGCTCAGCAGGCAACGAACCCGCCCGATTTCAATTCCTGAGCCGAGACACATCACCAGCAGCCCGGTGTAGATGGGATGCCGCACGAACCGGTAAGGCCCGGTCTTTACCAGTTCGTGGTCCTGCTTGAAGGTCACATCACTGCTCCAGTTCCCCGCGAGTGTCCGGCGCGCCCAGATCGTTACGAACAGCCCGACCACGCAGATCACCACACCCATCACGCGCGCCCAATCCGTGCGCGGCATCCACACCAGATTCATGGGCGGCGGTAATCCCTGATATGCCAGCAGAAGCCAGCCCAAGCTCACGGGAATCCGGTGTGCCAGGGCGGACAGCCAGTATTGCGGTTCCGCCGTCCGCTTGGCCACGAACGCGTTGATAATCCAGTACGCCAGGAAGATGATCCAACAACCGAGGATGATTGAATCTGAAATCGCTGCCATGTTGAAGTGGCATAGACTTACCGCATTCCGCCGCCACTTCAAGCTTGCATGTCGTGTGGTTGCATCCGCTGCCGGCCCTGCTAAATTAGAAAGGTGCAAGTTGTGCATTCCCTTTTCTGGTCAATGTTCCCGTCGGCATGCTGCCGGTGCTTGAGCCGGACGCTCCTTGCGCTTGGCCTGGTCGGAATCGCTGCCGTGAATGTGTCGGCGGAAGTTGTATTTCAGGATTTTTTCACGCAACCGGCGGGAAACATCAGCAATAGTATTCCCTGGATTGACGTCGAGGGGAACGGGTGGCAGTCGGGCGCAGTGCCTTCGCAACTGGCCCTGGATGGCAGTGGGCATTTGTACAACGCCGCTCCCGGTGCCGGGGCGACGGCCGGCGTACAACTCGTGCCCATCGGGCCGCATGGTTCAATGACGGCCTCGGCGATGATGCAATTCCCAACGGGCTTCAATGAATGGATCGGCATGGGATTCGGCAACAGCAACCAGTTCCTGGCATCTCCCGCCAGCGGCAGTGGTCCGTGGGTTCAAGTGTTCGGGACCGGGACGGTCACGCTCTACGGCGGGACCGCGCTCAACAATCCGGTGAGTATGCTCAATGCCTTTACCAACACCGGCAGTCCCGTGCAAATTTTCCTTACCTACGACGCGTTCCATGCCACGGCCAGTGTGGGAACCGTCATCAGCGGTGTGACCAACCTGATTTTTGACCAGTGGCCGGTGACGAACTCGGCGGGCTCCATCACGCCGCGCTATTTGATTTTCCAAATGTCCACGAATCTCACCCCTCCGACCGCGCGTTGGGCCACCGCGGCTACGGTGGACTGGCTGCCCCGGCCACCGCCCCTGTTGACGCTGCCGGTGCTCGTGCAGCAGACGAACTTCGTCGGATCGCCCGGCACCAACGACGTGCTGCTCATCTCGAACGCTTTAAATTCGGTCGGCAACTTCGCGGGCGGGACGGAGATTCGCTTCACGGCAGGCGCGACCTATATCATCACGAACGGTTCGCTGACGAAAGGAGTTCCGCTTCTGCTGTCCAATGCCACCAATGTACTGGTCAATGGCAACGGCTGCAAAATCCTCATCACCAATCCGCGCATTGGATTTCTGAATGTCATCTCGTGCTCCAACGTGATTGTGCAGGGGTTTACGGTGGATTACGACCCGTTGCCGTACACGCAAGGGGTGGTGACGCATAATTTCTTTACCAATACACCAAAGGAACTGGCCATTGAGTTTCAGGTGGACACCGGGTACCCGGCTCCCACGAATGCCAACTACACCGATACGAATGCGCTCAGTACCGCGCGTCTCTGGGGCACGGTCATGGACCCGACCCGACCCGGCCGCGGCGCGGATGCCAGCTACGCGGCCTGCCTTTATACCAATGTGGTCCAGACGAACAGCAACGGTGCGTTCAAGGTGTATCTTTCTTTTGCGGCCCAGGCGAAGTCCATCCAACCGGGCGCGCTCTGGAACATGATTTCGCGGTGGAACGGCTCGCCGTTGTTCAACGTCAACCAGTCGTGGCAGGTCACGTTCCTGAACAACACCAACTATGCCGGCGCGGGTGTCAGTTATTCGGGACGGTATTCGTCGCTGGTAAATGAAATCAACGACCAGATTCAGCTCGGGCCGCCGCCTGCGGGTACAAACGCCCCCCGCCTGCGGACTTCCAATGCTGATGGGGGTTATTTCGTCGATCCGCGGATCGGGCCATGGGTGCAGGGATGCAACTTCACCGCCTTGAGCGATGACACGGCCAACCCCAACATCAGCCCGTTCATCGTTACCAACGCGCCCGTCCAGCCGACGAATACGTTTGCGGTGTATCAGAATGGCGAGGATACCACCATCCCGACCAACCTGATTCCGTATGAAGCCCAGGTCGGCGACACGGTCCTCTTTTTCAACGCAACCAATGGCGAAGTGTTCGACCAGGCGACCATCACGGCGGTCAATCTGCCCGACATCACCTTCGACCACGCGATTTCGAATGTTGTGACCGGTACGTACGACACCAACACGCTGCTGGTGGATGAGACCCTCGACACCTCGGCGGTTTACCTGGACAACCAGTTCAGCAACAGCCGGCAGCACGGGATTTATTGCCGGGCGAACAACACGCTCATCGCTCACAACACCATCAGCGGCATGGCCTTGAGCGCCATCGCCGCCTTCCCGGCCATGACCTCGACGTTTCTCAACCTCTTTGTGCCGACGAATGTGGTCATCATGGACAACGTGCTTTCCGATTGCAGTTATTCCGAGCCAGCCCTGAGCAACAACATTCCCATGGCGGAACCCGCCTTCGCACTGGTGGAATTCCACAACGCCGCCATCATCTCGGATTACGTGACCAACGGTTTTGAAGCCTCCGGCATCCGGATTCTTTACAACGCGTTTCTGGACTGGCGTCGCGCGCCCATTTCACTCCACAACGCCACGGACGTGAATGTGATGGGAAACTATTTCGGGCCGCCGTTGACGAACGATGGTTACGCGCCGTTGAGCAACGACGTGGTCGCGGACCTGTGGGTTTCCGATTATCCCAACCTCCGCTTCGCGAACAACGTGAACGCGACGACCTTGCCGGACAGCGAAACCATCAACGAGGACGGAACACTGGCGGTCACACCCGCAAACGCCTTTCAACCGCCGGCGGCCCCGCAGTTGGCGGCGGCGCTTTCCGGCACCAACCTCACGGTCAGTTGGGTGAGTCCGGGTCCGGGCTTCGTGTTGCAACAGGTGAATCAGTTGACCGGCAACCCAAACAACTGGTTGGACGCCAGCAACACTCCGTGGCTGGCGGGCGCGTCCAATATTGTCACCCTGCCGCTCGCGCCGGGAACAGCCGGCCAGTTCTACCGGACCCGGCAACGGTGACGCGGCTCATGCAGATTGAAAGAAGAAACCAAAAAAGGAGAAGTGATGACACTATGTCCCCCAAATTCAAAATTAAATGGTTGAGCAAGCCGGAAGAGCATGATTATCCGGCGGCCCTGTCGTATTTGACTTTGATCTACGATGCCAGGACGGCCGCCGGCTTTGTTAAAAAAATCAAAAAGGCGCCGACGTCAGAGTTCAAAGCCAAGGATATTTTCCGGGCGGCCCGATTACCGCTGCTCGGGATCACCAATTCCCATGTCAAAAAGGACCAGCTGAAAATCGAGTCCGGCAGTGCTGTATCGCCGCTCCTGCTGGTCAGGGATTCAGCCAATGGGAAGGTGATCATTGCCGATGGCTACCATCGGATGTGCGCCGTTTACACATTCGACGAAGATGCGGTAATTCCCTGCAAGATTGCCTAGCAGGGTTTCCGGCAAGTCGGGATTGACAGGGGCGGCCTATCGTGGCTGAGTTTTGGGTGTTGAAGGAAACACGGGAGTGTGGCGATTTAAAGGTAGGGACAGCGCGCTGCGCTGTCCGGACGCCGCAGCGCGGCGTCCCTACCATCTTATTATGAAAAAAAATGAACAGTCGAACGCGAAAATCGAAGTCACCCAAAATGGTCCCTACCTCGTGACTGGCGGCCTGCGGCTCAGCGAGCAATGGATTGTCACGAATGCCGAGGGCGATTCGCTCGATTACCGGGAGGGCAAAAAACATCCGGCGGCGCCGCAATATTCACTGTGCCGTTGTGGTCATTCGGGCAACAAGCCGTTCTGCGATGGCAGCCATCAGAAGGTCAGGTTCGACGGGACCGAGACCGCCAGCCGCGAGCCTTACCTGGAGCAGGCAGAGACCATTGACGGGCCGACCCTGCGACTCACCGACGCGGAGAGCCTTTGTGCCTTTGCCCGGTTCTGCGACCCGAAAGGGAAGATTTGGAACCTGGTTCCGGCCTCGGACGACCCCGAGGCCCGGCGATTGGCGGAGTATGAGGCTGCGCATTGTCCGGCGGGCCGGTTGGTGGTATGGGATAAGAAGACGGGCAAAGCCATCGAGCCAAAATTCGAACCGTCGCTTGGGTTGATTGAGGACACGGAGAAGAAGGTCAGCGGCCCGATCTGGGTGCGCGGGGGCATCCCGGTGATTGCCGCCGATGGCAAAGCCTATGAAGTTCGGAATCGGATGACGCTATGCCGCTGCGGGGTTTCCAACAACAAACCCTTCTGCGACGGCTCGCACGCGGCCTGACCACTTTCGATGGGGTTACTTTAAGCAGCAGAAAGGCGATCCACAACGGCCGACCGGTTTTGGAGCGGTTTTATTCTCTCCATTGACTTTCGCTTCAATCTATCCCTAATTCCATCACGTGAGTTTGATCGAATACGTCCTGCTGGCCGCGAGTTCACTGTTCGTGATTGTGGATCCGTTGGCGACGGCGCCGGCGTTTCTGGCGATGACCCCGAACGACACCCCGGAGCAGCGTCTCCGCACGGCGCGGATGGCGTGTGTCACGATGGCCGTGGTGTTGCTGGTGTTTTCCGTGGCCGGAACGCTCCTGTTCAAAATCTTCGGCATTACCATGGCCGCGTTTCAAATCGCCGCCAGCATTGTGCTGCTGATCATCGCGCTGGACATGTTGCGCGTGCAACGGTCGCGGGTGCAGGAGACGCGCGAGGAAAAGCAGGCCGGCGCGGAAAAGATGGACATTGCCATCACGCCGCTGGCCATTCCGATGCTGGCCGGACCGGGCGCCATTTCCACGACGATCCTGCTCCAAAACGAGGCACACAATGTCCCGCAGCACATTGCACTTTACGGCTGCATCCTGGCGGTGGCGGTGGCGAGCTATCTGATTTTCCGGCTGGCGGTGCGGAGCGCGCACTGGTTGAACCCGATTGCCATGAGTATCGCCATCCGTGTCATGGGGTTGCTGCTGGCGGCGGTGGCCATCCAATTCATGCTCAACGGCATCAAAAGCTTCCGACTGGAGCTGATTTCGGCACCGACCTTGTGAATTTCATGTTAGAAAAAAAATCGCAGGCGGCCACCCGATGGCAGGTTGATATTAACGAAATAGTTGAGGTTGGGCATCGGGTCGGATTGAAGGGCCGACGAGACATCTGATAAGCAGCCGCATCAGCGGGTGGAAGGTTGAAACCCTGTTGCCTTAGCCAACCGACAATCAGCCGATGCCCGATTCGCCGTTTATGGGAATGGGTGATGATTTTTCCCAGGTTTTGGAGTCGAATTTTGTTTCTCCCGCGTCGGATTGAACTTCCATCCACACGAGCTGTCAGAATGTTGTGGCGCTGGTGGAACAGTTTGGTGGTGCACGCTGACTTTCAATCTATCGAACGGCGAAAAACCGCGGCACAATTTATGCGTTCCGTTTGACCGGTTCGACGAACTGGCGGTGGTTGTGGCCGGGGCGATAAAGTAAAGGGAACCAAAGGTCATTTGAGAAAATGACCGCCGGCCTGCCGCAAGTTGTTAGATGACGTTGTCGTTATGGTAAAAAATTCGCAGTTGGCAAGGATCGTGGTCTATCAAAATGTCGGGTTTCTGGCGGTCATCGTACTTTGTTTTCTGGATGAGTTGCTGCAATTGCCTGCGTTGATATTCTCCGGTCATCCCTTCGTGGTCCTTTACCGCCGGCCGACGCTGGAGATGCTGCTGTTTCTGGCCGTCTGGCTGTTGGTGAGCAATTCGACACGCCGGTTGCTGAAGCAGGTCCGGCAACTGGAAGACTTCCTGCGCGTGTGTTCCTGGTGCCGGCGCATTGATTACAAGGGCGAATGGATGCCGCTCGAGGAGTTCATGGAGCAGGGCTTTGACACACCAACGACGCACGGCATCTGCCCGGAATGCCTGCGCCAGAAAAAGGACGCCATTGAAAAGGAAAGGCGCGCACGGCAAAGCGAGCCGGCAACCGGCTGAGCCGGACGGCTCCCGTCTGGTTTTTCAATGAATTTTATCCACCCGAATCCTGGCGGGATCGTTCACCCCCAGCTGAAGCAGGTTGGCGTTGGCATAGAGATCCGGATTGGGGGTGAATCCCGGTGCGCCAATGAGCTGGCGTTCGCGATCGAGCTCCTTGATGGCGAGCGTGTCGAGCGCGACCGGATCGCGGCTGAACCAAAGCTGATTCAGCACCGTGGAATATTGCAATAATCCCTTTGAACCGCCGGCATACTGGCCAATGAGCGCGTCGGTAATGTTGAAGACGACGTGATCGCCGAGCACTGGCAACGCATAAATTTCCGGCACGGCTACGGCCAGCCGTCCGGGGTCGCCTTGAAAACGCAGGGTATTGTCCACGCTACCCATGGCCAGACCGTAAAGATGGCCGCATACGCCGGCGGAATCCTGGTTCAACAGCGGCGCGATACTGATGATTTTGGTGATATGGCGGGTGACCAGCTTCGAAACGAAGGATCGTTTGCCAATGTCCGGCCCCTTTTCACCGAATTCATAATCACCCCACACGAGCTGGCCGATGATGGGGGTGTCGGGCAGATAAAAATTGGTCGGGTCGTAACCCGCCTCGGCGCTGCCGGCGGCCCGCACGCCGAGTTGGGCGGCAAGTTTGAAAAATCCGGCGGCCCGCAAATCACCACTGTTCCGGTCCCAGATGATGATATGTTCCGGTGGCAGGCCCGCATTCAGCAACTCGTGAATCACCGCGGCGACGACCGCGGGGCGGGTGCCATTGATCGGCCCGGCGGTGGAATAAACCTTGATGCCCACAACGTCCTGCGTCGAAACGAGGCTGAGCCATGCCGCCACGACCGTCGGTTTGCCGGTGAAATGGGTCAGGCCGCGGTCGACCATGTCCTGGACCGCCGCATCATCCGGCTGGTATCGATAGGTGGCGTCCGGGTGTTCGACGATCAGCACCCGCGCGTGTGCGCTGTCGGCCTGACGCAACGGCAAATCTGCGCCCGAAACCTGCCGGCAGGCAAGCCCGAGGGCGCCTGCCGCCATCAGGCGGCAAAATACACGAATGAACTGGGCCAGTGCGTTTCTTGACACTTCAAGGCGCGGATGCTACCACCAACGCCGATGCTGGCCACAAAAAACATAACCCGGTGCGGCATGGCCTTTTTTCTGGCGCTCGCCGTTTTCCTTACCGGCTGCGGGCCGCCCGGGCCGCGCGCGTTGTTGAAAGGGGAAAAGCTTCTGGTTCGCGGCGATTATCCTGACGCGGTGGAGAAACTGAAATTGGCGACGTCGCTGATGTCCACGAACGCACAGGCTTGGAATTATCTGGGCGTCGCCTACCAGCACACCGGTCAGCCGGCCGACGCCGCGCTCGCGTATCAACGCGCCCTGACCCTGGACCGTGATCTGGTGGAGGCCCATTACAATCTCGGCTGTTTGTGGCTGGAACAGAACAAGCCGGACGTGGCGAAGATTGAGTTCACCGCCTATGTGCTCCGCCGCAGCAAGGCCCCGGAGGGCTGGACCAAAATGGGCGTTGCCCAACTGCGCCTCCGCGACCTCGCGTCGGCGGAAAAAAGTTTCAGCGCCGCGCTGGCCCTGGATACCAACAACGCCGAAGCGTGGAATGGTCTGGGCCTCGCCCAGATGCAGCGGGGTCATCCGCGCGAAGCGGTGCAGTATTTCGCCGCCGCCAACCGGGCGCAGCCGGAGTATGCGCCCGCACTGTTGAACCTGGCGACGATGGCCCGGCAGTATTTGCGCAACAACACGCTTGCCCTGCAAAATTACCGCGCGTATCTGGCGTTGACCCCGCGTCGGGCGGATTGGGACCAGGTGAACGCCATCGCCAATGATTTGGAGCAACAAATGAATGGCACCGCGGCTTCCGCGTCGTCGAGCCCACCGCCGACGCAGCGGACGGCGACCAGTACCTGGACTCCCTCCAGCGCCAATTCAGCGTCCGAAGATACCGAGGCCCAATCGCCGTCCGCCGCCACAGGAACGCAAAATTCGTCTGCCGCAGAGGAGAATTCGTACGCGGCCGCGGGGACGCCGCCGAAGCCAGGCAACGGGAAACCGCGGGCTTCGAACCCGCTCAATCCGATGAACTGGTTTCGCGGCACCTCGCCGGAGCCGAAGGTGACGCCATTGTCGCCATCCGATGCCAACAGTAATCCGGTGAAGCCGGCGTCGAAACCCGAAGCCAGCAATCTCACGGCGTTCGGCACCCCCATGCACAACCCGTCAAAACCGTTTCGCATGGTTCAGCCCGCGCCGCCGGCCTTTCCGCAATATTTGTATCTTTCGCCGGCCCGGCCCGGGGCGGGCGACCGGCAGGCGGCGGGACGCGCGTTTACGCAGGCGCAGCAATCTGAACGGGACCGGCAGTATCTGGATGCGCTGAATTCGTATCGCGCGGCGGCGGACCTGGATCCGGGCTGGTTTGAAGCGCAATATAATTCCGGCGTGATGGCCTACCGTTTGGGGAATTTTGATCAGTCGCTGCCCGCCTATGAAATGGCGCTGGTCATCCGGCCGGATTCGTCCGACGCGCGTTACAATTTTGCCCTGGCCCTGAAGGCGGCCGGTTATGTGCCCGACGCCGCGAATGAGTTAAAAATATTGCTCGCCTCGAATCCGGGTGATGTCCGCGCGCATCTCGCGCTCGGCAACCTTTACGCGCAGCAACTCCATGACGTGGCGCGGGCGCGGGCGCAGTATTTGCGAGTATTGCAACTGGATCCGCGCAATTCACAGGCGGCGGATATCCAGTTCTGGCTCTCGTCGAATCCGCCCTAGCATGGAATGAATGTTGCTGGAACAGGTGGTCGAAGAATCTAATCTCGGTCTATGTTTGCCAATGCCATACAATCGCTGACGTCCGATAATTTACCGGTAAACTGGTTCGACGTGGTGGTCGTGTTCATCCTCGGATTTGGTCTCTTTCGCGGCCGTAAAAACGGCATGTCGAAGGAAATCCTGCCGTTGTTTCAGTGGCTCGCCGTGATTCTGGTCAGCGGCTTGTTTTACGCCATGGTGGCCCAGTCGATCGCCCAGATGGTGAAACTGGATCCGCTGATCGGCAATCTGCTGGCATACGCCATTCTGGCGGCGGTCGTGTTTTTGTTCTGCTCGCTCATCAAACGCACGGTGGGTTTGAAATTATTCGGGAGCAACCTGTTCGGCAACGCCGAGTACTACCTCGGCATGCCTTCCGGCCTGGTCCGGTACGCCTGCATGCTGATTTTTGCGCTGGCCTTTTTGAACGCACGCCACTACACCACGGCGCAAATCGAGGACAACAACCAGTACCAGGAACGCTGGTATGGCGCGCATTTATTTCCCGATTTATACACCGTGCAGAGTCAGGTGTTTGAAAAGTCCTTCACCGGACCTTACATTAGAAAATATCTCGGCGTGTTGCTGATTGAACCCACCACGACGAGCGGCACCAAACCCGAACCCGATGAGCCGGCTCAATAACCGGCTTTGGCGGGCGGGCGGAGACCGGCACTGAACCAGCATGGCGGGCACCATACCTCCTGCAATCCTTGAACGCATCCGCGCGGCCAGTGACATTGTGGATGTCATTGGCTCGTATCTGCCGTTGAAAAAGGCCGGGGCGAACTTTGTCGCGCTCTGCCCCTTTCACAAGGAAAAAAGCCCGAGCTTCAACGTCAATCCGCACCGGCAGATATTCCATTGTTTCGGCTGCCACAAGGGCGGTGACGTGTTCACCTTCGTCAAGGAATACGAAAACATCGGTTTCGTCGACGCTGTGCGCCGCCTGGCCGACCGTGCGAAGGTTCCGCTCGAATTTGATCAAAACCCCGCCGAACAGCAAACCCGTCATCTCAAGGACCAATTACTCCAGATTCACGAGCAAATCGCGCAACGCTGGCAGAATTGCCTGCTCAATGAGGCCGCCGGGCAGATGGCCCGCGATTATCTGGCCAAACGCGGTGTATCCGCTGACGCCGTAAAACTCTTCCGCCTCGGCGCCGCGCCGGATTTGTGGGATGACACGGTCAATTGGGCCAAAAGCAAGGACCACGACCTGCCGCTGGTCGAAAAGGCCGGACTTATTATTCAGAAGTCAGAAGCCGGAAGTCAGAAGTCGGAAAGCGAAAGTGTGAAATCGGATCTCCGGCCTCAGGCGTCTGCCTTCCGGCATTACTATGACCGTTTCCGCGGGCGCCTCATCTTTCCCATTTGCGACGAGCAGGGCAGGGTAATCGGTTTCAGCGGCCGGATTTTGTCCGGCGACGAAAAAACGGCCAAATACGTCAACTCGCCGGAGACGCCGATTTTCACCAAGAGCAGGATTTTCTTCGGCCTCGACAAATCGAAACGCGCCATCCTCGACGCCGGGTTTGCGGTGGTCTGCGAAGGCCAGCTGGATTTGATCGCCTGCTTCATGGGCGGCGTGCAAAACGTCGTCGCGCCGCAGGGCACCGCCTTCACCGATCAGCACGCACGCATCCTCAAGCGGTACGCGGACGAGGTCGTGCTCTGTTTCGATTCGGACGAAGCCGGCCAGAACGCCGCCGTGCGTTCACTCGACCATCTGCTCGCGTCCGGCCTGGCGGTGCGCGTCGCCGTCGTGCCCGCGCCGCACGACCCGGACAGTTTTATCAAGGCCAACGGCGGCGAAGCCTTTCGCAAGCTCGTTGAAAATGCCGGGGGATTTTTCGATTACTATTTGAACCGGCTGTGCGCGCAGAATGATGCCAACAGCGACAAGGGCCGGAACACCATTTTACATGACATGGCCGAGGCCATTCATAAAACCGCCAACTCCGTCTTGATTGACACCTACGCGCAAAAAACCGCATTGCGGCTGGGGGTTGCGCCCGAGGCCGTGCGGGCCGAATTCAAAAAGGTTCCAGCGGTGAGAACCGAACCGGACCAGGGCGAGGCTGAACCGATGGCCGGCCAGTCGGAACCGTCACGTCCGCCGAATCATGAATTTCATCTGCTGAAACTGTTGCTGTTGCACGACGATCTGGTGGCCTGGGCGGCGCTGCATCTGGATGTGAATTGGATTTCCCATCCGCTCGTGCGGCAAATTGTCGCGCAACGACTCGCCGCGCAGACGAATGAAACCTGGAAGAGTCTCGGTGCGTTTCTGGACGAATGCGAATTGCCCGAAATGCGGGGTCTCATCACCGAAGCCGTGGCCGAAGACCGCAAAATTCCCAATCCCGAACAGCAGCTGGGCGACGTCGCGTCGAAATTGCGGAATCAATTTTTGGACCGGCAAATCGCCAGCCTCACCCAAAAAATCAGCCAGCCGGGCATGCCCGAAGCGGAACAAAATGAATTGCTGCGCCAGCAGCAGAAGTTGCGCGAACAAAAACGCGCGCCGTTGTCACCGTTGTAATGTGGGAGGGACGGCGTGCCGCCGTCCCTGACTGATTTGCGAAAATGGGGACGCCGACACGGCATCCCTCCCAAACAATCAAAACCACGAACTATTTCGCGCCCTGATCGATCCACGCGCGCAACAGGCCGATCTGTTCCGGCGTCAGCGGGCCGATGTTCGCCCGGTTGTGAAGCGGCGGCATCCAATCCATATCGTCCTTGCTCAGGTGTGCGACCGCCTGGATGAGCATGCTTTTGGCGCTGTCACCGGCGACGATCACCTTGCCGTCCTTGCCGCCCTTGAACACGCCCGCGAGACTGTCGAGCTTCAAGTGGCCCCGGGGCTTGTCGCCACTGTGGCACTTGGCACACGAGTTGTCCAAAATCGGTTTGATGTCTCCCGTGTAGGTCACGCCCGGTTTGGTGGCGGCGGGCGGCAGCGTGCCCGGCACGGCATCATCGGCGGCCGCGGCCAGCGCCAAACCCAGCGGAATGGCCAGGACCGAGGCGGGTTTGATCCAAGTCTTGATTTTCATGGTTTGCTTATTTCCCGGACAATTTGAACTTAAGATGGGCCAACGGTAAAAAGGTTTCAATCAAAATGCACTTTTGCGGATGGCCAGCTTGCGAATGGCCCGTTCCTGGGCTAACCCTTTCGCGTGGACAATACTTTTACCGATGCCGCGCTCGTGGTGCTGGGTCACGGCACGGAGCAAAACGCCGATTCCGCCGCGCCGGTCCGTCAACACGCGGCGGAATTGCGCCGCCGGAGCCTTTTCGCCGAAGTCCACGAGGCGTTCTGGAAACAGCAACCGCAAATCAAGCGGGTCCTCGCGAAACTTTCCGCGCCGCGCGTCTTCATCGCACCGCTTTTCATCAGCGAAGGCTATTTCGCCAGTGAAGTCATCCCCCGCGAGCTTGGTTTTGCCCCTGGTCTTTCAACGCTCAACACTCAACATTCAACACGGATTTACTGCCGTCCCGTTGGTTCGCACGACAGCATGACGGGCGTGATCCTGTCCCGCGCCCGGGAAATTGTTGAAAAGTTTCCATTCCCCCGCGCGCCCCGGCCGGGAGAGCTCACGCTGTTCATTGCCGGGCATGGCACGGAGAAAAACGAGAATTCACGCAAACCGGTTGACCGGCAGGTGGCCTTGCTGCGGGCGATGAACCTTTACGCCGGTGTGCACGCGATTTTTCTTGAAGAAAGCCCGCGCATTCCCGAATGCTACCAGCTCGCGCAGACAAAAAATCTCGTCGTCGTGCCGTTTTTTATCAGCGACGGGCTGCACACGCGGGAAGATATTCCGGTTTTGCTGGGCGAATCCCGGGCGGCGGTTTCGCAACGGCTGGCCGCCGGCCAGCCGGTCTGGCGCAATCCGACTGAAAAAAACAGCAAACTGGTCTGGTACGCGCCCGCCATCGGCAGCGAGCCGCATCTGGCCGACGTGATTTTGGAAAGTGTGCGGGAGGCCTGTAGGAGTCGAGGTGACGAGACTCGAACTGAATAAAATCTGAGACTCCTTACGTCGTCTCCTACAAAGATGATGATTGAATTTATGAAACCACTGCGGTTTGGAATCTTAAGCACGGCCAACATCGGCCGCCAGAACTGGAAGGCGATTTCCAATTCCGGCAACGCCGTCGTCGCGGCCGTGGCCAGCCGGGACGCGGGGCGCAGCCGCGAATTCATCGGTAAACTTCAGGCCGAGTTTCCCTTTGCCGCCGAACCCGCCGCGCTTGGCAGTTATGAGGAACTGCTCGCGTCGCCGGACGTGGATGCTGTTTACATTCCGTTGCCGACGGGGCTGCGCAAGGAATGGGTGTTGCGCGCGGCGGCGGCCGGCAAGCATGTGGTTTGCGAAAAGCCGTGCGGCATCGGTTTTCCCGATGTCCAGGAGATGACCGACGCCTGTCGCAAACATCGCGTGCAATTCATGGATGGCGTGATGTTCATGCACAACCCCCGGTTGCCCAGGGTTAGCGAAATGTTGGACGATGATAAAAGCGTCGGCCCGATGCGGCGGATTGAGTCGGCGTTCAGTTTTCTCGGCACCGGCGGATTTTCCGACACCAACATCCGCGTGGACGGACGGCTGGAACCGACCGGCTGCCTTGGCGATCTGGGCTGGTATTGCATCCGGTTCACGCTGTGGGCGGTGAAGTGGCGGCTGCCGCATACCGTCACGGGCCGGATTCTCTCGCAATCCGGGCCGGCCGGCGGCCGGGTACCCGCGCCCACCGACTTTTCCGCCGAACTGGTTTTTGATGGTGGCGTTTCAGCGGGATTCTACTGTTCGTTTCTCGCCGCCCCGCAGCAATGGGTTTTTGTCAGTGGCCGGGATGGCTGGCTGCGGATGCCCGATTTTGTCCATCCGTTCAACGGCTATGAACCGGCCTTTGAGGTCAATCGGACGGAGGTCCGGGTTCCGACCCGGGCCCAAGCACCAACGCCGGCTTCCGATCCGGCTGACCTTGGCCATGCGGTTGCGCAGAACACCCTCATGTTCCGCAACTTTGCCAACCAGGTTTTTTCCGGCAAGTTGAACGACGAATGGCCAATGTGGGCGCTGCAAACGCAACGGGTGATGGATGCGTGCTTCAAATCGGCAAACAACAACTCGGCGGGGGTTGCCCCATAATATTACAAGGTGGCGGCGGGCTGCCGCACTCCAGGACCTTTCGGATATTTTGGCGACTCCGGTTTACGCGTGATCGCCTTGGACTGCGCCAGCCCTCTGACGCTTTTGGATGCATCTACCGCCGCTATTTCCATCTTTCATCCGGCGTCCTCCATCCGCTATCTTCGCCGCGTGCCGTTTCACAAAATCACCATCATCGGCGTCGGTCTGCTCGGGGGGTCCATCGGCCTGGCCGTGAAACGCCGCAAGCTCGCTTCACGCGGGGGAGTGGGCGGTTTCGTCCGGCGCACCGCCAGCCTGAAGGATTGTGAAAAGGCGGGCGCGGTGGATTTTGCCACCACCGATTTGCTGGCCGCCGTCTGGGACGCCGACCTGGTGATTCTGTGCACGCCCCTGGCGCAAATGCGTTCCCGCGTCCGGGAAATGCTCCCGGCATTGAAGCGCGGCGCGCTGGTTACCGACGTCGGCAGTGTGAAAGCCAGTGTCGTGCGCGAGCTCGAATCGCTCGTGGCCCGGGCCGGCGCGCATTTTGTCGGCAGCCATCCCATGGCCGGGGCGGAAAAAACCGGGGTGGGCGCCGCCAGCGCGGATTTGTTCGTGAACGCCATCTGCGTCGTGACGCCGACCAAAAAATCGAATCCGGCTGCGGTTCGCAAGGTTGAGCAGTTTTGGCAGGCGCTGGGCGCGCGAACGTTGCGGCTGGCGCCCGAACAACACGATTTGCTCGTCAGCCGGTCCAGCCATCTGCCGCATGTGGTGGCGGCAGGTCTGGCCGGTCATATTTTGAATCCGTCAGGCCTCAAACATCAGGCGGCGCTTTGTGCCAACGGGTTCCGGGACACGACGCGCATTGCCTCCGGTTCACCGGAAATGTGGCGCGACATCGCGCTGGCGAACCGTAAAAATCTGACGAAAGCTTTGACCGGCTTCATTGCGGAGTTGTGTCAATTTCAAACGTGGCTGGCCAAAGCCGATGGA
Source organism: Verrucomicrobiota bacterium (assembly GCA_050010675.1). Lineage (GTDB taxonomy): Bacteria > Verrucomicrobiota > Verrucomicrobiia > Limisphaerales > UBA11358 > UBA11358. Next base: position 43,991 of record JBEKKN010000003.1, on the reverse strand, counting down.
AAGGCGGTCACGAGGTTTTTTGAAACCGCCAAAGCCCGTCGCGATCATTGGTGCGCGCGTTGCGCTTCGCCGTCGCCGGAATGAATCAACCCTCGATGAACCCGGATACAATCGTTGGATCGATGGATAAATGGATTGATGGATTGGTGAAAACGCCAATTCTCCATTTATCCATCCATCCATCCATCCATTTTCATTTGTGTCCATCTGTCCGGCAACGCGGGATCCGCGGTTAACATGCCTTTACCTGACCTCATCGAAATCGTGCCGCTCGATAAACCGGTGCACGCGGAAGTCACCGTGCCCGGCTCCAAGAGCATCACCAACCGCGCACTCATCCTGGCGGCGCTGGCGGACGGCGCGGTCACGCTGGAGAGCGCCCTCTGGAGCGAGGACACGCAAATCATGGTGGAGTGCCTGCAGCAGCTCGGCTTCGTGGTCAACGTCGCGCCCGATCCGGAGGAGTTGTGCAACCGCACCATCACGGTGGGAGGTCTGGGCGGGAAAATCCTGCCGCAGGGCGGTACGGGGACCGGGGAAAAACCGATGGAATTGTTTGTGGGCAACTCCGGAACGGCGGCCCGGTTTCTCGCGGCGTTCGTTTGTCTGGGCCGCGGCGCCTATCGTTTGAGCGGCGTGCCCCGGATGCACGAACGCCCGCAGGCGGCCTTGTTTCAGGCCTTGCGCCAGCTGGGTTATCGCGTGGATTCGCCGAACGACCGGCTCCCCGCCGTCATTCACGGAGCGGGTCCGCGCGCGGGCCAATGCCAGGTGAGCATCGAGGAAAGTTCGCAGTTTGCCAGCGCGCTGTTGATGTGCTCGCTGGCCGCCGGCTGGCAGGTCGAAATCGTCGGCGAAAACATCGAGGAATCCCCTTATGTTTACATGACCCGCGAGATGTGCGCGTATTTTTACTGGAGCCGGAAGCAAAGCCGGCATCCGGAACGCGGCATGAAGGGAGGCGTCTATCCCGTTGACCCCGATTCGTCCAGTGGCAGTTATTTCCTCGCCGCTGGCTGGCTGGCGGCCGGTTCCGCCCAGACCGAAGCGCATCCTGTCACCGTAATGCGCTGGCCGATCCTCGGAGCGGGTTTTCAAATTGATACAAAGTTTTTGAACTACCGCATTCTTCCCGAAACGGTTTCCCGGGAAGCTGATCTGGGCGACAGCATCATGACCTTGATGGTGACCGCGCCGTTCGCGAATCATCCGGTGAAATTCACGGATCTCGGCCACCTGCGCGTGCAGGAATGTGACCGGGTCTCCGCCGTGCACACGGAATTGACCAAGTGCGGCGCCAAAGTCGTCGAGGAAGGCGACACCCTGACGGTTTACCCTTCGCCGCTGCATGGCGCGGAAATTGAAACTTACAACGACCATCGCATGGCGATGTGTTTTGCGACGCTGGGCCTGAAGGTGCCGGGCATCAAAATCAGGAATCCGGCCTGTGTGAAAAAGACCTTTCCGAATTTCTTCCAAAAGTTTGCCACGCCGCCGCCGCCGGGTTTGGGGGCGATGATTTTGGATGCGAAGACGGGACAAACGCTGGCCATCGAGGATTTATTTGCCGATTAAGATTACGATTTGATGAAACCGCAAATTATCATAGCGATCGATGGCACCAGCGCGAGCGGCAAGAGCACGAACGCCAAACTGGTGGCCCGGGCACTCGACTGTGTTTACGTGGACACGGGGGCGATGTATCGCACGCTGGCGTGGTATTGCCTCAGCCACCGGATCGACGTGTCGGACGCCAAAGCCGTCGCCGCCGCGTGCCGCAAGTGGAAGGCCGTCCTGCATTGTGTGGACACCGGCGGCCTGCGCGCGGCCCGATTGTTGGTGGACGGCTATTTTCCCGAGAGGGAAATCCGCACCGGCGAAGTCAGCGCCGCCGTGCCGCATGTGGCCGCCGTGCCGAAGGCGCGCGAATGGATGGTCAAACGCCAGCGCGAATGCCTGCAGTTCGGCAATCTCGTCATGGAAGGCCGCGACATCGGCACAAATGTCTTTCCGGAAACGGATTTCAAATTCTATCTGGACGCCCAATTGGAGGAACGATCGCGCCGCCGCGCCGCCGACGGCGTCCGGGAAAACCTGGCCATGCGCGACCAGCGCGACAGCCAGCGCGCCGTCGCCCCGCTGATGGTTCCGTTGGGGGCGAAGGTCATCAACAATTCAAACCTGACGTCCGAACAAACAAGCGGGCTCATCATTGCGGAGGTCAGGAAACGGCTGGCGGAACAATGAATTTCTCGTATCGCCTCGGCTGGCTTTTTTTTCGCGCGTGGTATGCGACGTATTTTCGCTGGCGGGTCTTCAATCCGGAACGCGTGCCCGGGACCGGGGCGGTGATTCTGGCCTCCAACCACGCGAGCTTTCTGGATCCACCGCTGGTGGGCGCCGGGTTGAGCCGTGGCATCAATTATCTCGCCCGCGAAAGCCTGTTTCGATTTCCCGGCATCGGCGCGCTCCTGCGTTCGTGGAATGCCGTGCCGGTGGACCGCGACGGCGGCGGTGCGGCGGGCTTGAAGGCGATTCTCGACCGGCTGCTCGCCGGTGGCGGCATCATTCTGTTTCCGGAAGGCACGCGAACGCGCGATGGCCGTTTGCAGCCCGCGCGTTCGGGCATCGGCCTGGTGGTGATCAAATCCAACGCCCCGGTCGTGCCGGTGCGCGTGTTTGGCACGTACGAGGCGTATGGGCGCCACGTAAAATTTCCGCGCCCTAAACGGATCACCGTGAAATATGGCCGGCCGATGAGTTTTGAACAATGGCGCGCCGAGGCGAAGACCTGTTCCAAGCCGCGGCTGAAGGAAATTTACCAGGAAATCGCGGATGAAATCATGGCGGCCATTGCGAAACTGGAGCCGCGGGAAGACTGATATGTGTTTGGGGAGGGACGCCGTGTCGGCGTCCCCAATTTTACGAGCAGTCAGGGACGGCGACACGCCGTCCCTCCCACAATTAGATTCCCAGGTTCGACAGCATGTTGCTGATGCTGTCCACGATCCGGACGAGTTGCGGGTGTGATTTTTCAAAACCCTCGACGGACGATCGCAGTCCCTCCAGCGAATGGCGCAATGAATCCGGATTTTGTTGCCGGCGCGTGGCTTCATGGGCCGAGAGCTCCGCAAAACCGGCGATGCTCTGCGCCTGCTCGTCGTGCGTTTTGGAGAGCCGGCCAATCTCGGCTTTCAGCGTGCCGAGCAGTTGGAGCAGCTCGCGTTTGCGTTCCTCGCTGATGGACTTCGCCTCGCGGATTTTTTCCTCGATTTCGTTCAGATTGCCTTCATTCATGTTGCCAACGTATTCGTTGCCGGGAATTCGGCAAGTTTGTTCACCAACGCCCGACGCGCGGCAGGATGGGCTGCACCTGTTCCCAGATTTTTGCGCAGACAAACTCGATGGAGCTGGCGCCGTCCACCACCTGTACGCGCCGGGGTTCGGCGGCGGCAATGGCCTCGTAGCCTTTGGCGACGCGGGCAAAAAAGTTCCGGTCCCCTTCTTCCATCCGGTCGCGGATGAAGGGCAGGGTGGATTGCCGCGACAGCAGCCGTTCCGCGCTGACTTCGGGTGACACGTGCAGAAACAAGGTCAAATCCGGCCGGGTGTCGCCCACGGCAACATCAATCACGCTTTTCACCAGCGCCAGATCGAGCCCCCGGCCATGACCCTGGTATGCCGTGGTCGAATCGTAAAAGCGGTCGGACAGGACGACCTCACCGACGGCCAGCGCGGGGCGGATGATTTCCCGGACGAGCTGCGCCCGGCTGGCGTTCACCAGCAGCAATTCGGTTTCCGGGGTCATGGCCACGTTGGCCTTGCTGTGCTTGAGGGTGTGGCGGATTTCCTCGCCCACGGGCGTGCCGCCCGGCTCGCGCAGCATGTGGACGCGGTAGCCGAGCACGCGCAGCGTTTTGGCGAGCAGTTCAATCTGCGTGGATTTGCCGCAGCCTTCCGTGCCCTCAAATGTGATGAACAGGCCTCTTGCCATTTATGATTTACGATTGATGATTTACGATTGGCACAACGAATCAAACCACAAAATACCTGAAACACACGAAAGAAATTTCTCGCCGGATTCTGTTTCGGGCATTCGTGTTTAAATCTTCTTCAGCTTCGATCCTTGGGTCGTGTCTTCGATGGTCCAGCCTTTTGCCTTCAACCCGTCGCGAATCGCATCCGACTTTTTGAAATCCTTGGCCTGGCGGGCGGCTTGGCGGGCTGCCAGCAAGGCAACAATTTCCGCCGGAGCTTCGGCTTCTGCCGGCGTGCCAATGCCGAGCACGGAATCGATTTTATTCCAGGCCGCCAGGGCCGCCGCGGCGTCGGTCGTGCTTAACGAACTCTCCGCCATACGCCGGTTCAATTCACGAATCCATTCAAAAACCGCACCCCACCCGGCGGAAATATTCAAATCTTCATCGAGTGAATCGCTGAAGGGTTGAAGTGCTGCCGGGAGCGCCGGCATCCTGCCGGCGGCTGGATTTTCCTTCGGTTGTGAACCCGCCGGCTGGAAGCCGGCGCTCCCGGTGGAGGTTGACGACGAAATGTCCCGCAGTTTCGAAATGCACTCATCAATCCGGGCCAGCGCCGCGCGCGCGCCCTGCAAACCTTCGAGCGTGAAGTTGAACGTCTCGCGATAATGCGCCGTGAGCAGCAGATGACGGATTTCGCGTCCGGTAAAACCTTTCGCCAGCAAATCGCGCAGCGTGAAAAAGTTGCCGAGCGATTTGCTCATCTTCTTGCCTTCCACGAGCAGGAACGCCCCGTGGAGCCAATATTTCGCAAACGGTTTGCCAGTGGCGCCTTCGCTCTGGGCAATTTCGTCTTCGTGATGCGGAAATTTCAGGTCCTCGCCCCCGAGGTGCAGGTCAAAACTTTCGCCGAGCACTTTCATGCTCATGGCCGAACATTCGATGTGCCAGCCCGGCCGGCCTTCGCCCCAGGGGCTGGGCCAGCAAACGTCGCCGTCTTCGGGCGCGCGCGCCTTCCACAGCGCGAAGTCGGTCACCGATTCTTTGGCGTATTCATCGCTCCGGGTGCGTTCGCCGGGGCGGAGTTCGTCGAAGTTGAGCTTGAGCAACCGACCGTAGGTGCAGCCGCAGCCCTGATACTTCTCGATACTGAAATAAACCGAACCATCGGCGGCCTGGTAGGCGATGCCGCGGGCGACCAGTTTTTCGATGAGCGCAATGATTTCGGCAATATACCCGGTGGCGCGCGGCGTCTGATGTGGCTCGAGGCAGTTCAACGTCTTCAGGTCCGCGAAGAACGCGGTCTCGTATTTCCCGGTGAATTCGCGGAGCGACGTTTTGGTTTCACGAACCCGCTTGATGATTTTGTCCTCCACGTCGGTGATGTTCATCACGTGGGTGACGGCGTAGCCCTTGAATTCGAGGTAACGGCGGACGAGATCAGCGAAGACAAACGTACGCCAGTTGCCGATGTGGGCGAAGTCATAGACCGTCGGCCCGCAGCAATACATGCCGACCTTTTTTCCGGCGGAATCGAGCGGTGTGAATTCCTGGATCGAGCGCGACAGGGTGTTGAACAGTTTCAGGGCCATTTACGTCCGCGCAAAGTAAGCTGGAACCGGCGAAAGAAAAGTTAAAATCTCACGCCGAGGCGCAAAGACGCAAAGCTGGTGAAGTAGGTTTGCGGTCTATTCTGATATTAGGCGGCTTCATTGTGGATGCCTTATCATACACTGATATGGGTGCGTCTCGAACCGATGCTCTCGATAAAATTCCTGAGCATCCTTGGTGACAAGGATAACTCGCGTGGGCGCAACGTTGGGGTGCTCAAGCAATCGCTCAAGCATCCAACGCCCTAAACCATTACCGCGATGGTCGGGATGAACGACAACATCGCAAAGCCAACTGTATGCGCCACAGTCTGTGACCGCTCTTGCCAAACCGACCTGACGTGACTGATGAAAGAGGCCAACGCATACCGAATGGTGTATGGAAAGTTCAACCTGCTCGCGGGTGCGGTCTGCAGCCCAATAGGTGGACCGTAAAAGTGCCATAATCGCATCAATGTCGAATTGAGACGTATCATCAGTCAGTGAATAGCAATCGCTTGTGAGTCTCATGAGTGGTGCGCTGCCGCCTAACAGTGACTAGGCGGCTGGGTTTGCAGCCTATCTTTGGCTAAGATCAGCCTGTCCGGTTTCATGGTTTTGACATTATTTCGCGGTTCAGTTTCTGTCCAGCAGGTTTGATTCCAAAACGTTGCAGGTTGGCGGTCGGCAAACACTGCCGGCGCAAAGTTGCCCGACAGTCTGTGCAAAAACCTGTGGACACCATTTGGGGCCGGAATTAATCTCCGCGCAAATTCCCCGTTGACAGTAGATGGAACCGGAAGGGAGCCCTTATGGAACTGAAAGTTGTTTGCGATTGCGGCCAGAAATACAAGTTTGACGTCGAGCCGGTAAACGGTCGAATGCCGGTGAAGGTCAATTGTCCGGTCTGCGGCGCAGACGGGACCGCTGCGGCCAATGGTATCTTATCCCAGGCGTTTTCCAGCCCGCCCCCGCCGATACCAGTAGCGTCGCCCGTGCCCGCCGCCCCCGCGCCACCTCCTCCCGGTGCCGGACTGCGCATCAATCGGCCCGCCCCCGCACCGGCGGCGGCCGTTACACCGCTGCCGATTCCATCCGCGCCCGCGCCCATCACCGCCGTGCGCCCGATCGCGCCAGTTGCAAAAAAGCCGAAGGAGCAGGGGGAATACAGTCTGGTCATGGGGATTGTGGGTGCCGTTCTCGGCGCCGGCCTGGGTGCGGGATTGATGTACGGATTCTTTCTGTGGGCGGATTTCCGGTTTCCGCTGATGGGCACCTGCATCGGGGCGCTCTCCGGTCTGGGCGCGCGGCTCTTGGCGAAAGGGACCGACATGACGCTGGGTGTCATTGCCGGGGGTGTTGCGCTTGCTTCCACCGCCGGGACGCTTTACCTCATGTTTGGTGACATTGCAGCCATGTTCATTCTCTCCATGATTGTCAGTGTCGGCTTCGCCTACAGAATTGCGGGATAACTTCCAAGGGAAGCTAATTCTCCTGGCTGGCGGTGGAATGTGTGTCCTTCGGTTTTAACCGTTGGAAACGTTCGACAAACAGGAAGAAAATGCCGGGACCGAAGCAGAGCAGCATGATGGAAATGCCGGTGGCGATGCCCCAGAACGTGCCAATGGGCGCGCAGCAATCGTCGCGTCGGCGCACAATGACATGACTGGGCACGGCGATGAGAAGTTCGAGGATACTGCCGCGCAGGAGCCAGCGGGTGAGCCGTTTAAGCAGTGCTTCGGGCTCATCGGATTTGGTGGCGCGACGGAAAATAACCGACCACATCAACCAGAAAACGAGCACGGGAACGAAGATGCTTAAAACGGCTTGCCAGCCGGGAACGGACGCATTGGTGGCCGGGTTGTCATACAGGTAATTTGCGATGTTGAGAAACAGGCCCGGCAGATTAGAAGCTTCGAGAGCGTTTTCCTTGAATATGGCACAAAGCAGGGAGAAAACCCCGGCGACAAAAAGATTGGCTAGAAGGAACGCGCCGACGATGACGGGCAGTTTCAAGGGGCGTCGCGCCGGCAGTCGGCGTTCAGCGATATGGATGGGCAATAACAGAAGCAAGGCCTGTCCGCCGACGAGCACGGCGAGCCAGATCCAATAACCCAGGTAGGAATAGGTCTTCAGGGCGCCGAGCCACCCGATGCCATTGCCGCCTTTGGCCCAACCGCCAAAGGCGATGGCAATGACCGGCACGGTCAGCAGCAGCAGGGCGAGCGCATAGAGCAGGACGGTGAGGGCGGCCCAGCGTTTCATGGATGTGCGGGGATTGAGTCAAAAAGGTGAACCATGCACCAGCGAAATCGGCGCCGGGATTTCCCCAAAATTCTGCTTTCACGCCTTGCCAATTTGCGCTTTTGACCACAAATTGTCGAAAACGACGATGACGACATCATGAACAAAGAGGCAAAACTGGAATTGGAAGGGAAAGTCTATTCGCTGCCGACGCTGGAAGGCACCGAAGGCGAGAAGGCGGTGGATATTTCGTCCCTGCGCGCGAACACGGGCTATATCACGCTGGACGAGAGCTACGGCAATACCGGCTCATGCATCAGCAAAATCACCTTCATCGACGGCGAAAAGGGGATCTTGCGTTACCGCGGCATTCCGATTGAAGAATTGGCGGAGAAATCCACCTTCATCGAGGCCGCCTATCTGATTATTTACGGCGACCTGCCGACGCGGGCGGAGTTGCGGAAATTCTCCGACCTGTTCACGGAATATCAATTCCTGCATGAGGACATGAAGTATCACTTTGAGAGCTTTCCCACGGGCGCGCACCCGATGGCGATCCTCTCGGCCATGATCAACGCGACCAGCTGTTTCGACGAGGAACTCATGAACTGGCGCTGGGGCAAGTCGAACCAGTTTGACATCTACGCGGCGAAGCTGATTTCCCAGGTGCGCACCATTGCGGCCTATTCCTATCGCAAATCACGGGGCCTGCCGCTGATTTACCCCAAGAAAGCGTACAAATACACGGCCAACTTTTTGCACATGCTGTTTTCCACGCCGTACGAGGATTTCGAATTGAAACCGGAGATCGTGAAGGCGCTGGATTTGATTTTTCTATTGCACGCGGATCACGAACAAAATTGTTCGACTTCGACCGTGCGCATGGTGGCCTCGAGCCAGGCCAATCTGTTTGCGAGCGCGTCGGCCGGCGTGTGCGCGTTGTGGGGGCCGTTGCACGGCGGCGCCAACCAGGCGGTGATTGAAATGCTCGTGGAAATCCACCGGGAAGGCGATGACGGCTCGAAATTCATCACGGCGGCGAAGGACAAAAACAGCGGCCGAAAACTCATGGGCTTTGGCCACCGCGTCTATAAAAATTACGATCCACGCGCCAAGATCATTAAAAAGGCGTGCGACGAAGTCCTGTCCAAGTTGAACGTGGCCGACCCGTTGCTGGACATTGCCAAGCATCTGGAGGAAGCGGCGCTGCGAGATCCGTATTTTGTGGAGCGCAAATTGTATCCCAACGTGGACTTTTACAGCGGCATCATCATGCGCGCGCTGGGTATTCCGGTGGAGATGTTCCCCGTGATTTTCGCGATCGGCCGGATGCCCGGCTGGATTGCCAATTACAAGGAAATCATGGAAGACACGAAGAGCCGCATCAGCCGCCCGCGGCAAGTCTACACCGGGCGCACGCTGAATCATTATGTGCCTCTGGAAGAGCGGAAGTAGGGGCCACCGCCGGTTTCGGTTGTAAAACCGGGGAAATACGTCCGACCGGGCCGGGGATAAGGCATGATTCGTGCTGAACTTGGGGCGTACTTACCGTGAAAAGAATCCTGGTAATCGATGACGAAGAATGGCTGCGCGAGATGATTCATCTGGCGCTGAAGCAAAAGGGCTTCGAAGTCATCGAAGCTCCCAACGGCGCGGATGGCATTGAGCGGGCGCGGAAGGAGCTGCCCGACCTGATCCTGTGCGACATCAACATGGAAAAGGTGGACGGATATCTGACGCTGGCGTCCCTACGCAACGAGGCTCCCACCGCCGCCATTCCGTTCATTCTCATGACCGGGCTGGCCGACAACGCCGGCATGCGACACGGCATGGAACTGGGTGCGGACGATTATCTGCCAAAACCTTTCACCACGGACGCGCTGTATGCCGCCGTGGATGCGCGCCTGAAAAAGGCCCAGACCGTGCGCGATGAGGCTGAACGCAAACTCGCCAGCCTGCGCGACAACATCAGCCTGATGCTGCCGCACGAACTGCGCACGCCCCTGAACGGCATTCTGGCTTATGGTGAAATGCTGGCCACGGACACGGCCACGCTCAAGGCCGCGGAAGTCGCGGAAATGGGCCATGTCATCCACCAGTCGGGCCGGCGATTGGAACGGCTGATTGAAAACTTTTTGATCTACGCGCAGCTCGAACTGGTTGCCAGTGACCCTAAAAATATCAACGCCCTCCGGATCGGGCAGACGGAACATCCGGTTCCGTTGATTGAAAAGCAGGCAAACGCGCTGGCGACGCACGCCAATCGTTCCCGGGATTTGACCCTTGAATTGTCGGACGTTGCCGTGCCCATGGCCGAGGAATATTTCGTAAAAATTGTGGATGAACTGGTCCAAAACGCCTTCAAATTTTCAGAACCCGGCACGCCCGTGCACGTCAAGCTGCACGAGGCATTTAACGTGGCCGTCTTGTCCGTCAGCGACCAGGGTTGCGGGTTTTCCACCGAACAGATTACGCGCATCGGTGCTTACATGCAGTTCGATCGCAGAATGCACGAACAGCAGGGGCTGGGACTGGGACTTTCAATCGGCAAGCGGCTGATTGGGCTGCACGGTGGCACGCTTTCCATCGAAAGCACCAAAGGTTCCGGGGCCACCATCACCGTCAAACTGCCGAAAACGAAGCCTGCACCCGAGAACGGCTCGGTTTAAAACTCAAAACGGCAACCTCGCATAGAGGACGGCCAGACCGCGTTCAGCGAGTTCCGCGAACAAAAATACCAGCACGATTCCCACGACCGGCGCGAAATCCGCCTTGCCGGCGCGGAGCGGTACGGCACGCAATGGCCGCAACAGGGTTTGGGCCTCGGCGCCCACATAATACCAGAACGAATGTTTGCCGAAGTAGATGTAGCTGTTCAACAGATGCAGGACCAGCAGCGCCCCGGCGGCAAATTTCCAGGCCAGATAACTCCCCAAGCCGATGATCAGGGACTCTTCAATCCGATGTGCGGCTGAAACCGGGGGTGGCACAATGGCCAGCCAGGCCAACACCCAGCTGGCCAGCCACCATGACCAGGCTGCCAGGACGGGTGGCAGGGAGAATTTTAGCCAGCGCGGCCAGCGGTCAACCGGGCCCAATTGCATTCGCACCAGGCGATGAAACGGTTCCGGCCCGTCCAAAATGGAAAACAACAACAGCCAGAGATAGAACACCCCCAGCGTCAGTCCGAAGCTAAAAAAGGAAAACAACAGAATGGGTCTGAAGTGGTCGCTGCGGAACGAGAGTTCAATGACACCCAGATTCAGTTTTCCCGCCGCCCAACCGACGCCCGAGCCGATTTGCCAATAGAGCACGGCCCGCAGAAACAGCAGTCCGCCCAGTACCGTTGGCAGATGCCATCGCCGCAGCCGTCGCGGCTCGGCCCGCCGCAGCGTGCCAATGAGCGTCGCCGGTGTGCGTTGGCCGAGCGGGTCGAAGCGGAGCGAGCGCCAGTTGAGCCACAACAACAGGCCGGCGAGGTTCAGGATGAAATCAATGATGCCCACAAAGACCGTTGAACCGGTGAATCGTCAAACCGATTTAACGACTTAACGATTCAGGATTCAACGACATTCACATCATTTTCAAGAGGGTGTCCGCCATTTCACTCGGCGTGGCGGCCACGCCAATGCCTGCATCGCGGAAGGCCGTCATCTTTGCCGCCGCCGTGCCCTTGCCACCGCTGATGATGGCGCCGGCGTGACCCATGCGGCGTCCGGGCGGCGCGGTGGCCCCGGCGATGAATCCGGCCACGGGCTTTTTGCCATGCGCTTTAATCCAGGCCGCGGCCTCCTCCTCGGCGCTGCCGCCGATTTCGCCGATCATGATGATCCCGTGCGTGTCCGGGTCTTCGTTGAACAGTTTGATGACGTCCAGGTGCGACAGGCCGGGGACTGGATCGCCGCCGATGCCGACGCAGGTGCTTTGGCCCGCGCCGCGACAGGTGAGTTGCCAGACGGCTTCGTAAGTGAGCGTGCCGCTGCGGGAGACGACGCCGATGTGGCCTTGTTTGTGAATGTAACCGGGCGCGATTCCGATACGACAACCGCCATGAGAGTCCTTGCCTTCACCCGGGGTGACCACGCCGGGACAATTCGGTCCGATCAGGTGCGTCAGGGTGTTGCCCTGCATGGCCCGCTTCACGCGAATCATATCGCGCGCCGGAATGCCTTCCGTGATGCACACCACCACGGCCAGCCCGGCGTCCACCCCTTCCAGGACGGCGTCCGCGGCAAAGGCCGCCGGAACAAAAATGGCGGAGGCGGTCGCGCCGGTTTGCTTCACCGCCTCGGCGACGGTATCAAAGATGGGCGCTTTTTTGCCGCCGTGTTCGAAGACCTGGCCGCCTTTGCCAGGGGTGACGCCGGCAACGACCTGCGTGCCGTAATCCATCGAGAGCTGCGCGTGTTTGGCGCCGAAACTGCCGGTGATGCCCTGGACCAGGACCTTGGTGTCGGGTTGGACGAGAATGGACATTTGATTTTCGATTTCGGATTTTTGATTTGCGATTGACGGTCAGCCGGCCTTGCGTTGATGAATCATGATTTTATTTCCGTCCGGGTCGCAAAAGATGGCGAACCGGCAGACCGGTGTGTCCATGGGTTCCATGGCACATTTCACGCCGCAGGCCTTCAGCCGGGAAACTTCCGCATCCAGATCGTCCGCTTCGAAGGCAATGCAGGTTCCGTCCGGCGACGGTTTCCAGGCATCGCCGTAACAGCCGATGCCGAGCGTGCCGGTGCCGATCTCGTATTCGACCCACATACCGCCGGCGGATTCCATGGTGGGCTTGAGGCCCAGCACGCCTTCGTAAAAGGCGCGGGCGCGTTGGATGTCGGTGACGGGAGTTCCGGTAAATGCGATTTCGGTGATCATATCGGTTGCGAGCGGCTTTCCACGCGAGGTTTCCAGGAGGCGGCGCCGCGCCGGAGCGCGCCGGCCAACAGCCGGCCGATGCCCTGGCGCAAACTCCGCCGCGGCCCAGCCGTTTCCTCCAACAATTGAGCGCGCAAGGCGGCGCACTCGCGCTTCGTCTTTTCGTGTTGTTGAACCAGTCCAATCATCTGTTTCTGCAATTCAATCAGCCGCCGGTACGGTTCCGAATCGTCCCCCGCCGGTTTGATGGCCTGTATGTCCCCCTCGTCTTGAAGCATCGCGTTTTAAATTCCTTGAGTCACGGCCTGGCGGCCACCGCCTGGACCACCTTCTGCGCCGCATCGGCCATGGAATCGCCGGTGATGAGTTTCAAACCGGATTCAGCCAGGGTTTTTTTGCCGGCCATCACGTTATTGCCTTCCAGCCGGACGACCAGCGGGATGTGCAAGTGCGTTTCCTTGACCGCCGCGACGATGCCGGTGGCAATGACGTTGCAATCCATGATGCCGCCGAAAATATTCACCAGAATGCCCTTCACGTGCGGATCCTGCAGGATGATTTTGAACGCGGCCGTCACCTGTTCCTTGCTCGCGCCGCCGCCCACATCGAGGAAATTGGCCGGGCTGCCACCGAAATGCTGGATGATATCCATGGTGGCCATGGCCAGGCCCGCGCCGTTGACCAGGCAGGCGATGGACCCATCGAGTTTGATGTAATTGAGATTGAATTTGCTGGCCTCGATTTCCAGCGGCGCTTCCTCGTTCAGGTCGCGCATTTCCTGAATATCCTTGTGCCGGTAAAGCGCGTTGTCATCGATTGAAATCTTGGCGTCCAGGGCCATCACGGTCTCCTTGCCATCGGGCGCCGCCACGACGCACAGGGGGTTGATTTCGACGAGGGACGCGTCGCATTCCCACCACGTTTTAAAAACGCCGGTGACCAACCGGGCGGCGGCGTTGAATAAATCGCCTTTGAGCCCCAGCGCGGCGGCAATTTTACGGGCCTGAAACGGCTGGATGCCGACGGCGGGGTCAACCCATTCCTTGAAAATCTTCTCCGGCGTTTTGCCGGCGACTTCCTCGATGTCCATGCCGCCTTCCGTGCTGGCCATGACGAGCGGGCGGCCGACGGCGCGGTCGAGCAGCACGGCCAGGTAAAATTCCTTTTTGATATTCGCGCCTTCGGAGACGAGCAGGGTTTGCACGCGCCGGCCATCCGCGCCGGTCTGTTTGGTGACGAGCACGTTGCCGAGCATCCTGCCCGCCAGGGAAACCGCTTCCTCCACCGAGGCCGCCGCCTTCACGCCGCCTTGAAACCCGCTCGTGAACAGGCCCTTGCCGCGTCCCCCCGCGTGGATCTGGGATTTGACCACGACTTTCGCGCTGCCGCCGGCCAGGATTTTTCCAGCCGCACTGCGGACCTCTTCGAGCGATCGCGCGGGGATCTCCAGCGGGACGGCGACGCCATGTTGGGCGAGCAATTGTTTGGCCTGATATTCGTGAATGTTCATGTCCTGATAAAAACCTGCCGCATTGAAAGGTGATTGGCGCCGGAAATCAAACTTTTAAGTAACTGGCGGGGATGGGAAATGCAACCCGCCGCCATGATACTCGGCCGCATTGGCCGGCCGAGGCTTTGAACAAGGCGTGCCGGTGCCGGCCCGGCAAAGCGCGGGTCAAAATCATATTTCTCTTGAGCTGGAACTGGGCGGATTGCAGATTGCGTCATCGTGAGAAATTTTTTCGGGCCGCTGTTTTTGTTGATGGGAGCAATATTGGTTCACGCCGGCACGTACCCATCCGGGGCCTTTCGCTTCAACGGCCAGAACTATGTGCCGATTGCGGATTGGGCGCGTGCGAACGGTCTGCATTGCGTCTGGCTCAAGCACGGCGACGAAATGGCCGCCACCAACCGGACCACCCGGCTGGTGTTTGGCGTGGATTCACATTACGTGGAAATCAACGGCATTCAGGTGGCGCTGTCATTTCCCATTGCGAATCAAAAGGGCGTGGCGCTGGTGGCGCAGTTCGACCTCGACGCGGCCATCCGCCCGTTGATGTTCCCGGCGCGATATGCCCGGCCGGTGGCCATCAAAACCATTTGCCTCGATCCGGGCCACGGCGGCAGGGACACCGGCAATCGTGTCGGCTGGCATTACGAAAAGGTCTATACGCTGGCACTGGCGGCGGAATTGCGCGACCAGCTCCGGCAAGCCGGTTTCAACGTCATCCTGACCCGCACGAAGGATACGTACGTGGAATTGCCCGACCGTCCCGCGCTGGCGAACCAGCGGGGTGCGGATTTGTTTGTGAGTCTGCACTTCAATGCCACCGAGGAAGCCCGCGGTGAAGTGGAAGGTCCCGAAACCTATTGCATCACGCCCGTGGGCGCGAGTTCCACCAATGCGCGCGGCGAGGGGAGCGATCACGGCCCGACTCCCGCAAACCGTGACGAGGGGGAAAGCCTGTTGTTTGCCTATCAGATCCAAAAATCGCTCGTGGGGAATTTGGATGCGGAGGACCGTGGCGTAAGGCGCGCCCGCTTTGCCGTGTTGCGTGATGCCCGGATGCCGGCGATTTTGATCGAAGGCGGTTACATGACCAATCCGTACGAGGGTAAACAAATTTATACTGCCGCCTACCGCCACCAGATGGTGCAAGCAATTGTTAAAGGCATTCTCGCCTACCAAAAGCTGGGGTTACCCCCGCCGCCCGCCCTGCCGGTGGTTAATCATCACCCGGGAAAGTCCGGCGGCGGGCCTTCCGTAAAGAAATTATCGGGCGTGGGAGAATAGCCCGGTATGCATCCCGCCGTGAGCGACAGGTTTTGAGATGGGATTCGATTGGAATGGCCGGCGACCACCAATGAAGGAGTTGAAATTTTTGGCGGGTTCTGCTTGGCAAACCTGCCTTTCGTGGATTAGCTGTCGCCGTGAGCATTGTGACCAAAACCGGCGACGACGGTAGCACGGCGTTGATGTATGGCCGGCGCGTCCCCAAAAATCATCCCCGCGTCGAAACCTACGGCACGGTGGATGAATTGAACGCCGCCCTCGGGCTGGCGCGCGCGACCGCCAAAGATAATTTTATACGCGACCCTTTGCCGACGATTCAAAATGACCTCGTTACGTTGATGGGCGAACTGGCCGTGGCTTCGGAAGATTTGCCGCGATATGTGAAAGACGGTTATTCGGTCGTGGCACCGGCGATGACGGTAAAACTCGACGCGCTCGTCCGGGAAGTTGAGGCGCAGGGGGTCAGTTTCAAAGGCTGGGCGACCCCCGGTGCGACCATGACTTCCGCGGCGCTGGATGTGGCGCGAACGGTTTGCCGCCGGGCGGAACGGCACGCGTGTGCGCTCAAGGAAGCCGGCGAACTAAAAAACACCGAGATCATCATTTATCTCAATCGCCTTTCCGACCTGCTGTGGCTGATGGCGCGCCAGGTCGAATCGAAGGGCGATCCGGCAAAAGAGCGCCGGTAAGTGGCTCAGGGCTGCCCGGTTACCATTCGGGCATAAAGCCTGGAAGGGCGGGGGAAACGGATGATTATCAGCCGCGGTCGAAGACGGTGAACAACTCGTTGCCGTTACGGCGGGTGGATTTCAGCCGAAACCGCGCCGCGCGGGCCAGATGCCGAAGGCCGTGACCGTCCGCAATGGTGGGCGCGCGCCGGCCGCCGAAAATTTTAGGACAGATCGTGAGGTGAAGTTCGTCCACCAAACCCGCGCGAAACACCGCATCGTTTAACTCGCCGCCGCCTTCGCAGAGCAGCCGTTTTACCCGCCACCGCTTCCGCAGCCACCGGAACGCAGCGCGGAAGTTGATTTCGTTCCGGCCGCAGATCTTAACGACGTCCGCCAGCGCGCGCAGCTGCTTGAGCCGACGGGCGTCAACCCGGCGGGTGGTCAGGATGATAATGAGCGAGAAACGGTGCTGAAACACCTGGGCGCGGAGATTGATCGAACCCGAACGGCTGACAATCACCCGCAAATTATATTCCGCCAGTCCGCGTTGCAGCCGCTTCTGCCGGTACCGGGCCGGGCCGGGCCCGAGGTTGATGGGGGCGGAATCCACCGTGCGGGCCCCGGCCATGACGGCGTCCGCCGTCGCCCGCAGTTCGAGCAGGTGCTCGTGATCACGGGTGCTGGTGAAGGAGGACACGGCGCGATTGGCGGTGGCGATTTTTCCATCCGCCGTCATCGCCATGTTCACGAGGACAAAGGGGACCTTCGATTTATTGGTTTTCACTTTGAGTCCACGGCCGCTTCAACTTAGAACGAAAAAACCGAAACGGAAACCTAAAGAATGAACATGGCGTCGCCGTAGCTGTAAAAATGGTAACCCGCTTGAATCGCCTCCGCGTAAACGGATAACGTCAGCTCGCCCCCCCGCGTCGCCTCCGGTGCGGCAAAGGCGCTCACCAGCATCAAGAGGGTCGAACGCGGCAAATGAAAGTTGGTCAGCAGCCCGTCAACGATTTGAAACCGGAACGGGGGATGGATGAAAATACCCGTTTTTCCTGAGTATTTCACAAGTTTTCCTCCGTTTTGCGCGGCCACACTTTCCATCACGCGCACGGTCGTTGTGCCCACGGCCAGGACGCGGCGGCCAGCGGCCTTCGCTGCGTTTACGGCATGCGCGGCTTCTTCGCCCAGTTCAAACCGTTCCTCGTGCATCCGATGCCCGGTCAGCACCCCGGCTTTGACCGGCAGAAACGTGCCGGGACCGACGTGCAACGTGACGAAAAGAACCTGCACACCCCGGCGGCGGATTTGGTCCAGTAATTCCGGGGTGAAGTGCAAGCCGGCCGTCGGGGCGGCGATGGATCCGCCGGTTTGGGCAAACACGGTTTGATAACGTTCCCGGTCTTCACTCATTTCGTCTGGGTTGCGCCTCGTGATGTAGGGAGGCAGGGGAACTTCGCCGAGCCGTTCCAGCTCCTGTTTGAGGTCCGGGGTGCCGGAGAATTGCAGCCGCCGATGACCGGCTTCGTTCACTTCGAGAACCATCGCGCGGATGGCGGTGGGACCGCCCTGGGTGTCCTGGAGAACCAGGGGCGTGCCGGGGCGCGCGCGTTTGCCGGGACGCAACATCGCCCACCAATCGTTGCGGGCGTTTTCCTCCACCAACAAAATTTCAAACCGGCCGCCGGAATCGGCCTGGGTGGCGCGTAAGCGCGCGGGAATGACACGCGAATTGTTCAAGACCAATACGTCCCCGGCGTGGAGATATTCCAACAGCTCGCGAAATTTCCGGTGTTCGACCCGCCCATTGTCGCGTCGCCACACCAACAGTCGCGAGTCGTCGCGTCGAGGCGCGGGATGCTGGGCGATCAGTTCGGGCGGCAGGGTAAAGTCAAAATCAGCGGTTCGCATCGCGACCGAATCCTAGCAGGCCGCCGATGGAAAAACAGGGTGACATTTTTTGGCTCCGACTTGTGCCAAAAGGGGGTTGTGAATAACTTCTGAATAACCCCTAAAATTTAACGTGAATTTGTATTGACTTGAGTGGGTCAAAGTGGTTAAAAGTGGGTCGTCGTGGGTGAAAATGGCTTTTTCATTTGTCCTGCGAATAAAATGGGCAGCACAATAAATGCGGAGCCGACCTATTACAATTCACGCTTTCGTCATGGCGTGGATGAGAAACGGCGTGTGCAAATCCCCGCCAAGTGGCGGCCGCAAAAGCCGACGGGGGAGTTAACGCTCATTTTGTGGCCGCGGGAGGGGGTCGGGGCCTGCGTGCGGGTGTTGCCGCCGGGGCAGATGGGGAAATTGATGCAGTCCATTGACGAGATGCCGAACCACGACCCCAAGAAGGTCGTTTTGAAACGCATCATTGGCAGTGACTCGGCCCAGGCGAGCGTGGACAAGGCGGGACGGATTTGTCTGCCGGACGAAATGGCGCGCGCGGCCGGCGTGAAAAATGAAGCGGTGCTGGTCGGGTTGCTGGACCGGTTTGAAATCTGGAATCCGGACCGTTATGAGAAGGTCCAGGCGGCCGACGCGGCGTTGGCGCCGGATGCCTTCAGGTTGATGGAATAAACATAAAATTATGAATCTTGGAAAATTATTGGCCACTGGAAAAAGCATCATCGGGGGAAGTCGGGAGATTTCCTATCACATCAGCGACCGCTCCTATCTGCCAAAATTCATTTCACCGAAGAATCCGTTTGTGCCGCCGGCCCGGGCGGAGCCTGCGCCGGTCGTGGCGCCCGCACCGGTCAAAAGCCGGACGGCTTCCGATGGGACCAAGACCCAGAAATTGCCTGCTTTTCCAAAGGCCCTTCCCCGCAAACCGGGCTGGATGGAAAAATTAAATCCCATTTCAATCTGGCGCGACGCGCGCCCGCCAACACCGGAAAAGGCGCGGTGCCCCCTGCAAGCCGAGCTTTCACTGGACCGGGTGAAGGTGGTGCACAACGATCTGAGTGACGCGGATGTGGAGATTGTACCGATCAAATCGCGCACGCTGCCGGAAGTGGCGGAACCGATTGTGCCACCGGCCCAGGGTGGAGAGTCCTGGGGCCGGTTGGGCGCCAAGATATTTGGAGTGAAGGCGGTCTGAATTTTTAAATCCAATGCGCAGTGCCCGATTTCGTTCACAAACCGGTGATGGTGGCGGAGGTGCTGGACGCGCTGAAGCCGAAGCCGGGCGGCCGCTACGCCGACGGCACGGTCGGTGGGGCTGGACACGCAGCGAGCATTCTGAACGCGAGTTCGCCGACTGGATGGCTGTATGGGTGCGATCGCGATGGCGTCGCGGTTGAAGCGGCGCGGGCGCGGCTGAGGGAATTTACGGGCCGGTTTGAAATCCGCCACGGCAATTTCACAGAGCTGGCCGGATGGATTCCGGCGGCGAGTTGCGACGGCGTGCTGCTGGATTTGGGCGTGAGTTCGCCGCAACTGGATTCGCCCGGACGCGGATTCAGTTTTCAGCATGACGGTCCGCTGGACATGCGAATGGATGTGCGGCAACCGCTGACGGCGGCGGATCTGGTGAATGGCGCGAGCGCCGTCGAGCTGGCCGGGATTTTTTGGGAATGGGGGGGTGAGCGCGAATCGCGGAGGCTGGCGGCCGCGATTGTGAATGACCGCCAGCAGCGGAGGTTTGAGACGACGAGACGGTTGGCGGAGTTGCTGGAACGGCTGGTGCCGCGGCGCGGAAAAAAAACGCACCCGGCGACCAAGGTTTTTCAAGCGCTGCGGATTGCGGTGAATGACGAGCTGGGCTCTTTGAAACCGGGGCTGGAAGCAGCGGTGACCCTATTGAAAGCCGGCGGGCGATTGGCGGTCATCACGTTTCATTCACTGGAAGACCGGGTGGTAAAGGATTTTGCGCGGGCCCGGTCGCGGGATTACACGTTTGCCGGGGGGGTGGACGTTCCGGAGTTGCGTACGCCCCGCGCGCCGGAATTGAAATGGGTGGCGCGCCGGGCCATCAAGCCGGGTGAAGCTGAATTGGCGGAAAATCCGCGCAGCCGGAGCGCCCAGTTGCGGGTGTTTGAAAAGTGTTGATGGGACAAACGGCGAATTTCGATCGAACAAACGAACATGGCAAAAAATCGAAAACATCAGTCGGCAGCGATCCGGTTTGGTCCGGCGCTGAAGGCGTTGCTGTTATGTCTGGTGATTGCCGGGCTGGCGGTGGGTTACGTCTGGCAAAAAGGCCAGATTTACCAGCTGGGTCGCCAGATCACGTCATCGGAAACCCGGCTGGCGCAGTTGCGCGATGAGAACCAAAGACTGGGCGACCAGTTGGCCGTGTTGCGTTCGCCGATGATGGTCGATCAACGCGTGCATGAATTGAACCTGGGTCTGGTGCCCGCCGTGCCGACCCAGATTTACCGGCTGGTCGAGCCGCCATCGAATGGCGAGGCGAATCGCCGGTTCGCGGCAAGGCAGGATGGCGGGATGACACAATGATCTGAGAATTTTGGCCGCCGCCCGTGACGCCGTCGGGTGAGGAACCGATCGCCGCGGGCGGTTGGCCATTTTGGAATGATAAAACGACTGCAACTGAGACGGATGCTGCTGTTACTGGGGGTGCTGGGCCTGGCGTTTGCGGGCCTGGGTTACCGGCTCGTGGATTTGCAGTGGTTGCGCCATGACGAACTGGCGGCCCTGGCGCAGCAGAACACGGGACTCCAATATTTTCGCGAACCCCGCCGGGGCAGCATCCTGGATGCGCACGGCAATTTGCTGGCGACCAGCATCTTTGTAAAAACGGTTTGTGCCGATCCGGTTTTGATCGGCAACCAGCGGGCGGTGGTGGCGCACACGCTGGCCCCGTTGTTGCACCTGAACGAGGCGGATCTGTATCAGCGATTGCTTCCGCGCGCGCGGCAGAACGACAAGGGGGAAATGGTTACCAACCGCTATGTCGTTTTGCGGCGCAAAGTCAGGGATGAAACCTGGCAGGAAATTCAATTGGCCATGAGCCGGCTTGGCGTCGGCCCGGACGAAGCAGGCTGGACGAAGGACCAGCGGGCCTTCTACCGCAACCTGCGCACGCAGGCGATTTTTCCGGGTCCCGTGGAGGATCAATTGCGCGTGTACCCTAACGGGTCGCTCGCCGCGCATGTGCTGGGTTTTGTCAACACCGATGAACTGTCGGTGGGCGGCCAGCCGGTCCTGGAAACCTCGGGCCAGGACGGTGTTGAATTGTCCTTGAATTCGTCGTTGAGCGGAGTCCCGGGCTGGCGCGTCACGGAAATGGACCGCCGCCGCCAGGAACTGGCGTCCTTGCGGGATCAGGATGTGACGCCGCGGGACGGCTATAATGTGGCGCTCACCATCGATGGAGTCATCCAGCACATTGTCGAAACCGCGCTGACCAACGCGTTGGCGAAACACACGCCCATCAGTATCACCGGAATCGTCATCCGTCCGCAGACGGGCGAAATTCTGGCGATGGCGACGTTGCCCAATTTCGATCCGAACAATCCCGGCGCGTCGCCCGCCGATGCCCGCCGCGACCGGGTCATCAGTGACATTATGGAACCCGGCTCGACCTTCAAAATTGTGGTGGTTTCCGGCGCCTTGAACGACGGGGTGGTGCAACTCAATGACACCTTTGATTGTGACCATGGTCATTTTGCCTACGCGGGACGGATTTTGCATGACCATGAGCCTTTCGATCTTCTGACCACCGAGGGCATCATTACCAAGTCGTCGAACATTGGCGCGGCAAAGATTGGGATCCGGCTGGGAGAAGACCGGCTGTACGATTACGCCTGGGATTTCGGCTTTGGTGAGCGCACCGGCATACCGCTGCCCGGGGAAGTCAGCGGCATTCTGCATCCGGTCAACGATTGGAGCAAGGTGTCCATCGCGCAGATTCCGATGGGGCAGGGCGTGGCGGTGACGCGGTTGCAGATGGCCATGGCGATGTGCGCCGTTGCCAATGGCGGCCGTTTGATGCAACCGATGCTGGTCAGTCGCCTCATGGATCGCAATGGCGATGTCGTGGCGCAATACGCGCCCCAGATGATCCGGCAGGTCATCAGTCCGGCCACGGATAAATTGATGATCGAGGCGCTCAAAACCGTGGTTTCACCGGATGGCACCGCGCCCGACGCGGCCATGAAAGATTATGTGGTCGCAGGCAAGACCGGCACGGCGCAAAAAGCCGGCCCCGGCGGTTATCTCCCGGGCAAATACTTCGCATCGTTCATTGGATTTTTTCCGGCGGACAACCCGCAACTCTGCATTTCCATTGTCATGGATGATCCCAAGGAAGGTTACTACGGCGGCCAGGTTTGCGGCCCGATTTTCAAGGAAATTGCCGAACGTTGTGCCAGTTATTTGAATATTCCGTCCGAGCAAAATTTACCGGATCCCGATGCGCCGCCGCCGCTCGTCGCCACCGGCGCCGTCAAGTCGATGGCCAGCGCGGGAAATCCGTGATGGCGGTGAACCATTGTCGTGGAAACACGCTCTTTGAAATTTGTGGCCGAAGCCTGCGCTGCCGAATTGAAGCGCGGCTCCGGAGAGATGTTCATTCAGGGTATCTGCACCGATTCGCGACAGGCGCGGACGGGCGATGTGTTTTTCGCGATTCGCGGCGAGCGCTTTGACGGTCACGACTTCCTGAACGAAGTCACCGCCAAAGGCGCGGGCGCGGTGGTGGTGGAACGGGAGAAAATCCCCGCGGCGTTGCCGGAATGTGCGGTGCTGGTCGTGGATGACGCGCGCCGGGCGCTGGGTCGGCTGGCGGCGACCTATCGGCGGGAATTCAGCCTGCCGGTGACTGCTGTGGGTGGATCAAACGGCAAAACGACGGTGAAGGAACTGATTGCATCGGTGCTCCGTCAAAAGTGGACGGTCCTGTGGAGTGAAGCCAGTTTCAACAACGACATCGGTGTGCCGCTGACGTTGTTGCGCCTGGAAAAATCACATCAGGCCGCCGTGTTGGAAGCGGGGACCAACCATCCCGGTGAGCTGGCGCCGCTGGTAAAAATGATTCAGCCAAAATACGGCGTGATTACCAGCATCGGGCGCGAGCATTTGGAATATTTTGGCGATG
Source organism: Verrucomicrobiota bacterium (assembly GCA_050010675.1). Classification (GTDB taxonomy): domain Bacteria; phylum Verrucomicrobiota; class Verrucomicrobiia; order Limisphaerales; family UBA11358; genus UBA11358. The sequence goes on along the minus strand of JBEKKN010000003.1, from coordinate 20,781 downwards.
TGGCCGGTGTGGCGGAGGAAGAAGGCCGGCTTGCGGAACTGTTGCCGCCCGACGGCAGGCTCTTTGTCAATGGGGACAGCGAGTGGACGGAAGCGGTCGTCCGGCGCACCCGCGCAACGGTGGTGCGCGTCGGCTTTGGTGAAAAGAACGACTGGCGGGCAAAGGGTGTCCGGCTGGACAAAAGCGGCGCGACGTTTCGCGTGGACGCGCCGAAGCATGAATTCAGCGGCGAGTACCGGGTGAATTTGCTGGGTCGCCATCAAGTGGGGAATGCGCTTTTGGCGGTTGCGGTCGGTGAGGAACTGGGCCTGGATTGTTCCGGGGTGCGGGACGGCGTGGCCGACTGCAAACCGGCAAGGATGCGGATGGAATTTTGGGAAGCCGGCGGTGTGCGGGTGCTCGACGACGCGTACAATGCCAACGCGGATTCGACGGTGGCAGCACTGGAAACGCTTTGTGATCTGCCGTTGCAGGGACGGCGGGTGGCGGTACTCGGCGACATGGCTGAACTGGGTGTGCAAAGCGAGGCCGCCCATGCGGAAGTCGGCCGTCGCGCGGCGGAACTGGGCATTGGCCAGTTGTTTGCCGTCGGTAAAATGGCCCCGGTGATGGGGGCGGCGGCGCGCAAAGCCGGCTTGAGTCGGGTGATTGAATTTGCCGATGTCGAGGCGGCAAAGGGCGCAGTGAAGAATTTTTTGAAGGCAGGTGATGTGGTGTTGTTGAAGGCGTCGCGAGCGTCGCGTCTGGAACGCATCGCGGAATCATTGAAGTCGGAGCAGTCGTGAATCAAGGCCATGCTTTATTATTTGAGCCAAAAGTTGCTCGATTGGTCGGCGGGAACGCGTTGGGGGGATCATCTCTCCGCTTTGCGGCTCTTTCGCTACATCACCATCCGGAGTACCGGCGCGGCGATCACGGCGCTGATTTTAAGCTGGTGGCTCGGACCGAAAATTATTCATTGGCTCAAGCAGTTGAAATTTGGCCAGGATTACGCGGACAAGGCCGAGACCGCCGGCGGTTTGGGCGCGCGGGTGCTCAGCAAGAAAGGCACTCCGACGATGGGCGGCATTCTGATCGTCGCGGTGCTGGTGTTTTCGACCATGTTATGGGCGCAGTGGAACGCGCAGGTGGAATTGACCCTGCTTTCCGTGCTCGTGCTGGCGGGTTTGGGATTTTACGACGATTACGCCAAAATTATTCAACAAAGCGGCGGCGGCACCCCGCCGCGCTTGAAATTGTGGGTGCAAATCCTGCTGGCCACCTTCATCGGCGTGTATCTGTGGCTGACCCCCTCGACCGGCAAGCTCGTGACGGAAATCATGGTGCCATTTTACAAGTATCCGGTGGCGGTGGACGCGGGATGGATTGGCCTGGCCATCGTGGTGCTGGCGATCGTCGGGAGTTCCAATGCGGTAAATCTGACGGATGGCCTCGATGGGCTGGCGACCGGCTGCACCCTCATCGTGGCGTTTGTGTTTTTGTTTTTCACGTATCTGGCGGGCAATCTGAAGGCCGCGGCTTATCTGCAAATTCCCTATGTGCCCGGTGCGGGCGAGTTGACCGTTTTTTGCGCCGCGCTGATCGGCGCGGGCCTCGGATTTTTGTGGTTCAACTGCCATCCCGCACAGGTGTTTATGGGCGACACCGGATCCCTTCCGCTCGGCGGTGCCTTTGGCATCATCGCGGTGTTGATTCACCAGCCGTTTGTGCTGGTGATTGCGGGCGGGGTGTTTGTGATGGAAGCCGCTTCGGTCATTCTCCAGACCGGCTGGTTTCGGTTCACGCGGAAGCGGTACGGCGCCGGTCGGAGAATTTTTTTGATGGCACCCCTGCATCATCATTTCGAGAAAAAGGGGTGGTACGAATCGCAAGTGGTAATGCGCTTTTACATTCTGTGCGTGCTGTTCGCGGTGGTCGCGCTGGCCACGTTGAAACTGAGGTAAAGTTGATGTTCAAATCGACTAATAATAAACTTTGTTCAGATCGCTTTGCCCCTTGCGTTACGGGCCGTCTGTTGTTAAAAACATTGCCAGCAGCGGTGGGGCGCGTGGTGGCCCAAAAGGTGCTTTTATCGACCCGAAGGCTTGAGACCCACGCGGTTTTGAGCGACCTGCATTGCTGCAGCTTCAAGCGTAACTTGATGAACGATAACACTTTAAAATGCCATGACGTTTTGAGAGGGAAAACCTCAGGGCAGGAAACTCAACAAACCAACCTCATCACGAAAGGACGCAATCAGCGCCAAATCAATGAATAGTCCCAACCCATTCGTACCCCAAGGCTCCCTGCTGGAGCAACAAAGCAAACGCCGTTCACGGGTAAAGTTCGCCGTGTTCTGCGTGCTGACGGTCAACGTCGTCGGCCTTATGGCCCTGCTCATGCAGGGTTGCAAGCGCGAGCAGACGGAGGCGGACAATCAGCCGCCGGCACTTGACACCAACCAGCCGGCAGTGGACACCAATGTTCCGCCCGCGGTCGAGGCGTCCAATCCACCAGTTCAGCCGCCAGTGGCAATGACTCCGCCGCCGGTTGCTCCGGAAGCCGCCGGGTCGGAGTACGTCGTGATCAAGGGCGATTCGCTTTGGAAAATTGCCAAGAAGAATGGCGTGACGGTCAAGGCGATTGAAGCTGCCAACCCCAATATTGATCCCGCCAAATTGAAAGTGGGCCAAAAACTTTCCATCCCGGGCGCGACCAGTGCTGCCGGGTCGGCAACCGATATGACCGGTTCGGCCGGTACGGACAATGGTGGGGAAACTTATATCGTCAAGTCGGGTGACACGTTATCCAAAATCGCCAAACGCAACGGCGTGACCGTTAAGGCGATTGAATCGGAAAACGGCCTGTCCACCACGCGCATCAAAGTGGGGGAAAAACTGAAGATACCGGCGAAGACCGAAGCGGCTCCGGCTCCCGAGGCCGCCCCGGCTCCGGTTTCCGCCCCGCCGGCAGCGAGCACGACGCCCGCGCCGGATAATAACTCGGATACACAATAGCGGAGACTCATTCACGGTCGGGGGATTTTTTGAAATGTTGAGGTGAAATTCGCCGTTACGACCTTGGCTTTTTGCGTTGCCGCCCTGCTGGCGCTGGGGCTGGTGATGCTTTACAGCTCAAGCATGAGCCAGGTCGGCGCGCACTACCTGATGTGGCAACTCGTCTGGTGCGCGTTTGGTTTCGTGCTCTGCGTGGCCGCGACCACGCTCGACTATCACCTGCTCAGAAAATTCGCCTGGCCGATTTTTCTGCTGGCCCTGGCCTTGCTGGTGCTGGTGCTCGTGCCCCACATCGGCAGAAAGATCAATGGCGCGCGCCGTTGGTTCGATTTTAACGGCATGCGCTTTCAGCCCTCGGAATTTGCCAAACTCGCGCTGGTCATCCTGCTCGCATGGTATGGCCACCACAGTCAGCGGTCCATGCATACCTGGAGCCGCGGAGTCCTCTTGCCCGGCGTCTTCATCGCGTTGGTGCTCGGTTTGGTGTTTGTTGAACCTGACCGCGGCACGACCATTCTGCTGGCGGCCGTTGGCGGCGCGATGTTGCTGCTGGCAGGTGCCCGCTGGAAATACATCATCCCGCCCATCGCGTTGGGGGTCGTTGCGCTGGTGATCTCCATTTTGTTCGATCCCATGCGCCTGAAGCGTGTCTTCAGCTGGTGGGATTTGGAACAGCACAAGGACGGTGTCGGTTATCAAGCCTATCAGGCCATGATTGCGCTCGGTTCCGGCGGCTGGACCGGCCTCGGCCTGGGCAACGGACGGCAAAAGCTCGGGTTCGTGCCGGAGGATCACACCGATTTCATTCTTTCCATCATTGGCGAGGAACTGGGTCTGGTATCCACGCTGTTTATCCTGCTGGCCTTTGTCATCATTGTGATTTGCGGAATTTATATCGCACTTAACGCGCGCGATTTGTTCGGTTTGTTGCTTGGGACCGGCGTCACGCTGCTCATTGGTCTGCAGGCGGCGATTAACATTGGTGTGGTCACCAGCGCGCTGCCGAACAAGGGCCTGCCGCTGCCCTTTATCAGTTACGGCGGCTCGAACCTGATGGCCATGTTGACGTGTGTGGGCATTCTGTTCAGCATCGCGCGGCACGCCCAGGTGCGCGAAAAAGTTCCCACCACCGCCATCGAACCCGACGAACTTCCTTCCGCCCAATCCACATGACCCGGTCTGGAGCCCAAACGCCCTTCGTCGCCATCGCGTGCGGCGGCACGGGCGGGCATCTCTTTCCGGGTCTGGCCGTCGCGGGGCAGCTGACGCAGCGCGGTTGCGCCGTTATGCTCCTGGTTTCCCCAAAGGAGGTTGACCAGCAGGCCGTGAAGTCGGCCGGCGACCTGGCCGTCGTCACGCTGCCGGCGGTGGGGTTGCAAAATCGAAACTATTTTTCGTTTGCCCGCAGCTTTGTAAAATCGCTGTTTGCGGCGAGGAAAACTTTTTGCCGGCGCAAACCCGATGCCGTGCTCACCATGGGCGGATTTACCGGTGCGCCGCCGGTCTGGGTCGGAAAGGATTTTGGTGCGAAAACCTTTCTGCACGAATCGAACACCATCCCCGGACGAGCCAATCGTCTGCTCGCGCGCTGGGTGGACGAAGCGTTTGTGGGATTTCCCGAAACCGCTTCGCGATTGCGCGTGCGCAAAGTTACGCACACCGGTACGCCGGTACGCCCGCAATTCCAGCGGCGCGATGCCGCGACCTGCCGCACCGCGCTGGGTCTGGACCCGCAACGGCCCGTCATTCTGGTGATGGGTGGCAGCCAAGGCGCCAGCGGTATCAACGAAATCATCCTGGCCGCCTTGCCCTTGCTGGCCGGGCGCGCCGGCACCTGGCAATGGCTGCACCTCACCGGTGCGGGCCATTGTGAAAAGGTGGGGGAAACCTATGCCCGACTCGGCTTGAAGGCCGTCGTTCGTCCATTTCTCGCGGAAATGGACCTGGCGCTGGGCGCGGCCGCAGTCGCGGTAAGCCGGGCCGGGGCTTCCTCGCTGGCCGAAATAGCGGCCATGCGGTTGCCATCACTGCTCGTGCCGTTTCCCGCCGCGGCCGATAATCATCAATTCCATAACGCGCGCGCGTTCGAAACCACGGGCGCCGCCCGGCTGGTCGAGCAAAAAAATGCGACGCCGGCAGGCGTGGTGGCCATGTTGGATGAACTGGTCGAAAACGAGACCACCCGCGCGGCCATGCAAACGGCGCTGGCGCAATGGCACGCGCCGCAAGCCGCCGAGCAGATTGCCAGCACCATTTTGAAAGCGATTGGGGAACCGTTCGGTCTGGCCCGGCGGAACGGGGACAAAACCGGCCGGCCCGGCGAAATGAATTTGAAGGTTGTGGCATGACAACGACAACCTGCATGTTGGAACCACCGATGACGTCTGCTCGACAAATTGCCGGTCAACTCGGCGGGTGCGTTACACCCGCGACCGTCATCCGCTGCGCCGAACCGCTGGCCAAATACACCACGCTGCGCGTCGGCGGTCCGGCGGACGTGTTGGTGGAGCCGGCATTGGAAGCGGATTTGGCCGCCATCGTGAAATATTGCTCCGCGCGCGGCGTGCCGTTCTTTGTGATGGGCCGCGGTTCGAACCTGATCGTGCGCGATGGCGGTTTTCGTGGAGTGGTGATTTGCCTGAGACATGCGAGCTTCAGCCGGATTGAGGTGGCGGCCGAGCGTCTGCGCTGTGGCGCGGGCGCGAAATTGAAAAACGTCGCGGTGGAGGCGAAGCGAAGTGGTCTGAGTGGCCTGGAATTTTTGGAGGGCATTCCGGGGAGCGTCGGTGGCGCGTTGCGGATGAACGCGGGCGCGATGGGTGGCCAGACCTTCGACGTGGTCGAATCCGTCCGCCTCATGGATTTTCACGGCAACGTCCGGGAACTCGCGCCGAAGGCCATGGCGGTTGAATATCGCCGGTGCGCCACGTTGGAAGGTCACGTCGCCCTGGACGCCTTGTTCAAAGGCAAACCGGCGCCGCGCGGAGAAATTGAAGCCCGCATGAAGGCCTTCAGCGAAAAGCGCTGGGCATCGCAGCCGGCCGCCCCCAGCGCCGGTTGCATGTTCAAGAATCCCGACCGGATTCCGGCGGGAAAACTGGTGGATGAGCTCGGTTTGAAGGGGGCGCGCGTCGGGGGCGCGATGGTTTCCGCCGAACATGGCAATTACATTGTGAACAATGGCACGGCGACGGCGCGCGATGTTCTGGAGTTGATTGACCTGCTCCAACAACGCGCGAAAGCCGGGCGCGGAATTGAATTGCAGACGGAAGTTGAGATCATCGGCGAAGGATGAATCCAAAATTGAACATCACGGTGATGTTGGGCGGTCCGAGCGCGGAACGCGAAGTGTCCCTGCGTTCCGGGGCGGCGGTCGCCAAGGCGTTGCGCTCGCTTGGCCACGAGGTCCGGGAACTGGATCCGGGCGATGCGGCATGGGTTTTACCGGGAGAGACGGACGTGGTCTTTCTGGTGTTGCACGGCTCCTACGGCGAGGACGGCACGGTGCAACGCCGCCTGGATGAACTCGGCGCGGTTTACACCGGTTGCGAGGCCGGGGCGAGCCGGATTGCCTTCGATAAGGTGCTGACCAAGCAGTGCTGTATCCAAGCCGGAATTCCCACGGCGAAGTTTTTGGTGGTGAATTCGGCGGAAACCCCCTGGCCGAAGGATTGGTCGCCGCCGTTGGTGGTGAAACCGGTGCGACAGGGTTCCAGCGTCGGATTACAATTTGTCGAGCGCGTGGAAGACTGGCAACCGGCGCTGGCGGAAGCCTTGAAATTTGATTCGGAGGTCCTGGTCGAGGAAAAAATCATTGGCCGCGAAACCACGGTCGGTATTCTGGGTGGCCGGCCGCTGCCGGTGGTGGAAGTGCGGCCCAAGGTCGGCAGTTACGATTATCGCAACAAATATACGGCCGGTTGCACGGAGTATTTTTGCCCCGCGCCATTGGATGCGGCGACGACCCGGCGGATTCAGGACGCGGCGCTGGGTGCGTTCCAGGCCGTTGGCGGGCGGGATTACGCGCGCGTGGACGTGATGCTGCGTGCGGACGGCGAACCGGTGGTGCTGGAGGTCAACACGCTGCCGGGCATGACGGAAACCAGTTTATTGCCGAAGGCGGCGGCGGCGGCGGGGTTGGATTACGCGCAACTTTGCCAGCGCATGGTGGACCTGGCCTTGCAAAGAAATGAAAAATATAAAATTAAAAATGCAATCGTGCCGGCGTCGGTTGGGTAGGCGGTTTTTAATTTTTCCTTTTGAATATTGAATTGAACCATGTGGTTTAGACGCGAACAAAAAAACCGGCGATTGAGCCACCGGCACGTGCTCGACGTGAAGCTGCGTTCACGTCAGGTGCGGGCGACGCGCCTGCGCCTCGGGGCCGTGGCCCTGGCCGTCACCTTTGGCACGGTGTTTGGGCTTTTTTTGTTCTGGCGCGTGGGCGTATGGGCGCTCGATACCTTCGTGTATGAAAATTCCGAGTTTGCCATCCGACGCATCGACGTGCAGACGGATGGCGTGATCGTGCCCGACCAGTTGCGCCGGTGGTCCGGCGTGAAGCCCGGCGCCAATCTGATGGCGTTGGATTTGGGCTCGGTGAAACGGAATCTGGAGCTGGTTTCAACGGTGGGTTCCGTTTCCGTTGAGCGCGTACTGCCCGGTACGTTGCAGATCCGGGTGAGGGAGCGCCGGCCGGTGGCGCAGGTGGATGTGCCGCGCGCCGGCGCGGCGGGCGGCATCGTGGTGAAGGTGTTTCAGCTCGACGCGGATGGCTATGTCATGCAACCGCTCGATCCCCGGCTGTGCCTGATTCCCCTGGCGCAGGTCCGGGACCAGTTGCCGGTGATTGCGGGCTTGAATGTGTTTCAATTGCAGCCCGGCCAACGCGTCGAGTCGCCGCAGGTGTCCGCCGCGTTGCAGTTGATCGGCGCGTTCAACCATTCCGCGATGGCGGGGTTGGTGGGTCTGCGGCGCATTGACGTGTCGGCGCCGGGCGTCATCGTGGCGACCACGATGCAGGGTGGCGAAATTACTTTTGGTCTCGACAACCTGGACCAACAGCTGCAACGCTGGCGCGAGATTTACGATTTGGGACAACGCATGAACAAGGCGATTGCCGCGCTCAATCTGGCGGTTTCCAACAACGTGCCGGTTCGTTGGATGGAAGCCGTCGCCGTGCCGGGCGCTTCGTCGAGGCAGGACAACCCACCACCCCTCCGGAGGAAAAATGTTTGATGATTCATCCATCATTGTCGGTTTGGAAATCGGCACGTCCAAGGTTTGCGCCGTCATCGGCGAACAGGGAGCCGATGGCGCGCTGAACATCATTGGTCTGGGCCAGGCCCGCTCGCGTGGCGTGCGCAAGGGCGAGGTCGCCGATACGACCCAGGCCGAGGAGGACGTACGCAACGCCATCGTCGAGGCTGAGCAGATGGCCGATGTGGAGATTCGCAACGTGTACCTCGGGGTGACCGGCGGACACATCCGCGGCTTCAACAATCGCGGCGTGCATCCGGTGGTTTCCGCCGACCGCGAAATTTCCGAGGACGACGTGCAGGACGTCATTAAAAATGCGAAGGCAATCAACTTACCCACGGAGAACAACGTCGTTCATGCCATCCGCCAGCATTTTTTCGTGGACGGCCAGGACGGCGTGACGAACCCGGTCGGGATGCTCGGCTCGCGCCTGGAGGTGGATGTCCATGTCGTTCATGGCAACACCAATCGCCTGCAAAACGCCATCCGGCTGGTGAAGGGTTTGCAATTGGAAGTGGACGAAATTGTGTTCAACGGCCTTGCCTCGTCGCTCGCGTTGCTGACGGGTGAACAGAAGGAACTGGGCGCGCTGGTCATTGACATCGGTGGTGGCACAACCGATTACGTCGTCTACGCCGGAGGCGTCATCCGGCACACCGGCGTGCTGGCGGTCGGCGGCGACCATGTTTCCAATGATCTGGCTTATGGCTTGAAGGTGCCGTTGAGCCGCGCGGAAAAACTCAAGCTGGAACATGGTTCCGCGTTGCTGGACGAGAAAATCAAGGGTCAGGCCGTCACCATCACCAATGAGCTCGGTCTGCCGCTCAAAACGGTCAACGTCGAGCACTTGCAGCGCATCATGTCGCTGCGGTTTGAGGAAATCTTTCAGTTGGTGGCGCAGGATTTGGAACAGGCTGGGCTGTTTGATTATTTGCGCGCGGGTGTATTTCTCTGTGGCGGCGGCGTGCGCGTGCCGCACATTGCCCGGCTCGCGGAGCAGGTCCTGCAATTGCCGGTTTCCATCGGCCAGACCAATTCTGTCAGCGGCCTCAAATCCGCGCTCGACCAGCCGGAGTTCGTCACGGCCATCGGCCTCGTGAAGTTCGGCTCGTTCAAGACCCGCAAACGGGAAGGCAAACCGTGGGGCCTGAAACATGTCATCGGTAAATTTTTGCCACGACCTTAAATCCCGCCCTCATGAAAACCAAAACGGAAACCTCCGCAGCCATGTTCCCGCCGGCCAAACTGCCCGCCGCCAAAATATTTGGTGTCGGCGGCGCGGGCGTCCGCCTGCTGGACGCCGTCAATGGCGAGGATTTCGCCGGGGCTGGTTTCGTGGCGGTCAACACGGATGCGGCGTCGCTGGCGGCTTCGTCCGCCGCCCTGAAAATTCATCTCGAAACCCGGTTGTTGCGCGGTCTGGGCACCGGCGGCGACCCCGAACGCGGCCGCGCGATTGCCGAGGAACAATTCGCCACGCTCAAAACCGCGTGTGAAGGCACGGACGTGATTTTTATTGTTGCCGGCCTGGGCGGAGGCGCCGGCAGCGGCATCACTCCCGTGCTCGCGCGGGCGGCGAAGGAAACCGGGGCGCTGGTGCTGGCGTTTGTGACGCTGCCGTTCGCGTGCGAAGGCAACCGGCGACAGCAACAGGCACGGCAAAGTCTGGAGCAGCTCAAATCCGTCGCCGACGGCGTGATTTGCCTTCCGTGCCAGAAAACCTTCAAGTTGATTGACGAAAATACGAGCGTGCTCGACACCTTCCGCATCACCGGCGAGCTGCTGGTCGAGGGCGTGCGCGGCGTCTGGCGGTTGCTGACGCGGCCGGGCTTGATCCAGATTCACTTTGACGATCTCTGCGCGCTGGTGCGCGACCGCCATTCCGAAAGCGCGTTTGCCTCCGTCGAGGCCTCGGGCCCCGCGCGCTCGCGCGAGGTCGTGGAAAAACTCCTCAACCATCCGCTGCTCGATGAGGGCCGCGCGCTCGGGGAATCCGACGCGGTGCTGGTGAGCATCATGGGAGGCAAGGATCTGACGATGAACGAAGTCGGCCGCGTGATGGAACAAATCGGCCGGCATTGCGAACGGGCGCAGGTCATCATGGGCGCGACCGTGGACGAAACGATGAAAGCCCGTCTCTCGGTCACCGTGATCGCGGCGAAACAAAACAGCACCGCGCCGCCCGCGGAATTGCCGGCGTCACCCGCCGACACGACGGAACCGTCGGCGGTACGCGGTTCCGCGTGGTCCACGTCCCGCTGCGTTCCCCCGGCTTCGCCACTGGAGCAGCGGGAACAAGGACTGACCCGGCCGAGTAGTGGCCGCGGTCGAAAAGCGGCTTCCCGAATGCGTCAGGCCCAGCTGCCGCTGGCGATTATTTCCAAAGGCCGGTTCGACAAAAGTGAGCCAACCATTCACAAGGGTGAAGACCTCGATATCCCGACCTACATCCGGCGCGGTGTGGCGTTGAACTGAATTCAGTAACTTTTCGACCAGTCGGTCAGCAGTCCCTTGGCATCGAACGTTAGTTGCAGATAGCGGTCGTTGAAGCCGGGACTGATATTTTGACCCACCCCAAAGCCGTTGTTCATGCCGTTGTTCGGGACGCCGGTGACGCCATAGGGCTGAAGGAACCATTTGAACTCCGTGGCCCCGCTGCTGAGCCGGACCTGCCGGTTCGGAGGGCCAAGTTCATTGAGGGCCTGCGCGTAGGTGAAATGTCCGACGCGGCTGTTCCAATCGACCGGCGGGGCCGTCGCACAGCCGGTGATGAAGGTGATGGCCAGAAATAAAACGACCGGCAGGAAACCTTTCACGACGGAGTTCATTTTCATAAATCTAACTTAATCAAAGCGGCGTCACCTGCCAACTACGTACGGTGGTCTGATTTCCGCTCTAGCTCTTAATGCGCCGGTTTGAAGGAACGCACGTATCCGGCCAGGGCTTCAATCTCCGACGGGGATAATTTCTTTTCAAAAGCCGGCATCACGCTCGGCCCGGTTTTGATCGCATGGAGAATCTCCCCGTCCGTGGTATCGGCCTGCCATGTTGCGTCGGTGAGATTCTGCGCCCCGACGAGCCAGCCATGGAAGTTCCGGGCGCGCCCGTTCTGGCCGTGGCAGACAACGCAATTTTCTTCAAACAACCCGCGGGCATCCACCTTGTCGGCCGGATAATTGGCCTGTTGCGTGGTCAGTGGCCCGGTGGAGGCGCAGCCCGAAATCAGCAAGGCAATTCCTCCGAGCGCGATCGGCAGGAACCGGGTGGCGATTTTATTTTTCATATTCAGTTTCTTGTGGTGCACCGGTTTTCATTTGAATCTTGCAGCTGGTGCCGGCTGGTAAATTCAAGGTTGCGGGCTGTCTTTACGCGGAAAGAGCGGTGCCGGTTCGCCGATTGGGTGGCCGGGTGGCAATCCGCCCCACGTGGCTTCGGAGAATTTGTCCGGTGTACCGGTCAAACCGAGTTGCGCGTAAATCTTCGTGGCCGTGTCGGGCAGAAACGGCCATAACAATACCGCGAGTACCCGGCACGTTTCCACGAGATTATAGAGCACCTCGTCAAGCCGTTTGGCTTGGGCTGGATCCTTGGCCAGGCTGAACGGCCTGGTCTGGTCCACGTATTGGTTCGCGCGGGTAACCAGCCCCCAGATGCTTTGGAGTGCGGCTTGTAGCTGGTTCAGTTTCAACAACGCGTGGGTCTCATCCGCCGCCTTGGCGGCCGCGGCGGCCAGTTCATCGTGTTTGGCCGGCACGACGCCGTTGCGATAACGTTTGAGCATGGAGAGCGAGCGGTTCACCAGATTGCCCAGCCCGTTGGCGAGCTCGGCCTGGTATCGCGCTCTGAATCCGGCGTCGGTCCAGTTGCCGTCCGGTCCGATGTCCAGCTCGCGCAGGACGTAAAAACGAAAGGCGTCCAGGCCCCATTCGTCGATGACCGCGATGGGGTCAACGATGTTGCCGGTGCTCTTGCTGATCTTCGCGCCTTCCTTCTGCCACCAGCCGTGGACCAGAATTTGTTTCGGCAGCGGCAGGCCCATCGCCTTGAGCATGATCGGCCAGAACACGGCGTGAAATTTCAAGATGTCCTTGCCGATGACATGGATGTCGGCGGGCCACAATTCAAACTCGGAGTTCGGAGTTCGGAGTTCGGAGTTCGATGCGGCCAGAACGGTGGCATCGCCGTGGGCGGCAGGGATGCTGATGTAATTGACCAGGGCGTCGAACCAGACGTAGGTGACAAAATCCTTGTCGAAAGGCAGGGGAATGCCCCAGTTCAACCGCGCCGCCGGACGCGTGATGCAGAGATCTTCCAAAGTGCTGTTCTTGAGAAAGCCGAGCACCTCGTTGCGGCGGTAGTCGGGCTGCACAAACGTGGGGTTCGCTTCGAGGTAATCAATCAACCACTGCTGCTGCGCCCGCAGCTTGAACCAGTAGTTGCTTTCCTCGAGTTCAATGACTTCACCGTACGCCGGATCAAACGTGCCATCAGGCAGGCGGTCCTTGTCGGTCAAAAACGTCTCCTCTTTCGTCGAGTAAAAGCCCTTGTAAGTTTCCTTGTAAAATTGTCCGGCGGCGTGAAGTCTGGCCAGAATCGCCTGGACAAATTCCTTGTGGCGCGGCTCGGTGGTGCGGACAAAATCATCGTTGGTCAGTTCCAGTTTTTTCGCAAACGCCTTCCAGTCCGCCGCCAGTTGGTCGCAATAAGCCTGCGGCGTCTTGCCTTCGGCAATGGCGGCCTGCTGGACCTTCTGGCCGTGCTCGTCGAGACCGGTCAGGAAAAAAACCTCCTGACCCAGACTGCGCCGCGACCGCGCGATCACGTCGGCAACGATCTTTTCGTAGGCGTGGCCGAGGTGCGGCTGGCCGTTCACGTAATCGATCGCGGTCGTGATAAAAAACCGTTTGTTCATTGAACCACCAGTGTGACGGACAAAAGCGGCCTTGGCAATCCTGTGGCGCAAGTCCCGCATCAATCACACTTGCTGCGGTTGCCTTTCGTGCTATCCTGCGCTTCGGCTGTGGCGGAAAACCAGCCGACAACCAAAAACCGCGTGCATAAAGAACTTTCCAGTTTTGCCGCCCGCCTGCGCGAGGCCATTCAAGGTAGGGACGCCGCGCTGCGGCGTCCGGTCGGCGCAGCGCGCCGCCCCTACCCGGAACTGACATTTGACACGCTGGCACTCAAGCTTTTCGCGCTCCAATTCGAACATAACATTGCCTATCAAAAAATCTGCGAGGCGCGGGGCCGTACACCACGGACGGTCGAGCACTGGACGCAAATTCCCGCCGTGCCAACCGCCGCGTTCAAGGAACTGGAACTGACCTGCCTGCCGCCACCGGAACGCACCGCCGTTTTCCATTCCAGCGGCACGACCGGGCAAGAGCCAAGCCGCCATTTCCATTGTCCCGCTTCATTGGAACTCTACGAGACTTCATTGTGGTCGTGGTTTCTCGCCAGCGTCCTGCCGGGTTTGCGATTTACGATTTGCGATTTACGATTGCTTTGCCTTACGCCGCCCCGGGAGCAGGCGCCGCATTCGTCGCTCGTCCACATGTTTGAAACCGTGCGGCAAAAAATGGATGGGGCGAGCGTCCCCGCGAGCCGGGCCGAATTTCTTGGCAAAATTGCCGCCGACGGTTCCTGGGAACTCGATTTTGACGCCGTGCTCGCCGCTTTGTCTCCCGGATCCGGGACCCCTGACCCCAGACCCCGTCTCCTGCTTGGTACGGCCTTTTCATTCGTGCATCTGCTGGATTTTCTGGTGGAAAACAATTTGCGTGTCCAACTGCCGGTCGGTTCGCACGTGATGGAGACCGGCGGTTACAAAAACCGTTCCCGCGCGATGCCAAAGGAGGAGTTGCACGCGCTCATCACGGAGCGGCTCGGCGTTCAGCCCGAAAATATCGTGTGCGAATACGGCATGAGCGAGTTGGGTTCGCAAGCTTATGGCGTGACAGGTGACACGTGGCAAGTGTCAGGAGAAGCCGCCTCATCGTGTCACCTGTCACCGGTCACCTGTCACTTCCATTTTCCCCCCTGGGCCCGGGTGCAAATAATTTCACCGGAGACTGGACGTGAGGTGGCGGACGGCGAAACGGGATTGATCCGGGTTTTGGATCTGGCGAATGTCTCTTCCGTGATGGCTGTTCAAACGGAGGATTTGGGTGTTCGCCGGGAGGGCGGATTTGAATTAATGGGTCGCGCCCGGATGGCTGAGCTGCGCGGCTGTTCATTGATGAGTGCGTAAATCGCAAATCGTAAATCGTAAATCTGATGAATCTGCCAAACTATTTTCTCGTCGATCTGCCGCCGGAAGCCACCCTGTCGCCGGTCATGCTGGCGGAGGCGTGTCAGACGCTGAAGCGCAACCGTGAGCGGTACCTGGTCGGGCGTTCGACGGAACAAATTGTGAACGTGTTGAGTGACGTGGCGGAAAGCTGGCTGAAACCCGACAACACGTTTCGGCAGCTGGCGCTGGAACTCGGCCCGACCGAAACCGGTTTTTCCATGGCAACGCTGAAACGCGGTCTGGATGACTTCTTCCGGCAAATCACCCGGGACCATTTGCACGCGTTGCTGGTTCAGGAATTCGGCAGCACCCGCCGGTTGGACGTCATGACCGCGACTGACGTGGAACAAAAATCGTCGCGCGCGGCGACGGTCGTTGGGCCGGAGTTCCTCGTTCACATCGCCGCCGGCAACATTCCCAATCCGACGTTGACAGGCATCGTGCTCGGTTTGCTGGTGCGCTCGGCGCAATTCGTGAAATGTGCGAGCGGTTCGGCATTTCTGCCGCGCCTGTTCGCGCACTCGCTCTACGAGGCGGATCCCAAGCTGGGCGCCTGCCTGGAATTGGCCCAATGGCGTGGCGGAAACGCGGATCTGGAGGACATCCTGTTTGCCGAAGCCGATTGTGTCACGGCGACCGGCAGCGATGAAGCGCTGGCAGTCATCCGCTCGCGGTTGCCGGCACCCAGGCGCTTTCTTGGTTACGGCCATCGCGTGAGCTTTGGTTTTGTCGCCAAGGAGGTTTTATCCCATGCCGGCGCGCCGCGAGTCGCCGCGCGCGTGACGGATGACGTGGTGGCGTGGAACCAGCTTGGCTGCCTGTCGCCGCACGTGATTTACGTTCAATCGGGCGGTGACGCTTCGGCCGAAAGATTCGCGGAGTTGCTGGCGGACGAATTGGAACGGCGTGAACAGACCGAGCCGCGCGGCGAATTGCCGGCGCCGCACGCGGCGACCATCGCGTCGCGCCGGGGCATTTACGAGGTGCGGGCGGCGCATTCACCCGAAACACTGATGTGGCACAGCAAGGAGTCCACGGCGTGGACGGTAGTTTTTGAAGCGGACGCGCGTTTTCAAACCTCGTGCCTGAACCGGTTCATTTACGTAAAACCGGTGAAGGATTTGACCGAGCTGCTGCAAAACGCCGAGGTCGTGCGTGGAAAGGTTTCGGCGGTCGGCATCGCCGCACCGGAGCAGGCGGAAGAACTGGCACGGCAACTGGCGCGGTGGGGCGTGACGCGGGTCTGTCCGCTTGGCCAGATGCAAAATCCGCCGCTGACCTGGCGGCACGACGGCCGGCCGGCACTGGGCGATTTGGTGACGTGGACGGATTGGGAAATGTAATTAACCACGGATAAACACAGATGGACACCGATAGGAAAAGTGCCTTTCACTGCCCTCGGCCCGTGCGGCGCGGGGAAAGGGGTCTCTGGCTGTATGCGATTTATTTTTAGTATCCGTGTTTATCCGTGTTCATCCGTGGTTGAAAATTATGAAAATGGAATTACGAAAAACGTTTCAGTTTGAGGCGGCGCATCTGCTGCCGCGCCTGCCGAAATCCCACAAGTGCCGGCGATTGCACGGGCACAGCTTCAAAGTGGACATCGTTGTCGCCGGTGAATGTGACGCGAAGCTCGGCTGGCTGATGGATTACGCCGACATCACCGCAGCCTTCAAGCCGGTTTGGGAAAAGCTGGACCACCGTTACCTGAACGAAATACACGGCCTCAAAAATCCCACGAGCGAGGAAATCGCAGTTTGGATTTGGAAGAAATTGAAGCCAAAACTCCCGTTGCTTACGGAAATCGTCGTGGCCGAAACCTGCACGGCCCGCGCGGTTTATCGTGGGTAGCACCCGCGTCTCGCGGGTCGTTTCGGGCGTCGCGCCTGAAACCTTTGGAAACGGGACTCACCGGTTTTAGTGCGGCTTGGACCGGTCGAGCGCTCACCGCCGCAATTCGGCGGGACGCCGAATTGAACCCGCCGGAGGCGGGTGCCACCGTATCATTACGGAGAATAAATCATGTTCGCGCCTGTGAACGGGTCCTGCGGAACGGCTTTGAGATAATCCGGCACCAGGTCGGTGAGGTTTGCTGGCGGATGGCCCTTGTCCAGTTCGTAGGCGCGTGCAGCAAGGTCGAGGGTCAATTGACGCGTCCTTTGCGCTTGCGCGTAGAATTTTTGTCTGATCTTGGTAAACATGGCTGTCATGGACTTCCGATCCTTCCACCGCATCAACTCGTAGCGCCAACCACGAAATGATGCATGTGACCAGGAGTTTTCCTGCTGCATGACTTCGTCCCAAGTTTGTCTTTGGGAATCCAATGTTTCCAGTGCAGTGGCAGCATCCCGGCTGGAATTGGCATTGAGATGCGGAAGCAATTTCTGCAGATGACTCATCCCGATGGCTTCAATCGCAATGCCGACCAGTCCGTCAATCAGCAATCCCCCGCGCACCGATTCATTCGCCAGATGGATAGCATCAAGGTAGGACTTGGCTGCGTCCGCCGGGCGATTCTCCATCTCCGCCAACCGGCCTTCGGCGATGAAACTCCACGCCAATAATTTAAGTGGTGCCAGGTCGCCGACGTGATTGCTATTGAAAGATTCCGAGAATTGAACTGGAACGCGGCATTGATTGCTTAAGGCTTCACGTGCCAGCGCCACAGCGGCGGCATTTGCCGAGACTATTTTCCGCACCTGCGCTGCGTTCGTCTCGTTGAAATCACCGGTGTCGTTCGCCAGCATATGGCCCGCCTTCACCAAATCCTCATACCCGTTGGGATGGGGCAGCGGCAGGACAGGCGGCAGCGGCTCGGCGTCCCAGAAAAGCAGGAGGCAGACAAAAAAGACAAACGGACCCGCCAGAATGGAAAAGGTGATCAGCCGGTTGCGGGTTCTGACAGTCATGCTTGATAGGAATCTGGCAAAAAATGCACCGGCGTCAATCATTCAGATGTTGACGTGATGTGGCAAATTCATTTAACCAATGCCGTCAATTTAAGGCGACCTATAAAATACCATGGCGACCCCGGTAAACTCGACTCCCTGGCAGGACAAACTGATCGATTACGTCATCAGCCACAGCGGCGCGCTCCTGTCGGCGCTCGTGGTCATCATTATCGGCCTGGTTGCTGCCGGCTGGATCGGCAAGCTGATCGATCGGTGGCTGACGCATCGGGCGATGGAACAGCCCATGCGGACGCTCCTCGTTCGCGTCGTGAAGTTGTTCATTTTTGCGATGGCGCTGGTCATTGCGCTCGGGACGGCCGGGATGGATGTGACGGCATTGATCGCCGGAGTCAGCGTGGCCGGCGTGGGCGTCGGGCTGGCCTTGCAGGGCGTGCTCGGAAATCTGGTCGCCGGGCTGACCATCATCTTCACCAAACCGTTTCGCGTGGGCGAATGGATTGAGATCGCCGGCGTGTCGGGGCAGGTGACCAAAATCGAGCTCTTCTCGACCACGCTGGTGCATACGGATCAGTCGCGGGTCGTAGTTCCCAACCGGAAAATCGTCGGCGAAATCCTGCACAACTACGGCAACGTCCGGCAGCTCGACCTTTCCGTGGGCGTGGCCTATGGGACGAATCTGAGCGATGCCACGGCCATCGTACGCCGCGTGCTGGCCGCCAACCCGCGCGTGCTCACGGAACCCGCACCCGTAGTCGGCGTGACCATGCTGGCCGATTCCTCCATCAACATCGCCATCCGGCCGTGGATAAAAGTAGGCGATTACGTTTTGGCCCAAGGGGAAATCAATCAGGCCATTGCGGAACAGCTCCGCGCGGCCAGCATCTCCATTCCGTTCCCGCAGCGCGAAGTGAGGATGCTGAACAGCGCTTAGCAGTGATCACGCTTCGGCGTGCGCCTTGGCGTGGCGCATTTCCTCGTGAATTTTCGCCAGGGCATTCGCCAGTGCGTCCCAATCCGCTTCCGTGGTTTCCCAGCCGCTGCTGAACCGCAGCACGCGGTGCGCATCCGCCGCCTTGAAGTGCATCGCGGCGAGCACGTGCGACGGCTCCTCCTTGCCGGTGGTGCAGGCTGAACCGGTGGAAACTGCAAAGCCGGCCTTGTCGAGTTTGGAGACCCAGCGGAGCTGGCTGCCTTCCGGTACAAGCGCCGAGACGGTGTTCCACAACCGCGGCGAACCGGCGCCGACAATCACCGCACCGGGCAGCTTGTGCAGAAGCTGCCGCGCAAAATTCTCGCGCCACACGCCGCGCAAAATGTGTTCGTTGCGCGCAAGTTGTTTCTCGCGCGCTTCCAGCGCCGCCAGCATCGCCAGAATGATCGGAACGTTCTCGGTTCCCGCCCGCTGGCCGTGTTCCTGTTTGCCGCCGACAATCAGCGGCGTGATGCGGCTTTTGGCCGGGACCTTCAGGAAGCCAATGCCGCGAGGTCCGCCAAATTTGTGCGCCGCGCCGCTGAGATAATCACATTCACCCAAACCTTTGGCGGGCATTTTACCGAGCCACTGCACGGAATCGGAAAAGAACGGCACCTGGTATTGGCGGCAGATGGCCAGCGCCTCGCGCCAGGGCTGGATCACGCCGGTTTCGTTATTTGCGGCCATCACGGAGACAAGTCCCGGCCGCACGTCGGCGAGTTCGGCGGTCAGCCAGTCCAGGTCAATCACCCCGGCGTGGGGGACGGGAATGAATTTGACGCGCTTGCCGAAATACTGTTTCGACGATTCCATGATGCAGGGATGTTCAATGGGGGAAACCCACACCTCGGCCTTCGGGTCCAGCACCTGCGCCAGGTGGTGCATGGCCATGTTGTTGGCCTCGGTCGCGCCGCTCGTCCAGATGATTTCGTTCGGCAGACAGCCGAGGAAGCCCGCGAGCTTTTCGCGCGCGTCAATCATGGCCTTGCTGGCTGCCGCGCCAAACTGGTGCGGGCTGGACGGATTGCCGGCGATGTGCTCGGTGGCATTCAGCCAGGCCTCGCGCGCCTCGCGCATGACCGGCGCGGTGGCATTATGGTCGAAATAAATCATCGGGCGGATAAGATACAACTGAACGCCGCGCTGGCCAGTTTTTTATGGGCGGCGGTGAAGGCCAGTTGTTGGATCTGCGCCGGCGTTTTCCACAAGCCACCGGTTTTGGTTGGCGAATCTTTTAGTCGTGTCACGAATGCCTCCAAAGTGATGCGATAGCGCGTAATGGAATGTTTTACGGTGCAAAGCGGTTTAAGGTCCGACGGTTCCAAGCCAAAAACATTTTTTGCCTCCAGTTTTGGGTCAATTGTTCCGTTGAGAATCTCCACGTTCGGAAACTCCCAAAGCTGCGCGTTCACGACTCCGGCTGGACGTTGGCGAACCAGAAAACGTCCGTTTCGCCCGGCGACAAACGCAACAAAGCGGCGGGCCGTGGCGGCTTCGCGTTTGCCGAGGTTGGGCAGCTCGTTCACGCGATTTTCGCGCAAAGCCACACAAAGCTTTTTTACCGGGCAAATCCCGCATTGTGGATTTCGCGGCGTGCAGACCAGCGCGCCGAGCTCCATCAAGGATTGGTTCAAAGAGGAGCAAGAATTAATTTCGCGCGAAGGTCGCACAGGTTTTTCCCTCTTTGCATTCTTCGCGGTCTTCGCGCGACAAACCAGTTTTTCGGCAATATGCCAAAGCCGCGCATTCGCTTCCTTCTCCTTCGGGTTTTCCGCAATGCCGAAAATCCGCGTCAGCACGCGAATGACGTTGCCGTCGAGGATGGGCGTTGGCTGGTTGAAGGCGATGCTGCAAATCGCGCCGGCGGTGTAACGGCCAATCCCCGGCAAGGCGAGCACATCGTCAAAGTTTTGCGGGAATCTCCCGCCATGCCTGGCCACGATCTGTTTCGCGGCTTGCTGCAAATTACGGGCGCGGGTGTAATAGCCGAGCCCTTCCCAAAGCTTGTGGATTTTGGCCGGGCTGGCCTTCGCGGCGGCTTCAACGGTCGGTAGTTCGCGCAGCCAGCGTTCCCAATAGGGAATCACGGTTTTGACCTGCGTTTGCTGGAGCATAATCTCACTTACATATACACAATAAGGGTCATTCCGGTAAGGAAGTCGTCTCCATGGTAAATCCCGTGCGTTTTTGGGATACCATTCCAACAGATTTTTGACGATGGCGGAGATTTTACGCTGGTGCGGTGTCACGGCGTCTCATTACAGGGAAAAAACACCCAAACGCAAGGCCAGACCCATTTCTACCCGATTTCCAGACCGCTTGGCCGTCATCATCGTCAAACGGTTTCAC
>JBEKKN010000002.1:0-106639 GCA_050010675.1 Verrucomicrobiota bacterium | reverse complement strand
GTTTCCGATGAGGGGGCGGCATGCAACGTCATGACGACGGTCGGGTTGCCTTCCGCTTTCGGCGTGTACCCGCGTTTGCCCGGTCCGCGCGTCAGCGTGACGCGCAAAATCGCCTCCGGCATTTGGTTTTGTTCGATGAGTTGTTCCGCAAACTGTTGCAATTCCTTCGGCGCAAACGGTGGTTTGATTTTCAGAAAATCCGCGCCGCGCGTCATGCGTTCCAGATGCTGGGCCAGACGGAACGGGCGCCCGTTCACGACACGCACGGTCTCAAACAGCCCGTCACCATACATGAAACCGCGGTCGTTGACCGGAATTAGAGCTTCCGCTTCGGGCACAAAATGGCCGTTGAGAAAAATGGTCATGTGTTCCTAATGCCCCTCCCCATATCCGAAACGTGGCCGCTTCGCGAGCCGAAATATTTTAAGCAAAAAGGTTGTCCGGTTTTAGCTCCAGCGTGCATTTATAGGGGAATGCAGGAAATGGACGACATGGCATTACTGCGGGAATTCGCCACAAACAATTCCGAGGCGGCCTTTGAGACGCTGGTTTCGCGGCATGTCAACTTTGTCTATTCGGCGGCGTTGCGACAGGTGCGCGACCCCCATCTGGCGAAGGAAGTTACCCAGGCAGCGTTCATCATCCTCGCACAAAAGGCCGGGGGGCTTTCCGATAAAACTATTTTAACCGGCTGGCTGTATCGAACCGCGCGTTTCGCCGCCCTGGCGCAAGCGCGCGCCGCCGCGAAACGCCGGCAGCGCGAACAGGAGGCCAACATGCAATCTGAAATTCAACCATCTGCGCCTGATGTGTGCTGGGAACAAATGTCGCCGCTGCTGGATGAAGCGCTGGCAACGCTCGGCGAAAAAGACCGGCAGGCGGTGTTGCTGCGGTTCTTTGAGAACAAGAGTCTGGCGGAAGTGGGAAGTTCCCTGGGGATGGGCGAAGACACCGCGCGCAAACGGGTCGCTCGTGCACTGGGGAAATTGCACCGTTATTTTTCCAGCCACGGCGTCGTTTCCACCGCGGCCATGATTGCCGGGTCGATTTCCGCCAACTCTGTTCAAGCTGCGCCGGTGGCGCTGACTAAATTCATTACGGCTGCTGGTATTGTCAAAGGAGCGGCGTCAGGTGCGTCAACTTTAACCCTCATCAAAGGAGCGTTGAGAATTATGGCATGGACAAAAGCGAAAACCGCAATCGTTGTGGGCGTAGGCATTTTGCTCACCGTCGGAACCGCCATGGTGGCCGTCAAACAGATTCAAATGCACGGGATCTATCGAGGCTCATGGCAGGTGAAAGAAATAACCTTGGACGAGTCGATCCTGGATCGGATGCCGCCAATGGTGCAAATCCTTCCCACCAAGTTTGCCCGGTTCAATACCGTGAAGGATGGTATCGGCATACGGAGGGCGCGTGGAAATAAAATGGCAGGGCTTCGCCAGCCGGTTTCTGAGATAATACTGACGGCGTATGGTGGCGGCTCGCCGGTGCGGGTGGTCGCCGGAACCGGGCTGCCACCGGATGAATATGATTTTGTCGCTGCCGTGCCCGACGCCCCGATGGAGGCATTGCAACGGGAAATCAAGAATCAATTCGGGCTGGTCGCGAGACACGAAACGCGGGAAACAAACGTCTGGTTGCTTAGGGTCAGAAATCCCAACGCTCCAGGATTGCGGCCAATTTCTGGAAAGCCCTCCGCCAACACGGAGACTCCGGGCCGTATCTCGGCTGTCAACTCGACCCTGTTGTCCTTGAGCTCATTTCTGGAGGAGGCATATTTCAAGCTTCCCGTCATTGACCAGACAGGCCTTGCCGGCCGTTTTGACTATGACCTTAAATGGAATGCAGACGATGATGGACGGCATCACAATCTCGACGGCTTGAAGCAGGCACTAATTGATCAACTCGGTCTTGAGTTGGTGCCGGGCCGCGAACCCGTCGATATGCTTGTGATCGAAAAGGCGAGAAACTGACAATAAATTGTCCCATTTCGGATCCGGCGGACATGTATTTGGATGAAACGATTTTGGAGTTCGTGTCCCTGGGGAGTGCCGGTCCTGCCGGGGAACAACCTGAAGCCAAAGCCTGGCGTCGCAGGTCGCCAGATTATGAGTTCGCGGCGGGGGTTCACGCTGATCGAACTGCTGACGGTCATGGCGGTTATCGCCATTCTTGCTGCGTTGCTGTTGCCGGCTTTGACAGCGGCCAAAAGCCGCGCGCAGGTGACTCGATGTTTGTCCAATCTCCACCAAATGGGTTTGGGCATGAGGATGTATGCGGACGACGCCAATGGATTCTACCCCGAGTCCGGGGCCGTCATCCCGTGGAATCAGACCGATCCGCAAACTCAAAAACCGAGTTGGATGCAGCAAATCATTCCCTACACTTTGAACACCAATATCTATCGCTGTCCGGTGGATCGTTTGTCCGTGTTCAGCTATTTCAATGGCGCGCGAACTGCCTACGTTGTCGTGAATGATTTCGCCCCGGTTAACAGCAAACAAATTCGATTTTCATCCGCTTACGTCCTGTCCGGTGATACGATTGGAGAGGACTTTCCGCCGGATGACTCGGACAAGGATGATTATACTCACAATTGCGTGGGCGGGCCGGCAAATGGCAGCCCGGCGGAAGAATGGGAGGCTCATAATAAGGGCCAGAACATCCTGTTCGATGACGGCCATGCGAAATGGTATAAAGGTTACAACACCAATGAAATGACCTTTCGCTACGATTCGTTGCACGGATGGGAATAAATTGGGTTTCCGGTTTCCTTTTGGGCAAATTCAAGTTGCAACGCGGCAAAAAATCCGCGCGCTTTGGCCAGCGTTTCCTCGTATTCCGCGGCGGGATTGGAATCGGCTACAATACCCGCGCCTCTTTGCAAATGGCCGTGCGGATGGTGATGCTCAACTGGCTTTCGCGGTTGAATCCCAGATAACCGTGGCAGCCGCAGTACGGTCCGCGCGCGATGGGTTCGAGTTCGTCAATAATTTCCATCGCCCGGAACTTCGGCGCGCCGGTGATGCTGCCGCCGGGAAAACACGAGGCCAGCGCGGCAAAGTGCGTTACATCCGGTCGCAACCGCCCTTCGACGGTCGAAACCAGGTGCTGCACCTGCGCGAAACGTTCGAGTCGCGCCAATTCCGGCACCTGCACGGAGCCGAATTCGCAGACCTTGCCGAGATCGTTGCGCAGCAAATCGGTGATCATCACCAGTTCGGCGAGTTCCTTGGCGCTGGTCTGGAGTTCGTAGGCGAGTTGCGCGTCGCGCGTAGGGTCGGCGTCCCGCGGGCGCGTGCCTTTGATGGGTTTCGTTTGAATGTGTGAACCGCTCAGGCGCAAAAACAATTCCGGCGATGACGACGCGGTCTGGAAATCGCCGAAGTCGAAGAATGCCGAAAAAGGAGCCGGTGAAACATCACTCAACCGTTGGAACAGTTCCCAGCCCGAAAGTTCGGTGGGGCGAGCGTCCTCGCGAGCCGAAAGAGTGCATGAATGAGCCGGCTCGTCCGTAGCCTCGCCCCACTGCGGCAGCTTTGCGGTCAATCGCTGCGAAAGGTTGACCTGGTAAATGTCGCCGGCGCGGATGTAGCGCTGTGCGCGCTCGACCGCGGCAACGAATGCCGCCCGGGAAAGATTGGATGAGATGCGGGATGCGGGATGCGGGATGCGGGAGACCGCCGCCGTCTCGCATCTCGCATCGTGCTTCTCGCATCCGGCCGACAGACGGTTTTTCCAAAATTCCTGCCTTGCAGTTGCCCGCTGTTCACTCCGTGAACCATCGGCGTCAAGGCCGGTGGAAACGATGCAGACGTTGCCGAGCTGGTGGTCAAACACCACCAGGCTGTCGTAGAAGCCGACCTGGCAGTCGGGCAGTTCCAGGTCGTTGACGGCGCGGCGCGGGAGTTTCGGCTCCGTGAAATTTTTCAGATCGTACCCCCAGTAACCGAAGCAGCCGCCCAGCGGAAAGGGCAGGTCAATTTCTTCCAGCAATTCAAACCGTGCCATCAGCGCGTCCAAAATCTGCCACGGGTTGCCGAATTGGGTCTGGGGTCCAGGGTTCGGGGTCCGGGGTCTGGCGATTTCACAGCGCGAACCGAAGGAACTAAAAATGAGAAACGGGTTTGCCGTGACGAACGAATAGCGCGCGTGCGGTGAGCCTGCGGATGAGCTTCGCAGCAGAACCGTTCCCGGCCGGTCGGGCAATGCTTCCATGAGCGATTCCGGCGTGTGTGCGGTGGGGATTTCCTGGATCAGCGGGTGCATCGGGCAACGGGATGAATGGATAAATGGACGCCAGCGCGGGCGCAAGGGGTTATGCAAACGCCTTGGGCAGCACGCCGGGCTGTCCGACGCGTCGTTCGTAGTCCAGGATGATATGAACGGCCTCCCGCGGATCATCCGTCACGGCGATGAGGTCCAGGTCGCCCGGACTGATGAGTTTGTTCTGGTCCTGCAATTCGGCCTTCATCCAGCGCAACAGGCCGCTCCAGTGGGCACGTCCGAACAGGATGAGGGGGAATTGCGGAATGCGCTGCGTCTGTACGAGGGTGACGACTTCGAAAAACTCATCGAGCGTGCCAAACCCGCCGGGCATAAAGACGAAGCCGAGGCTGTATTTCACGAAGCAGACCTTGCGCGAAAAAAAATAATGAAAATGCAGCGGCAGATTGGTGAAACGATTGCCGCTTTGTTCATGGGGCAATTCGATGTTGAGGCCGATGGATTTGCCACCGCCCTGGGCGGCGCCCTTGTTCGCGGCTTCCATGATGCCCGGGCCGCCGCCGGTGATGACGGCGAGGTTGTGCTGGGCCAGGCCTTTGGCAATCGCCACCGCCGCGCGATAATATTTGTCGTTCGGGCGCGTCCGCGCGGAGCCAAAAATGGTGACCGCGGGGCCCACCTGTGAAAGCGTCTGGAAGGAATCCACAAACTCGGCCATGATGCGGAAAATGCGCCAGGGGTCCTCGCGGATGAAGGAAGTGGTCTCGCTCATGGGTGCAGAATAATCAAGCACCGGGAAATGAAAAGGCCGGAGAAACAACAAATTCTCCGGCCGGTGCCACCGCCCGGTTCCTCAAGAGCAGCCGAGACTTTCGCCGCAATTCAGACACTTGTAACACGCGCCGTTGCGCACGGCCACGTGGCCGCAGTTCGGACAGGTCGGCGCGTCCTGTTGGAAGTGCGCGACGGAATCGCTCAAATTTTTGATGGTACGCTCGGCGGGCGCGTGGTGACCATTCCCGTTTCCGTTGCCATGGCTGGTTTTGACTTCAATGACCTCGGCGTCTTCCGCAATCGGCAACTCAGGCACCGGGCGGTTTACCTTTTTTTTTTCCTCTTCCAACAACCCCGGCATGGCCAGTTCCGGCTGGGTGCGTGCGGCCAGAAGATTTTCGCGGTAACTGGGGATGAATTGCAGCGCCATCCAGCGGAACACATAGTCCGTGATGGAGGACGCGTTGCGGATTTCCGGGTTCTTCGTGAAACCACTCGGCTCAAACCGCTGGTGGGCAAATTTCTTCACGAGCGCCTCGAGCGGCACGCCGTATTGCAGCGCCATGCTGGTCAGCGTGCCGATGGCGTCCATCAATCCGCCAATGGTCGAGCCTTCCTTGGCCATGGTGATGAACAGTTCGCCGGGCTGGTTGTTTCCGAACAATCCGACGGTGAGATAACCTTCATGGCCGGCAATGTCGAATTTGTGCGTCACCGCCGTGCGCGTTTCCGGCAGGCGTCGGCGAAGTGGTTTCCCGGATTCGGCACGCCATCCGGCAATCTCGGTTTCGAGTTCCTTGATGCGGGATACCAACGGCGCGGCCTCGGGGGAGACTTTTTGGCCGCCGTCGTTGGTCTTTTGGGTGTTCAGCGGCTGCGAACGTTTCGAACCGTCGCGATAAATCGCCACACATTTGAGGCCCATCTTCCACGCCTGGACGTAGGTGTCGCGAATTTCCTCCACCGTGCATTCCCGCGGCATGTTGACGGTCTTGGAAATGGCGCCGCTGATGAACGGCTGCGCGGCGGCCATCATCTTCAGATGTGCCAGATAATGAATGCTGCGTTTGCCCTTAAAGGGTTTAAACGCGCAATCAAAAACCGGCAGGTGTTCCGGCTTCAACCCGCTGCGCACCGTCTTGCCATTCTCTTCAACGTCTTCAATCGTGTCGTGTTTTTCGATGTGCGCGATGATGTGCCGGTTTTCCGCCTCACCGTAACCGAGCCGGCGCAGCGCATCCGGCACGCCGCGATTGACAATCTTTAACATGCCGCCGCCGGCGAGGAGCTTGTATTTAACGAGCGCAATATCGGGTTCAACGCCCGTCGTGTCGCAATCCATCAGAAACGCGATGGTGCCGGTCGGCGCCAGCACGGTGACCTGGGCGTTGCGATAGCCGTGCCGCCGGCCCTTGGCCAGCGCGCTTTCCCAGGTCTTGCGCGCTTCGTCCTTGAGATAGCCGAATTCCTCGCTCGGATGGATTCCTTCCACGGCGTCACGGTGCAATTGAATGACGCCGAGTGTGGATTCGATGTTGTCCGGCTTGAGCGGCTTGGAAACGTGCGCGCACCGGGCGTCCCGGTAACCCGGAAACGGACCGATGCCGGCGGCGATCTCCGCGCTTTGCTCATAGGCATGTCCGGTCATGATGGCCGTGATCGCCCCGGCGAGGGCGCGGCCCTCGTCGCTGTCGTAGGGCAGCCCGTAACTCATGCAGAGCGAGCCGAGGTTGGCGTAGCCCAGGCCGAGCGTGCGGTAAATGTGCGAATTTTCGGCAATGTCCTTGGTCGGGTAACTCGCGTTGTCCACGATGATTTCCTGCGCGGTGATGTAGATGCGCACGGCGGCCTTGAACCGTTCGACATCAAAGGTGGCGTCTTCGCGCTTGAACTTCATCAAATTGAGCGAGGCCAGATTGCAGGCGGTGTTGTTGAGGAAGACATATTCGCTGCACGGATTGGTGGAATGAATCGGCTCGGTGCCCTTGCAGGTGTGCCATTTCTGGATCGCACCGTCGTATTGCATGCCGGGATCGCCGCAAATCCAGGTGCCTTCGGCGATTTTGTAGAGGAGCTTGGCGGCGTCCTTCTTTTCGAGCGGCTTGGCGGTGGTGACGGCGCGCGTCAGCCATTCCTTGCCTGCGAGGGCGGCTTGCATGAATTCATCGCTGGCGCGCACGGACAGGTTTTCGTTTTGGTACATCACGCTGCCGTAGGCGTCGCCGTTGTAGGAACCGTCGTAGCCCTGTTCGATGAGC
This sequence comes from Verrucomicrobiota bacterium, assembly GCA_050010675.1. Taxonomy (GTDB): domain Bacteria; phylum Verrucomicrobiota; class Verrucomicrobiia; order Limisphaerales; family UBA11358; genus UBA11358. The sequence goes on along the minus strand of JBEKKN010000002.1, from coordinate 99,377 downwards.
GCCCAGGCCTTCTTTTCCTCTTTTTGCTTGGCGTCAATGAATTCCTCGATGTCACCGTGCCAGTCGCGCAACGTGTTCATCTTGGCGGCGCGCCGGGTCTTGCCGCCGGATTTCACGACGTTGGCGACCTGGTCATAGACCTTCAGGAAACTCATCGGGCCGCTGGGCCGGCCGCCGCCGCTGAGCTTTTCGCGGGCGGAACGGAGCGGTGAAAGGTCCGTGCCGGTGCCGGAACCATACTTGAAGAGCATGGCTTCACTGTGGGCGAGGCGCATGATGTCTTCCATGTTGTCCGCGACCGACTGAATGAAGCAGGCGCTGCCCTGCGGATACTCGTACTGCGTGGTCGCGCGTTCGGCCTGCTGCGCCTTGCGGTTGTAAAACCAGTTGCCCTTGCCGGAATTCTTGCCGATGCCGTACTGGCTGAACAGTCCGACGTTGAACCACACCGGCGAATTGAACGCGCCATATTGGTTCAGACAAAGCCAGGTCAACTCATCGTAGAAAACCTCCCCGTCGGCCTTGCTGAAATAACCGTCCTTTACGCCCCAGTCCGCAATGGTCCGGGAGATGCGGTGGATGAGCTGGCGCACCGAGGTTTCACGCTCGGAAGTGTTTTGCTCGCCGTAAAAATACTTGGACACCACGACCTTGGTTGCGAGCAGCGACCAGGTCTTCGGCACCTCGACGTTTTCCTGCTTGAAAATCACCTTGCCGGCGTCATCGGTGATTTCCGCGGTGCGGCGGTCCCATTCGACCTGGTCGAAGGGCTTGACCTTGGCGTCGCTGAAAATTCGCTCGACGCGCAATGTTTTTTTCGCCGTGCTCACGTCCTTGCCTTTGCTGCGCCCCGCGGCCAGCGGCGCGGCGCGGCGGCGGCTCTTGGGCGATGCTGGTGCCATTACCTCTTCCCGTGCGTCAATCATGGTTTTCCTTTTTCAAGATGGTTGAAATTTCGCTTTCAGACAAATCACCCGACCGCCTCAGTACAGAAGAACGGTCGGGAAAATCAACTTTTCAGCCTGCTTTGTGAGATTCTGCCAACCTGCTGACTTCCGACAAAACCCCATTTAGTGGGCAACAGTGCGACCTTATACCCAACATATTGTGGTGACAAGAAAAATTTTCAAAAAAGTTACACGAACGATATTCCCCGGGTTAAAACCGGGAAAACCCCGCGTCGCCGTTGCCTAAACCACAACTTATTCGCCGTGGTGAACAAGGCTCAGCGCGCTCTTCTGGTGCGTGACGGGGCAATCGATCCGGGCCGTTTCCGGAACGACGGCCTGGGTTTGCGGATCGGTTCGACGGTTTTGGGCCGTGCTTTGGGCGCCAGCACAATGGGACAACCTTCGTAGCCGAAGGCGCGCCGCATCTGGTTGGCCAGATATTTTTTGTATTGTTCGGAGAGCAGCTCGTCGCGGTTCACGAACAGCAGAAACGTCGGCGGCGCCTGGCGGACCTGCGTCGCATAGAAAAATTTCAGGCGATGGCCCATCACGCTGACCGGCTGGCGGCGCTCGACGGCGTCGCGCAGCGTGCGATTCAGGATGGCCGTCGGGATTTTTTGCTGCAACTGTGCGCTCACATAGCGGATGGCTTCGAGCAGGCGTTCGAGGTGAAAGCCGGATTTGGCCGAGGTGAAAATCACCGGCGCATAGTCGAGAAAGAACAATTTTTTCTGGACCCAGCCGCCGAATTCACCGAGCGTGGACATTTCCTTGGCCTGCCCTTCCCGCCGTTCCTTGTTGTCGCGCCGGGTAATTTCCTCTTCGCGCGCCTGGCGGACGTTTTGCTCGAACAAATCCCATTTGTTGACGACGATGATGCAGGCCTTGCGGTTCTCGACGATGACATCGGCAATTTTTTTGTCCTGTTCGGTGATGCCCATTTCTGCGTCCAAAACCAAAATGGCGATGTCGCATCGCGCTATGGAATCTTCCGCGCGCTGGACGCTGAAAAATTCAATCGAATTGTCCACGCGCCGCGTCTTTCTCATGCCCGCCGTGTCAATCAAGACGTACCGTTGCCGCATGCCGCCGGTTTCAACCTCGAACGGCACGTCAACCGCATCGCGCGTGGTGCCGGGAATGGGCGAGACAATGACCCGTTCAGATTGTGTCAACGCGTTGATAATGGAGGACTTGCCGACGTTGGGACGGCCGATGATGGCCAATTTTAAGATTGAGTCCCCAGTTCCGAGTCCACGGTCCACCGTCGGTTCGCCAGTTGGACCGTCGGCTGCGGACTGTGGGCTGTGGACTGACAACAGGGCGACCGCCGCTTCCATCAATTTATTGATGCCTTCGCCATGAATGGCGCTGACGGGGAAGATGTTCTCGAAACCCAGCCCGGCAAATTCGTCGGCGTCCTTTTCCGCGCGGCTGGTGTCGACCTTGTTGGCGGCCACCAAAATCGGTTTTCCGCTGCGGCGCAGCCGTTCGGAAACCTCGCGATCAAGCGGCACAATGCCTTCCTGCACGTTGACGACCAGGAGAATGACGTTCGCCGCCGCGATGGCCAGTTCCACCTGTTCCAGCGCGGCCTTGATGATGGCATCGCCGGCCTTTTCCCCGCGCGCCAGACCAATGCCGCCGGTGTCCACGAGGGTGAAGGCGTGTCCCTCCCATTCAGCCTCGGCGCTGATGCGGTCGCGCGTGACGCCGGGCTGGTCATGAACGATGGCGATGCGCCGTCCCACGATGCGGTTGAACAGCGCGGACTTGCCGACATTGGGGCGGCCGACAATGGCAATCAGGTTTGACACCAGCACAGGATGAAGCAATTCGCGGCGGAGCGGAAGTTTTTCCATGCACCTGAATTGTCTTGCGTTCGGGTGCGATTGTGTCAGAAAGGCCTTGGTGAACTTCGGAAGGTTCACGACTTCACAAAAACCAACGCTAACCCTGAAAGAAAGTCATTATTTATGAACGATACTGGAAATACGGCAGCCGCCGCGGCCATGGGTTTGGGAATGATCGTGTTTGTAGTGTTTGCTTTGCTTATCGGTCTGGCGGTTTATGTGTTCTTCTGTTTTTGCTACAAACGCATCTGCGAAAAATGCGCGGTAACTCCCGGAGTGCTCATCTGGATTCCCATTGCCCAACTGGTTCCCCTCTTGCAGGTGGCCAAAATGCCGGTTTGGATGATTATTCTGCTCCTGATTCCCCTGGTGAACTTGGTGGTGTTTGTAATGATGTGGGTGAAAATCTGTCAGGCCCGGGGCAAAAGTGGCTGGCTGGTGATTTTACTGTTCATCCCGATTGCCAATATCATCTTCATTCCCTACCTGGCGTTTTCGGAATAAAAATCAGCCCAGTTTTCGCATCAGTTTTTTTGCGCGCCCGACCCAGACGCGGTCGCGCTTGCGCTGGAACGACGGCGCATGCTGGTCGTCGCTGACGACATCCTTCAATTCCGCCCGCGCCTGTTCCGGCTGGTTTTTGGCGATATAAAGTTCCGCCAGCTGCACTTTGGCGCGCGGGTAGGAATGGTTCTGCGTGATGTGCTGCCAATACTGAAGCGCGTGGTCGGTTTCGCCCAGCGCGGTCAGCGTTTCCGCCAGCGCCATCATTGTGTGGCCGTAATCGTGGTCGGGCTTTTCGTGCATGACGCTTTCGAGCAACGGCCGCGCTTCGGCCGGACGATTCAGGCGGACGAGGCACTGGCCCAGATGCGCACGGGCGTCAAGGTCGGTGGCATCGCGTTCCAGCGCCGCGCGGTAACATTTTTCCGCTTCGGCCAGCCGGCCGCGTTGAAAATAAACGTCGCCCAGCTGGAAATAATGATACGCGTTGTCGAGGTGATGGATCTGCGCCTGAAGCTCCTTGATGCGCTTGCGGCTTTGCGCGCCGGGCAGTTCAAACCCGCGCGTCGCGGACGGGGTCGCTCGATAAACCAGAAAGAAATAGAGCACCGCATTCAACAGGGGAAAAATAAAGATGAATACGGCCCACAACCACTCACGGCGGCGGAGGGCATCGATCAACATCCAAATCTGAAATACGGCCAATGCCAGCCAGAGGGGACTGCTGATCAAATAATTCCACTGAGTGACACTCGTCAGCAAGGAGGCGAACATGCGTCGAAATTAAGTCAGCGGCGCAAATGAGGCAATCCTCCTCTCCGGCGGGGCAAAAAATGTAATGTCATTGCCGAAATCCCCTGTGTGGTGAATGTTGTCCGGTGACATGACCGGACGTTCAGGCTCGATAACCAGGCCGACAGCCCCCTTGCGGCGCGCCTATGCGCTCATGCGTGCGCGATTCGGCCACCAGCGCTGGTGGCCGGGCGAAACCCCGTTCGAAGTCTGTGTCGGTGCGATTCTCACACAAAACACCGCATGGACAAACGTTGAACGCGCGCTGGCCAATCTCAAGGCCGCGCGGGTGCTGGAACCGGCCACGCTGTTTGCACTGCCCGAATCCAAGCTCGCGAACCTTATCCGCCCCGCCGGTTATTTCAACGTGAAAGTGCGGCGGTTGCGCTCGTTTTTGCGCGTGCTCGTCGAAGATTTTGGCGGCGATTTGAAGCGGTTGTTTGACGGTGAAACCTCCGCCGTCCGCGCGCGGTTGCTGGCCATCAACGGCGTCGGACCGGAGACGGCGGATTGCCTGTTGCTGTATGCCGGCGGCCATCACAGTTTTGTGATCGATGCCTACAGCCGGCGGATTTTTCAGAGGCACGGTTGGAGTCATGCGGAAGGCGGAAGGCGGAAGGCAGAAGGCGGAAATCCAGGGACGGCGGATAGCTATGGCGAATTGAAATCACTTTGCGAATCGGTGTTGAATCAAAAAACCGGCACGGCGCGACTGGATTACTGGCAGGATTATCACGCGCAACTGGTGATGGTGGGCAAGCATTTCTGCCGGCCACGCGGGCCCCTGTGTGAACCGTGCCCCCTCAAACCGCTGCTCCCGTAACATTGAATGAAAACGCCATGCCCGTGTCCATGGCCGTAAACGAACTGTTCACTTGTTTTCGGTGCGGTTCGCGATAATTATCTGCGGGACTGCCAGCATGAACCAGACACTCATCATCGTGCCGACCGTCGATGAACGGGAGAACCTCCCGCGCGTGGCGCAAAAACTGTTGTCGCTGCCGGTCGGCGTGGACGTGCTGGTGGTGGATGGCAATTCAGCGGATGGCACGGGGAAAATCGCGGACGAACTCGCCGCGCAACACCCGCAAATACATGTTCTGCACGAAACCAAAAAAAATGGCCTGGGCCGCGCGTATGTGGCCGGTTTCAAATGGGCGCTTGAACGCGGCTACGAATTCATTTTTGAGATGGATTGCGATCTGTCGCACAATCCGGATGACGTGCCGGTTTTTCTTGAAGCCGCCCGAAAGGCCGATTTGGTGCTCGGCTCGCGTTACGTCGGCGGCATCCGCGTCATGAATTGGCCGCTCAAACGGCTGATGCTCAGCCGGGGTGCGGGAAAATATGTCAAACTGGTGACGGGCATGCCTTTCACCGACCCGACGGGGGGTTACAAATGTTTCTGCCGCCGCGCCTTGCAAGCCGTGAAACTCGATGAAATCCGATCCAATGATTACAGTTTTCAAATTGAAGTGACGCACAAACTCTGGCGGCAGGGATTTAAAATCGTCGAGGTGCCGATTGTTTTTACCGAGCGCACCGAAGGCCGGTCGAAAATGGCCGGGCATATTGTCAGTGAAGCCTTTTGGATGGTCTGGCGGTTGTGGTGGCAGAATGGTTTACGCCGCCGCCCGCGGGTAAAAACCTGAACATTCGCCACGCCATTCCGTCAAACCCCTGAAACCAAAGTAAAATCCCGTGAAAACAAAGCTGATGGTACTGCCTCTGGTTGCCGGCTTGATCCTGCTGGCGGCTCCGGCTCAAGCCGCGCCGCGGCCCAAAGTTGGCGACCGCGCGCCGCTGTTTAGCGGCCGGGACCAGGACGGTAAAACGGTGGCGCTGGCCGATGTGACGGGCAAAAAGATCGTGTTGCTTTACTTTTATCCGAAAGACTTCACGTCCGGCTGTACGAAGGAGGCGTGTGGCTTTCGCGATCGCCTGGGCGAATTGCAGAAGGACAACGTCGAGGTTGTGGGCGTCAGTTTTGATTCCGCCGGCAGCCACCAGAAATTCAGGGCCAAATACCAGTTGAACTTTTCCCTGCTCGCCGACCCCGGCGGAAAGATTGTGGACCTTTACGGCGTGCGGATGGACCACCTGAACCTGGCGCACCGGGTCAGTTTCCTCATCGGGTTGGATGGCAACATTGCCCACGTTACCGACGCGGGCGATCCCAGCGTTCATTTTGAACAGATGCAGGCGGCCATCGCCGCGCTCGGAAAGAAGTAATCCAATTTTGTGCCACTTCAGATTGGTGACCGGCTGGAATTGACCATTGATGACATTGCGTTCGGCGGCGAAGGTGTCGGGCGCGTGAACGATTTTGTCGTGTTCGTCCCGTTCGTGCTGGTCGGCGAAGTCGTTGAAGCCGGAGTCATTGAGGTCAAAAAGCATTTCGCGCGGGCAAAGCTGTTGCGGGTCGCGAAACCTTCACCGCACCGCGTCGAACCGGCCTGTCGTTACTTTGGCCACTGCGGCGGCTGCCAGTATCAGCACATTGAATACGCGACGCAATTGGAGGTGAAACAGAAGCAGATCGCGGATTTATTTGAACGGATTGGAAAATTTTCGGCCGGCCTGGTGGCGGCGGTGATTCCCTGTCCGCGACCGTTTGGTTATCGCAATCGCATCATGGTTCGCAGCCAGTGGAACAAGCCGGAGCAGAAGCTCAATATCGGTTTTGTGCGCTGGGACGGCGGTCTGGTCGAGGACATCGAGGAATGCCGGATCGCGGAGCCGGCCCTGAACGAACAACTCCAGCAGGTTCGCCTGCATCCGCCGCCGCGCGGTGGTTTGAAGGTGGTTCTGCGCACCGCGCCCGAAAACTGGGACGTCCCGCCCGACTCTTTTTTTCAGAATAATTTGTTTCTGTTGCCGAAGCTGGTGGACACCGTGCGCGAATTTCTGTCCGCCGGCGGTGCGCGGCATTTGGTGGATTTGTATTGCGGCGTCGGCTTTTTTGGAATCGAGCTGGCCGGGGCGGTGGAATCCTTCCTGGGCGTGGAATGTGACCAGCGCGCAATCAAATCGGCGCGGCGCAACGCCGCGGCGCGCCAAATCAGCAACGGGGAGTTTATGGCCCGGGCGGTCGAGGAGGTTTTGCCGGAATTGTGGGAACGGTTCCCGCCGTCGATGACGACGGTTTTGCTGGATCCACCGCGCAAGGGTTGTCTGCCGCGGACCTTGGAGGCGTTGCGGGCCGCCCGGCCGGCACAGGTCATTTACGTCTCGTGTCACCCGGCAACCATGGCGCGGGACTTGAACATTTTGTGTGCCGAGGGTGTCTTTGAATTGGCCCGCGTGCAGCCGCTGGACATGTTTCCCCAGACCCAGCACGTTGAGTGCGTGGCGGATTTGCGCGCTGGAGAAAAGCTTGCCAAGCCGCCGGACATGGATTCAACTGAGTGAACCCGATGATGATGGACGCGCAAACGGACCCGCGCAAAAATTTTGTGCTGCGGGTGTTGCCGTGGTTGCTGGCGGCGATGGCATTGGTGGTTTACGTGCTCACCCTCAATTACGGGGTATCGCTCTTCAATATCACAACGGTGGCTGAGCTGTCCGCTTGGACCTGGCAGCCCGAGGCCTACCAGCCCGTTTCCTTTGTGGTCACCTACCCGTTCCGCTGGCTGCCGGTAACGCAGATCCCGCTGGCGCTCAATTTGTTTTCCGCGGTCTGCGCCACGGTGACGCTGGGGTTGCTGGCCCGGTCGGTTGCGTTGTTGCCGCATGATCGGACGGAGGCCCAGCGCCGGCGCGAACAGAGCCCTTTTTCATTGTTGACCATTCGCAACGCCTGGCTGCCGCCAGTCTTCGCCGTGATGGTTTGTGGGTTGCAATTCACGTTCTGGGAATACGCGACGAATCATACGGGCGAAATGTTCAGCCTGCTGCTGTTCGCCTTTGTGATCTGGTCGCTGCTGGAATACCGACTGGATGCACGTGAAGGGCGCCTGTTTCTGGCCGCCTTCGTGTATGGCGCCGGCATGACCAATGATTGGGCGATGGTCTGTTTCTGGCCGGCGTTTGTTGCCGCGCTCGTCTGGATTCGCGGCCGGAGCTTTTTTAATTCGCGATTTTTTGGACGATTGGCTTTGTGCGGGCTGTTGGGGACGTTGTTTTATTTGTTGCTGCCGCTGTTGGTGGTCCTCTCGGACAAGGTGCCGGTAACGTTTTGGGAAATGTTCAGGTTGAATCTGTCCTCGCAGTTCGCGGTGGTAAAAGCCTTTTTTATCAGTGGAGACGTGCGGGTAACCCTTGGACTGTTGTCCATAAGCTCATTGATTCCGGTGTTGCTGCTGGCCATCCGCTGGCATGCATCCTTTGGTGACAGCAGTCAGATGGGCCGGGCGCTGGCGTCTTTCATGTTTCACTTTGTCCATGCGATGCTCCTGATCGTTTGCATCTGGGTGGTTTTCGACCCGCCCTTCAGTCCGCGGGAAAAAGGTTTCGGCCTCACGCTGTACTATTTGAGCGCGCTGAGCGTGGGTTATTACAGCGGGTATTTTTTGCTGGTATTTCGACATGAACTGAACACCCGTTTTCAAAAGCTGGAAGCGTCCCCGTTTAATTTTTTGAATTTCCTGGCGGTGGCGGCGGTGTGGCTGCTGTTCCTGGCGGCGGCGGTGGGATTGATTTACAAAAACACCTCACCCATCCGCGCGGTAAACGACAACACGTTTCAACGTTACGAATCGCTGGTGTTGGAAAGCCTGCCGGCCGCGGGCGGGATGTTGTTGAGCGATGATCCGCAGCGCTTGTATCTGACCGAGGCCGCACTCACCCATGCCGGCCGGGCAAAGGATTTTGTCTTTCTGGATACGCAATCCCTGGCGTGGCCGTTTTACCACCATTTTTTGCACGAGCATTATCCGCAACGCTGGCCGGGAGGTGTCAGCGCCAGCGAGACCAATGACATCACCCCCCCGCAGTTGATGGTGCTGCTGGCAAACCTGGCCAAAACCAACGGGCTTTACTATTTACACCCGAGTTTCGGTTACTACTTTGAACAATTTTATGGCGAGCCGCATGGCTTGGTTTATCAGCTCAAACTTTTGCCGGACGATACGCTGTTGCCGCCGTTGCCCAGCAAGGATGGGATTGCCGAAAATGAGGCGTTTTGGTCGCGTGCGGAATTACAAGCTTTTGCGCCCATCGAACGCGCCCTGGCCGTTACCAAACCCGGCGATTCCCAACCCTGGGGCGGGGAAGTGCTCAACGCTTTGCACGCGGCGCGCGAGCAGGATGTAAATGCCCTCGTCGCGGGAAGTTTTTACTCGCGCAGCTTGAACGACTGGGGCGTGGAGCTGCAACGCTCCGGACAACTGGTCATTGCCGCGGAGCATTTTGCCACCGCCCAAAAACTCAACCCCGACAACGCCGTGGCCCGGATCAATCTCCAGTTCAACCACAGTCTTCAGGTGGGTGAAACGGTGCCGGTCGATGCGGCCAAAACCAGACTGGATCAATTTGGCACCCACAATTCCTGGAGCAAATTGCTGGAGGCCTTCGGGCCGTTCGATGAACCGAGTTTTTGTTACGTGAATGGCCTCGTCTGGTTGCGCAATGGATTCTTTCGCCAGGCGCTGGCGTCGTTTACGCGCGTTTGTGAGCTCGAACCGGATAATCTGGATGCCCGACTCTGGCTCACGCAACTATACGATTTCAACCGCTTGTCCGACCAGGCGCTGGCGCTGATTCAACAGGTGCGCCGGCAGCCGGAAAAGTTCCCGCTGAATGAGACCAATCAAATGCAACTCGCGATTATGGAGACGGCGGCTTATTTCCAGAAAGACAAGCTATCACGCGGTGTCCAAGTGCTTAACGCTGAAATTTCACGCAACCCGACCAATAATGACCTGCTGGACACCGCCATGCAGTTGTACACGGCCAAGGGCCTCTTTACCAATGCCCTCACCGTGATTGACTCCCGATTGCGGGATGTCCCCGACGACGCAAACTGGCTGTTCAACCAGGGTTACGTCTGCCTCCAGCTCAAAGACTATGATCAGGCGATCGCCGCGTTGACCCGTGTTTTGTCCCTGCAACCCGACAATAGCAACGCGCGGTTCAATCGCGCCCTGGCCTGTCTGGGCAGCGACCGACTCGACGATGCCCGTGCCGATTACGAGAATCTGAGCCAGACCTTTACCAACTCGTTCCGGATTGAATACGGCCTCGGCGAAGTTGCTTGGCGCCAGCGCCACACCAACGACGCCATCAAGTATTACAATCTGTATCTGGCCAACGCGAATACCAATACCGCCGAGGCAACCAATGTCATCCGGCGGCTCCGCCAGCTCAGAGGTCAGTCGCCTTGAAATGAGTCTGCGGGCCCGGGTGAGGTTTGCCGGGTGCGCCGCGCCGCCGTCCCGTGCATTCCCGGGTCGTTTCTTTCGTGTGTTGCCCCCGCTTCGCAGTTAAAATCGTCCCGTGAAACTGCTCTTCATCGGCGATATCGTGGGACAACCCGGCCGGCGCGCGGTCACAGAACTGCTGCCCCGGCTGCGCGAACAACACGCGCTCGATTTTGTCGTCGCCAACGGCGAGAACTCCGCCGGCGGCTCCGGCATCACGCCCAAAACCGCCGCGGAAATTTTTTCTGCGGGCGTGGACGTCATCACCAGCGGTGACCATCTGTGGGACCAGAAGGAAGTGATGGAACTGCTGGCCGGCGAAAAACGCTTTCTGCGCCCGCTCAATTATCCGGCGCACGTGCCCGGCCGGGGCAGCGGTGTCTTTGAAGTCCACAGCCCCGGGTCCAAAGTGAACGGCCCGCTTTTCGTCGCCGTCTTGAATGTGCAAGGCCGCACCTTCATGCAGCCGCAACTGGACAACCCGTTTCCACTCGCGATGGCGGCGGTGAAACACCTGCGGGAGCAGACGAAAATCATTTTTGTGGATTTTCACGCCGAGGCAACTTCCGAGAAAGTCGCGTTAGCGCGGCTCCTGGACGGACAGGTCAGCGTCGTGGTGGGCACGCACACGCACGTGCAAACGGCGGACGAACAGATTTTCCCAGGCGGCACGGCTTATTTGAGCGACGCCGGTTTCACCGGTCCGCATGAAAGCGTTTTGGGCCGCGAAATCGAGCCGGTGATCAAAAAATTTCTCACCGCCATGCCACAGCGATTTGAAGTGGCAAAGAACCGCGTGTTGCTCCAGGGCGCCGTGATTGAAATTGACGACGTCAGCGGCCGGAGTTTGAGCATTCAACGAGTTTCCGAGGCCGTTATCTAATTTGTCACTTGATCAACACTGCTCTCCAGGAGTTCATTAGAAACTCTTCACCCCGCCGGATCACCGCCGGGCCCGAATGACGGTCCCGATTGACGGGGGCAAACTTGGTGGTAAATTCTGGGGTACATTGGAAACCCTCAACCCATGAATAAGTTTTTAAAAGGTGGGAGTTTTGTCATCAGGAGCAGTTTGCAACGCCTAAGCTGCCTCGTTCCTGGGGTGGGAGGGGATGCGGCTGGGAAGTCGGTCCTGATGATGCTGGCAATGTTCGTTGGGACACTGCCAGCCCCGGCCTTGACCTTCAACGTGACCTTCGACTCCAGCGTGACGAGCCTGACCAACGCGGCGCAGGTGGAGGCGGCGTTCACCGATGCCACCCAGGTGTTCCAGAATCTGTATACCAACGCCATCACGGCCAACATCACCGTCTATTGGGGTGCCACCGGCCCCTTCAGCGGCGGTATTAATCTGGGTGCCAGTCGGACCCAACTGCAGGGCAGTTCCGGGTTCGGGTACCCCGATCTGACCAACGCCCTGAGTGCCGCCAGTACGACGGTGGCGGACAGCAATGCCGTCGCCAGCCTGCCCGCAAGTGATCCGACTGGCGGTGCGCAATGGTGGATTCCGCAGGCTGAAGCCAAGGCCTTGGGAGTCTTAGGCATCTCACCAACGGATCCAAGCCTCGACGGCGACGTCGGCTTTGCTGCTAATGTTACCTACACTTTTGACGCCACCAATCGTGCGGTGTCGGGCAGGTATGATTTTATCGGCGTGGCCGAACATGAAATCTCCGAGGTGCTTGGCCGCGGCGCAGGACTTGGTACGATCAATGGCGGATACGTGCCTTACGACCTTTTCCGCTTTACGAGCAGCGGGGTGCGCAGTCTCAATACCAATGATAGCGGGGTCTATTTTTCCATTAATAACGGCGTGACGTCGCTGAAAGCGTTCAACCCTCCCGGCGGCGGCGACCTCCAGGATTGGCAGATGAGCAGCCCGGCGGATGCCTACGATGCCTTTCTGGTTGCCGGCCACAAAGCACTGCTTTCCGCCGCCGACCTCACCGCGCTCGACATTTTGGGCTACAATCTGAATTTCGCTCCGCCGCAATTGACCGGCGCGAAATTGACCAATGGCACCTTCCAAATCAACTTCACCAACACGCCCGGCGCCGGTTTTGTGGTTCTGGCCAGCACGAACATTTCCCTGTCGGTCAGCAACTGGACCGTTCTGGGCGCTCCCACCGAGAGTCCGGTTGGCCAGTACCGGTACATCGATTCATCCGCCGGCAACCAACAGCGTTTCTATCGCGTCAGTCTGCCGTGATCCGGCCGGCAACAAGAGCCGCGCCGGCCTGAAAGGTTCAATACCGGCACCTGTCTATTTGAACTTTTGGACATCGCTCATCATTTCGTGATAGTCCACGATGCGGTTGACGATCACTTCGCGGCCTTCCAGATGCCAATTCACCTCGCTGGGGAACCAGAGTCCGTCGGTGGTCCGTTCGCGCTCGAATGCGTAGTGGAATTTCCATACCGCGCCGATGAGGCCCCAGCCGACATTCACCTGCTGCGTCAGGTGGATATCGGCCTTCACGAGACTGTAATCGTCCGCGTCAATCCAGATCCGGCCCGCGGCCTTGTTGATGAAACGTTCCTTGAGGTTCCGTTCCGGCAGGGTTTGGTTTACCGGAGCGAAATCCACCACCAACGCCGGCCGGCCGTTCAGCAGGTCGCGACCCACAATCGTGAAGTTAAAACGGTTGACCAAATCCTGGTTCAACAGAAAGTCGCTCTTCCTGAGTTGCTGCCCATGCACGTTGGAATGCGTTTCGGAGACGGCCTCGGTCGGTTCCGGGGCCGGTTTTGGCCCGGCAGCCGATGCCGGCACGGGTGTGGCCGGGGCGGGCGCCGCCGGCGCCGGAACATGCACGCTGGTGTTCGCCTCGCGCTTTTTCAACTGGCCGGCTGAGTTTCGAAACTCAGTGACCTTGGTGCGGGCGTAGCGATAGCGCGCGTCGAAAGCGTGGTCATTATTGCCCTCGTCTTTGGCCCGTTGCAACACGCGCTGCAGCACGGACTCAAAGGTCGGCAACGGCGCGTTGGTGCCGGCTGCGGGCAATGAAACCGGTGCCGCCAGCAAACCGGCGACGGCCAGTTTCCATCCAAATTCTTTAATCAAGTTCATGAGGACAGACTCGGTTCGGAGCAATTCGCCGGCCAGCTTCGGCGAGACCAACCGGCGCGGCAAGCCTGGAAATAGGTTGCCAGCCGGCGTGTTAATTTTTACAACGGGTCCGACATTTCAACATGGCCACCATTATTTTCGACATCGAGACCTCCGCGTTGCCGCTCGACAATTTTGACGAGTCGCAGCAGGAATACCTTTTCCGCGAGGCCGAAAAGCTGTCCGACGAATCCGCCAAAAGCGCCAGGCGCGAGGAAATCACCAAATTCATGAGCCTGTGGCCGTTCACTTCGCAGGTTGTCTGCATCGCCATGCTCAACGCCGAGACCCTCCGCGGGCAGGTGCTCTATGTGGCCGAGGATTTTGAAGACGGCACGGATAAAGGCCCGCCGGCCGCGCCGGAGCCCGCAACAGCGGGCGCCGGCGGGGTCGAGTTTATGCCCTGTGCGGACGAGGCTGAACTGCTCACGGCGTTTTGGGATGTGGCGAAGCATTACGATTCGGTGGTGACCTTCAACGGGCGCGGTTTCGATGTGCCATTCATTTATCTGCGTTCGGCGCTGCTCAACGTGCCGATCTCAAAGAAGAACTGGCTCGGTTACCGTTACGCCACCGAGCCGCATTGCGACCTTGCGGAGCAACTGACGTTTTACAGCGTGAGCGGACGGGACGGCGCGGCCCGGCGTTTCAACCTGGATTTTTACTGCAAGGCGTTCGGCATCGAATCGCCTAAGAGCCATGGCGTCACCGGCAGCGACGTGGGCACGCTGCTGGCCGAAAAGAAATTCCGGGAGATCGCCGAGTACTGTCTGCGCGACGTCCGCGCCACCGTCGAGCTTTACAAAATCTGGAAGGAAAGACTGGCGGGGATAAAATGAAGGGTGAGGTTCGAGATGAAGGGTGTGGCCTGAAAACACTTGTATGTTTTGCGCTGAAAGTCGAAGCCGCGCCGTTTCGGAAAATCGCGGCGGGCAAACCGGGGGCTTCAGTTCTTATCACCGGCATGGGACGCGAGAATGCCGAAAAAGCCCTGCGCGATTTTCTGGCCGCCAGTTCAACGGAACGGGTGTTCACCTGCGGTTTCGCCGGGGGGCTGAATCCGGATTTGAAACCCGGCGACGTGGTTGTTGAACTGACAGATCCGAGGGACGAGCTCGGCGAGTCCCTCCGAAAGAAATTGATCGCCGCCGGCGCGAAGCCGGCGAAATTCGTCTGTGCCGACCGCATCGCCACCACCGTCGCCGAAAAGAAGAAATTACATGGCGAAACCGGCGCGGACGCGGTGGAGATGGAATCAGCCGCGATTCATGCGGTTTGCCGCGAGCATGGAATTTTGTGTGCGACGGTGCGGGTGATTTCCGATACGGCCAATGAAGACCTGCCGCTGGATTTCAATGTGCTTGCCAAGCCGGACCACAGTCTGGATTACAGCAAATTGCTCATGGCCGTTGCGAAATCACCGGGAAAAATCGGCGCGCTGATGAAATTGCAGAAGCAAACCCGGTTTGCCGCGGAACAACTGGCGGAAGTCCTCGCCAAAACAATCTGGTAGGGACGCGCTGCCGCGCGTCCGGCGGCGCCGCAGCGCCGCCCTACCGTTGAAGGGAGTTGGTTTCTGCCGGCGGCGCGGGCTTTTCCTTCGCCTGCTGGCTGTAGCTGATGAAGGCCGCGCCGATGACGATGAGCGCCACGCCCATCCAGCGCATCGCCGAGACGCGCTCGCCCAGGAACCAGATGGCGGCGAAAGTGGCGAACACAAAACTCAAGCCCGTCAGTGGCCAGAGGACGCTGATGTCGCTTTTCGACATCAAAATAAGCAAACAAAGGAAAAACAACGCCTCAAAGAGGATGCCGAGCAGGATTTGCGGGCTGGTTGCGCCGGCCTTGCAGACGCGGAGAATTTCACCGGTGGTAATGCCGTTCATATCGCCGATTTGGGTCATGCCTTTTTTCAGCAGGACGACGCCGGTGGATTCAAAGGCGAGACCGACCAGCAAAATCAAAAGTAGTTTTACCATATTCTTGAGCCACAGATGAACACAGATTGAACACAGATTCAAAGAAACAAATATCTGTGTTTCATCTGTGAAAATCTGTGGCTAAATCCTGATACCGGATCAGTTCAATGCCCAGTTTTTCGATCCGTTCCTTGACGCGCGGACTGACGAGGGCCTCGAATTCATGCTTGAACTCGTCCAGCGATGGGTGCGAGTAAAGCTCCGAATCGCCCGGCGGCAATTCCGGCAACAGCTTCAAAACATATTCCTCGTCCACCCGTGCGTTTTGCAGCAGACCGAACGTGATCTGCGCGTGGCGGATGCGGTGCTGTTGCAGCGGTTGCCGCGCGCGGCGGGAAAGCCATTCGTAAATCGCCGCGTGCGAGACGCGGTAGAACCAACGCCCGCGCGCCATGCGCCGGCTACGCGACAGGCAGTCACGTGTCAGCCTCAGGTGCCGGATGCCGAGCGATGCGGCATCCTCCATCAAAATGCCGAAGATGGTGGGATGCAGATGCAGGTGCAAGTGGCCGTTGACGTGGTCGAGAGGCAGGCCGGTGACGCGAAACCTGGCAAACTGCGCGTGGATTTCCGCGCGCAGTTGTTCGCGCAGGTCGTGCTTGAAGAAGTAGGACATTCCGACATCAACCGGACGATTGCCGAACTCACCGCGCGCGTTGACGAGGCCGGGAATTTTCTCCGGTGGCAGGGCGGATTTGCCACAGAGCAATGTCAGGTGCAGGCCGAGGCCGAGCTTTGGGTTCTCCCGCGCCCGGGCGACGGCTTCGTCGCTGGCGGGTTCATTCACCATCAGACTGGTACTGGTCAGGATGCCTTCGCGATGCGCGCGCACCACGGCTTCATTGATGGAATGTGAACGGCCGAAATCATCCGCGTTGACGATCAGCCGGCGGCCGGAATTTGGCGTTCGGCGTTCGGTGTTCGGCGTTGAGGAAACCGGCGGCATGGCCTTAAGTGTGGCGCAAATGACTTACGGCACTCCGTAGTGGGGTGTCGCCGCGCCGAAGGCGAGACGGAGCCAGGCCCCAAAAATCAACAAGGCCTTTTGGGCCTTGTTCAGGCGGGTGGGTTCCGGGCCAAAAACATTGAATTGTTGCTGTTCCAGTTTTTGCAACAGCCGCCAGTAAACCGAACCCATCAATTCGGCGGCGACCATCGCCTGGCGGTCCTCGGCCGGCAGGGTGCGGCGCGCCCGCTGGTAAAAGTCTTTTGCCCGGACGGCGACGTCGCCGGCCAATTGCGCAAAACGTTCGGAGTATTCGTGCCGCAAGATTTGTTCGGCTGACACACCGTGTTTCCTGAGTTCATCCAGCGGCAGATAAATTCTGCCACGCCCGGCATCGGTTTTCACATCGCGCAGGATGTTCGTCAGTTGCAATGCTTTGCCCAGAAACACCGCGTAATCGCGGCACGCGGGATTTCGGTAGCCGAAAATTTCGATGCTCAGGAGGCCGACCACCGAGGCGACGCGGTAGCAGTAAAGGTCAAGCTGCTCAAAATTCTCATACCGCTTGATGTCGAAATCCATTTCGCATCCTTTGAGCAGTTCATCGAACAGCGGGAAGGGAAGCCGGCATTCCTGGATGACCGGCTGGAGTTCGCGGTTGACGGTGAATTGCGGGGTTTCCCCGGCGCACGCGCGGCGCACATCGGCGCGCCAGGCGGCCAATTGTTCCCGACGTTTTTCGACGGGCGTGGATTCATCATCCGTGACGTCGTCCACCTCGCGGCAAAAGGCGTACAGGGCGGACATGGCATCCCGTTTGGCACGCGGCAGCAGGAGGAAGGCCAGCGCCAGATTGGAGGCGCTTTTGCGGGTGATGACACGGCTGTGCATCACGGTGGTGATGTTGGCGTTGGCGGTTCGGAAGATTTCTCCCCGTCCCGCACCGGTGGCAGGCCGCCGACTTGCGCGAGCGTGGGATTGAGCCGGTGGCGCCGCTGCCGGCGCCGCGGCTTGCGGCGGGAATAGACCACCCATTTCAACGCCACCAGCGCCGACACCATGGCGGTGCCGAGGATGATGAAAAAAACCGTCCACACTGAGGATATTTCACTCATGGTGTAAACCAATCAGGTTCCGGTACTCTTTGGCCCGGTGGCGCCGGGCAACTCATTTGCCGCGCCGTCGCCAGGGTTCAGGTTGAGCCGCTGCATTCGATAACGAAGCGAATGGCGGGTGAGCTTA
Organism: Verrucomicrobiota bacterium; assembly: GCA_050010675.1. Classification (GTDB taxonomy): domain Bacteria; phylum Verrucomicrobiota; class Verrucomicrobiia; order Limisphaerales; family UBA11358; genus UBA11358. The sequence continues at coordinate 81,643 of JBEKKN010000002.1, read as the reverse complement.
AGCTGTTCGGCGGCGCGCGTCAGGTTAAAACCGCTTTGTTCCAGGGCGCTGGTGATCAACTCCCCCTCGATGCGCGCGAGCGCGTCGTCCAGCGATTCACCGGGCGGGGGATGCAGCGTCGGGGACTTCGGCAGGCGCGCCTCGATCTGGAAATCCGGCAGGCTGGAGGGTTGAATTTCCTTCGTCGTCTCCAAAATCAGCGCCCGCTCAATGACGTTGCGCAATTCGCGCACGTTCCCCGGCCAGTGGTGTGCCAGCAGCTTCTGTCGCGCGGCGGGGGTGATGCCCTGTACGTTTTTATTCATCACCACGCGGAACGTTCTCAAAAAGTGCTCCGCCAGCAGCAGGATGTCGCTGCCCCGTTCCCGCAACGGCGACAGGCGGAATTGCACGACATTCAGCCGGTGAAACAAATCTTCGCGGAATTGTTCCACGGCGATGGCCTGGGTGATGTCCCGGTTGGTGGCGGCGATCAAACGCACGTTGACGCGCAGTTCCTGCGTGCCGCCGACGCGCACAAAGGTGCCGTCCTCCAGGAATCGCAATAACTTGGCCTGCAGCGGCTTGCTCATGTCCGCAATTTCATCGAGAAAGATCGTGCCCCCGTGGGCCTCTTCGACGCGTCCGGGTTTTTGTTTCACCGCGCCGGTGAACGCGCCTTTTTCGTGGCCGAACAATTCGCTTTCGAGCAGTGTTTCCGGAATGGCGGCGCAGTTGATGCGGATGTAATGCGCCTCGCGCCGCAGGCTCAGGCTGTGCAGGGCGCCTGCCACCAGTTCCTTGCCGGTGCCGCTCTCGCCCAGAATGAGCGCCCGCGTGTCGGTGGGCGCCACCGTTTGAATCAATTTCCGCAATTCGCGCATCTTCGGCGATTCCCCCACGATCTGATCGAGGCTGAAAATCTCGCCGGCCCGCAAACGGAGGGTGGCGTTCTCCCGCAACAGCCGGTGGCGTTCGGCGCAACGCGCGACCGCGTGGAGCAGCTCTTCGGGGGCAAATGGTTTGGCGAGATAGTCCATCGCGCCGGCTTGAATGGCTTCCACGGCCAGTTTGGGCGTGGCGTAAGCCGTGAGCATGAGCACCGGCAATTCGGGCCACTGCTGGCGGATCCGGGTCAGAAAGTCATAACCGCTCATGCCACCCAGGCGCGCATCGGTGATGACCATGAAAAATTCCTCGTGTCCGAGCAGTTCCAGTCCTTCCTCGGCGGATTCGACCGCGCGGGCGGCATAGCCCTCGTCGCCCAGCACCGTTTGCAGCGACCGGCGCATGTTTTTTTCGTCGTCCACAACCAGGACGGATGGCAGCGGCGTGCTCATGGCTTGAGTTTCATCAGCGTCTTTGCGGGAAAGACTAGAGTGAAAGCCGCTCCTTTTCCAAGCCCGGATTCAACGCGCACGGTGCCGCCGTACAGTTCCACGTTATGTTTCACAATGGCCAGACCAAGGCCGGTGCCGTGTTCCTTGGTGGTGTAGTAGGCTTCAAAGACCCGCTCCAGCTTGTCGGGCGCGATGCCCGGGCCATCGTCGCGCACGGAAATTTCCACCGCATAATCGCGGCGGCTCTCGGCGGCGATGTAAACGTTTCCGCTTTCACCGGCGGCTTCCCGCGCGTTTTTCAGCAGATTGAGCATGATTTCGGACAAATGCTGGCGCTGCATCAACAAAGGCGGAAAGGTCCGGTCGAATTCGTGGTGGATGCGGATGCCCGCCGGCACGGCGGGCGGAAAGACCTGCGCGATGGCGCGCTCGAGTTCCTCGGCGACGTTCAATTTCTCAACGCGGCCTTCGGTCAATTGCGCGTAGCCCATGATTTGCGTGACGATCCGGTCGGCATGGGAGACTTCCTCCTGGATGATTTCAATTTGCTGGGCGGCCCCGGTTTTGCCATCGCGCAAGGCGCGCTGGAGCGAGAACGCGGCGTTGTTGATGACGGCGAGGGGGTTTTTGATCTGATGGGCGAATTCGGCGGCGAGCCGTCCGGCGGAACGCAACTGTCCTTCGCGCGTGGCAAATTCGTCGGCTTCCTCGGTCGCCAGCCGCTGCCGTTCGAGCAACACCTGCGCGCCGTAACAGCAAATCGCCGTCAGCCACAAGACCACCAGCCGCAGGACAAACGGTTGTCCCCAGTCCTCGCGCGGCAGCAGATGCAGCGTCCGCAACGTGGCGGCATCCAGATTGCCCGACACGGAAAAATCCAGCACGCCCACCAGGATGTAACAGAGACTGATGGCAAAATTTAAAATCAGCTGGGAAACGCCGGGCGGCACACTCACGGCGTTGCGGACAATCAAACCCACAAACAGCCAGAATAAAATGCTGTCCAGGCCGCCGGTCAACAACGCCAGCCCCGCCAGGAAAAGCCCGTCCACGAGACTGCTGGTGACCACCGTCCATTGCGCAATCGCCAGCGGCAATCGCGCCGGGTTCAACATCAACAAGGCGAAGAGCGCGCTGGCCAGCACGTAAAACCAGAAAAGGTATTGAATCGTTTCCACGGTGATATCCAGCATGCTCGAGGTCGGGCCAAACCACGGCGTGGAAACAAAGGAATAGAAGATCATCCCGATGGCAAACACCTTGAGCGGCAGCATGATGTCCCGCTCCATGATCTCGATGCGGCGAAGCAATCGCGGCGGGTCTGGCGCGGGTATTTCCATCAATGCCAGCGCCCGCTTCAGCCATGGTTCATGGCCCGATTTCATAAAAATGGTCGGGAACGGAAATGGTCAACGCAGGCATTTCACGGCGCGTTCGGCAATCGCGGCCACCGGCCAGAGCCGGCCAATGCCTTCATAGCCGCAGGAAAGCATCCCCTCGTCCGGCCCGATGAATTCCACGCCGCGCGCCTTGAGGATGGCCGCATTCTCCCGGGTGGCCGGGTGCTGCCACATTTTTCCGTTCATCGCCGGCGCGATCAAAATTTTCGCCTTCGGATTCAGGGCCAGCGCGACACAGGTCAGTGCGTCGTCCGCGATGCCGTGCGCGAGCTTGGCCATCACGTTGGCCGTTGCCGGTGCGATCAACAGCAGGTCCGCCTCGTCCGCGAGCCGGATGTGGGTGGGTTGCCAGCCTTCCTCCTCATCGTACAGGTCGGTCACGACCGGCTGGCGCGTGAGCACCTTGAACGGCAGCGGCGTGATGAAACGTTGCGCGTCGGCGGTCATCACCACGCGCACCTGGCATTTCTGTTTGGTGAGCAGGCTCGCCAGATCCGCCGCCTTGTGCGCGGCAATCGAGCCGGTCACGCCCAGAACGATGTTTCGTGAAACACTCATGCTCAAGTTTAACCTGAAGACCGGCCATTACACAAACCGCTAATCTGCGCTAATTGACGCTAATCATTCAGTTGGAATGAATTCGGATAATATAAATCGCTTCCATTCAAGTGTATCCCGGTGGCCGAAGTTGAGGAGATACCCGACCGGCTGTTTGGTGATTCGCAGGTAGTTGATGAGTTGCGCTTCGTGTTCGGGCAACAGCTGGGAAACGGATTTTAGTTCGACAACCAGTGATTCGAACGCAAACAAGTCGGGAACGTAATGCTTCTTCAACTCGCGTCCTTTGTAGAAACATTTCAACTCCTGTTTGGAGCGAAAGGGAATTTCACACGACTCCAGTTCAATTTCGAGGCTCTCCTGGTAAATCTCTTCAGCCAGCCCGTAACCTTGTTCATTATAAACTTCAAACGCTGCACCCATCAGGTTGTAGCCCTCACCTTGGTAGATTTCCGTTTTCATAAATCAGCGGGGATGAGCGCAGATTAGCGGTTAAAACGCCGGCGTCCGCGCCGTGCGCATCTTCTCCGCCTCAACAATCACCAGCATCCGGCGCAGATCCTCCGGGATCGTTGAACTGAGCAAAAGGTAATCAAAATGCCGCCACTGCGCGATTTCCTGCCGCGCCAGGGCCAGGCGTTTTTGGATTTCCGCCGCCGCCTCCGTGTTGCGCTTGTTCAAACGTTCCGCCAGCACGGCAACCGACGGCGGCGTCAGAAATACCGTCACCAGCGCACGTTGCAATTCCGGCTCGGTCCGCGCGCGGTCGCGGATCGCCGCCGCGCCCTGCACGTCCACGTTGAGCAGCACGTCCCGGCCCGCCTGCAGTTTGTCCAACAGTTCGGAGCGCAACGTGCCATAACTCCGGCCAAAGACCGTGGCGTGCTCGATAAACTCACCCGCCTGGACGCGCCGTTCAAATTCCGCCGTCTCAAGAAAATGATAATCCACGCCATTCGTTTCTCCCGGTCGCGGCGGACGGGTGGTGCAGGTGATGGCGCGGGTCATGTCCGGTCGCGCCGCCAGCAATTGCTGGCAGAGCGTGGTCTTGCCGCCGCCCGATGGCGCGGAAATAAGAATCAGCAGGGGTCGGAGATCAGACGCCAGCGAACCGAGGTCCGATGTCGGATTTCCAGCTTTTGACTTCCGACCTCTGGCTGCTGGCTGCTGGCTTCGGGTTTTCATTCGACGTTCTGCGCCTGTTCGCGAAATTTTTCCAGTTCCGCCTTCAGGGTGACGACCTCGCGCGCGATGACGGCGTCGTTGGCTTTTGAGCCGATGGTATTGACTTCACGGTTCATCTCCTGCGCCAGAAAATCCAGGGTGCGTCCAACCGGTTCCTTCGATTTCCGGCAATCCTCGAACTGCTGGAAATGGCTTTGCAGCCGTGTCAGTTCCTCCGAGATGTCCGATCGGTCGGCGAACAGTACAATTTCCTTCAGGAGCCGCTCGTCATCCGGCGCCAGGTTTTCAATGCCGGCGCTCTGGATGCGCCCGATCAATTGCTGACGGTAATTTTCCACCGTCTGCGGCGCCTGTTTCTGAATTTTTCCGACGGCTTTGCTCATGAGGGCGATGCGCGCGGCCAGGTCCCGCGCGAGGTGCGCGCCTTCACGCTCGCGCATTTTCACCAGCGCGGTGAGCGCCGGTTTCAACGCCTGTTCAATGACCGGCCAGATTTTTTCGGCTTCCACCAGTTCCTCGTCCGTCTGGAGAACGCCCGGCGCGCGCACCAGCTGGTCCAGCGTCACTTCGCCCGTGAGCTTGAGCTGCCGGGCGAGGCGGTTCAGTTCGGTGGCATAGGCCCGGGCGAGCGGGAGATTGAGGTGCATCCGGGCGGACAATTTGCCGGCGCCGGCGTGGACTGAAACCCGTGCCACGACGCGGCCGCGCGCGATTTTGGCATTGATGGCGTCGCGAATGGGCGCCTCCAGCATTTCCAGTTCCCGCGGCAGATTCAGGGAAATCTCGGATTGCCGGCGGTTCACCGCGCTCAACTCGACCGTGATTTTGAAGCCGTTTCGCGCGCATCCGCCGCGGCCGTAGCCCGTCATGGATTTCATCGCCCGCAGGATGCGAAAATTATGCGCCGCAGGCGAATAAATTTTCTGAAGACAAACGGCGGGGCGACCCTACCTGACTGTCAAAGATTTCAGTGCCTTCTGAAAGTCCTTTGGCAGCGGCGCTTCAAAGCTCATGAGTTTCCCGGTTCGCGGATGGATGAATGAAAGCTCGCGCGCATGCAGCATCACGCGCGGCGGTTCGTAGCCGGTCAGTTCCGTGAGCCTCCGGTTTTGCCGCGCGCCGTAGGTGGCGTCGCCCGCCAGCGGATGGCCGAGAAATTGGAAATGCACCCGGATTTGGTGCGTGCGGCCCGTGTGCAATTGCGCCTCCACCAGCGTGGCGGCGTTCAGTCGCTTGAGCACATGCCAGCTCGTGTGCGCGGCGCGGCCGGAATGATCATCCTGGACGGCCATGCGTTTGCGATGCGACGGATGGCGGGCGATGGCCGCGTGGATTTCGCCCGCCTCGCGGACGGGTTCGCCGCACACAATGGCGTGGTAAATTTTTCTGACTTTCCGCCCGGCGAACTGCGCGGACAGCGCCACGTGCGTTTCATCATTTTTGGCGACGACCAGGCAGCCGCTGGTTTCCTTGTCGAGCCGGTGGACAATGCCCGGTCGCGCCACGCCGCCAATGCCGCTGAGTTCGTCACCGCAGTGGTGCAGCAGCGCGTTGACCAGGGTGTGTTCCTCATTTCCGGCGGCTGGATGCACGACCAGTCCGGCGGGTTTGTTCAGCACCAGCAGCGACCGGTCCTCGAAAAGAACGTCAAACGGAATGTCCTCGGGCTGCGCGGTGGCGGGCGTGGCTTCCGGCCAGTGAATTTCGATTTCCTCACCCGCGCGCGGCGCGTGCGTCGGTTTGACCGTCCGGCTGTTGACACGAATGTGGCCGGCTTCCATCAACCGCTGCAGCGCGACCCGGGAGACGGCGGGAAATTGCCGGCGCAGAAACGTGTCCAGCCGCTCGGACGGGAGCGATTTTTCAACCGTTAAACTTTCCGTGCGACTGGACATTGCTTTCAGCGTGACCGGTGACAAGTGAAAGGCGGCAGGAAGTGCCGGGCGGGTGGCGGTGGGGAATGGCTCATGTCACTGGTCACACGTCACTGGTCACGTTTTTTGTTGTATGCTCGCTTTTCCAGGTGATGAGAAAAATTAGCGCCACCCCGGTGCAAATCGCGGTGTCGGCGACATTGAACGCCGGGAAGCCGACTTCATCACCACTGCGTTGCTGGATGTAAAAATAGATGAAATCGATGACCTCGTGTCGTCCCGGCAGGAGGCGGTCGGTGAGGTTTCCGGCGATGCCGCCAAAAATCAGCCCGAAGGCGATCTGGCCGGGGAGGGTGTTTGAACTGAAATGATGCCGCGTGAGAAACAGCGCCACCAGGGCGAGCAACGCGACGAGTGCGAGCGTGTTGTTATTGCCGCGAAAGAGGCTCCAGGCCGCGCCGGTGTTGCCCCAATGAACGAATTTGAAAAAGCCATTGATGATGATTTTTTCGTAACCCGGCGGCAGCATCCGCAGCACCAGCCATTTGGTGAACTGGTCGAGCACGAATACCACCAGCGCAATGACGGCGATGCGGCGGTTCGAGACCTGAAAAATGGATTGGGCGGCAGACATTCAAGTCTACAGTCCAAAGTCCAAAGTCCAAAGTCAAGCCAGCCGCGACTTTGGGCTTTGGACTTTGGGCCCTTTTGACTACCTTGGCGACATGGCGTTGGCGCGCATCCTGGTGGACGGCTACAGCCTGTTGCATAACTGGCCGGAGCTGGCTCCGGGCCAACCGCGGCATTCGGCGCGGGCGCGTGACGAACTGATTCACGTCCTGACCCGCTATCACGACGCGACCGGCGAGCCGATCACGGTCTTTTTTGACGGCGCGGGGGCGCCGCCCCACATCCCGGCGAAGGAATCCGGCACGGCGGTGGAGGTTTTATTTTCGCGCGCGGGCCAGACCGCCGATGAAATGATCGAACGCGCGGCGCACCGGTTTCAGGATTATGGCGAAGTGCTGGTGGTGACGGACGATCATGCCGAACGCGATACGGTGACGGGCATGGGCGGCCTGGCGTCGAGTTGCGCGAATTTTATTCGCACGATCGAGGGCGCGCTGGTGGAATTGCAGGACGAATTGCGAAATTACAACCGGGCGGAACGAAATCGTTTCCGCCGGCCGTAAAAACAAAGGCCCATAAAAATGTCTTCGAATCCATTTGCCCGATGCGCGCGGGTTCTCGCCACGCTGGGCGCCGGATTTATTTTGGTCTCGGTCGCGCTCGCACAGCCGGCGGTGAGCAGCGTTGACAGCCGTTATCTGCTCGTTTTCGACACGTCATCGGCCATGAAGTCACGCGTGCCGGCGACACAATACGTCGTGGAGCGGCTTTTCCTTTCCATGATGAACGGGCAATTCCAACCGGGTGACAGCATTGGCGTGTGGGCCTTTGACCGTAAATTGCGCCAGGGACAATTTCCGTTGCAGCGCTGGCTGCCGGAAAACGCAGCGACGATTGCGTCGGATATCACCAACCTGGTAAGGCTCCAGCACTATTCCAAAAGCACAAGTTTTGACGTGATCATGCCGGAGGTCAATAACCTGGTGCAGGATTCCCAGCGGCTGACGGTGCTGATTTTTTGTGATGGTGACGGGGAAATCAAAGGGACACCGTTCGACAACGCGATCAACACCCTGCTCAAGCAAAACGAGAGAGCCTTGAGCAAGTCGGACGAGACGTTCATTGTCGTTTTGCGGGCGCAGTTGGGCCGGTACATTGGTTACACCGTAAACTCTTCGGCGATTGGGGTGAATTTGCCCGGATTTCCGCCCTTGCCGGCGCCTCCTCAACCTGTGACGCCAGTCCAAACCAATCCAACCCCGCCACCGCGCAAGCCTTCACCACCACCGGTCATCCCAGCCACGCCGCTCATCATTATTGGCACCAATGTCGGTACCAATCCACTCCCTTCGGTTCCGCCTCGAGCGGTGCTGCCCAATCCGCCGCCCGCCAGGGTGGAACCCAATCCGCCACCGGTGGTTGAATCGCTGTCGAATTCAACGAATGCAATTTCGACGAATGCCGCCCCGCCTAAAATCGCGGAAATGCAGACGAACGCTCCGGCGCCGTCGGGAGGACCCTCCGGCCTGAGCCGCCACGGCGCGCTGGCCGTTGGTGCGGGACTCCTGGTTGCCGCGGTCGTGTTGATCGTGTTTGTGCTGGTCCGTTCGCGGCGGACCAGCCGGGGAAGTCTCATTACGCGTGCCATGAAAAAGGATTGATTCCGGGCGTGACTTTTGGTCGTGCGCATGGAAAATTCTTCCCCCATGAAAGCATGGAATTTAATTTGCGCCATCGGTCTGGTTGCGGGGCTGGCAACGGCTTCAGCGGCTGACACCAATACGAACTCCCAGGCCACCGTGCCGATGGCCCCACCACCGGCTGCCAACGAAGTCGCCGTCATCAACACCACCGAAGGTGAAATGGTGATCGCCTTCTGGTCCGACGCCGCTCCCAATACCGTTGCGAATTTCAAGAAACTCGCCGAACGAGGATTTTACAACGGCACCTGTTTCCATCGCATCATCAAGGGTTTTATGGTCCAGGGCGGCGACCCGTTGACCAAAATGCCGGCGGCGAAGGCGGCTTGGGGCACGGGCGGGCCGGGCTACAGCATCAACGCCGAGTTCAACAACCACTCCCATCAGCTGGGGGTCATTTCCATGGCGCGCAGTTCGGATCCGAATTCCGCCGGCAGCCAGTTTTTCATCTGCGACGGCGACGCATCGTTTCTGGACCATCAATACACCGCGTTTGGTCACTTGATCAAGGGTGTTGAGGTGCTCCAAAAAATTGGTGATACGCCCGTTGGGCCAAGCCCTTCGGGTGAAAACAGCGCGCCCCTCAATCGCATCGGTGTCATCAGCATAAAAATCGTTCCTGCCGACGCCGTGAAGTAAACCCATCTTGAATTTTATGAGCGAACTGGCCCAAATCACCACCACCGAAGGCGAACTGGTCATTGAATTCTGGCCCGACGTCGCGCCCAAGACGGTCGAGAACTTCAAGACCCTCGCCCAAAAGGGTTTTTACGACGGCACCTGTTTTCACCGCATCATCAAGGGTTTCATGATTCAGGGTGGCGATCCGCTGACCAAGGATGCCGCCAAGGAACATCACTGGGGCACCGGCGGACCCGGCTATCAGATCAAGGCCGAGTTCAACGACCGCTCGCACCAGCGGGGCGTCATTTCCATGGCGCGCAGTGCCAACCCCGATTCCGCCGGCAGCCAGTTTTTCATCTGCGACGGCGACGCCTCCTTTCTCGACCGCCAATACACCGCGTTCGGCAAATTGATCAAAGGCGATGACGTGCTGGCGAAAATCGCCGGCACGCCCGTGGGGGCGAGCGGTTCCGGCGAGCCGAGCAAGCCGCAGAAGCGGGTCGGCGTCGTCAGTGTCAAAATCGTTCCCGCCACCGCGAAATGAGTTTCAAACCACGGATGAACACAGATGGACACGGATTTCCAACGGCTTACGCGGCGAAGCCTGTTTATCCGCGTTTATCTGTGAGCATCCGTGGTTGAATATTTCTGTGGAAATTTCCGAACTTGCCCAGGTCCTCACCGCGCTCGGCTGTCCCGCCGGGAAATCGGGTGAGATGGCCGCGCAACTGGACAAGCGCGCGCACCAGCTGGCCGCCCAAAAGGGCCGCAGTTACGAGGAAGCCTTGCAGCATCTGCTCAACCTGATGAAGCAAGGCTGGGCCGCGCCCAAAAATTGATGATTGAACCGCGCGCGGGCGGTATGTGTTGACCACCATCGTAAATCGTAAATCATCAATCGTAAATGATCAGGCCTTGGAAAAAAGTCCGTTCGACGCCCATCGGCGATTTCCGCATCTTCAAACTGCGTTCGGACGTAAAAATCTCGCCGCGCACCGGCCGGGAACACGACTTCTTCGTCCTCGACAGCGTCAACTGGGTCAACGTCATCGCCGTCACGCCCGATCAAAAGCTGGTGATGGTCGAGCAATTCCGGCACGGCTCGAATACGGTGGAACTGGAGATTCCCGGCGGCATGATGGACGCGGGTGAGACCGACCCGGTGGCGACGGCCGTGCGCGAATTGCGCGAGGAAACCGGTTATGCCGGCGAAAACGCGCGGCTGCTGGGCAAAATCTGGTCAAATCCGGCCATCCTGAGCAACACCACCTTTACCGTGCTGATTGAAAATTGCCGGTTGCAGCATGAGGTCGATTGGGATCACGGCGAGGACCTGGTGACACGGCTGGTGCCGGTGTCGGATATTCCGAAACTCGTCGCCGACGAAAAAATCGGCCACTCCCTCGTCGTCGTCGCGCTGTATCACTTCGATTTGTGGCAGCGGGGAATTAAGGTCACGCCTTAAACCTAACACTATGGATTATGAGTGAGTGGACGAAACCAAAGTTGGAACAAATGATTGCCGATGGGGTTGAGGAGAACCTAACCCTTGATTACAAACGCGCGGATTCACTTATCAAGTCCGACGGCAAAAAAGCTGAACTTGTAAGAGATATTTCTGCATTTGCCAATTCATCGGGTGGAGTCTTGATTTATGGGATCGCTGAGCCAGATGACAAAGCCAAACGCCACCTTCCAGAGCGGCTAGACCCGATAAATCGCGAAGAAATTTCCAAAGAATGGATTGAGCAAGTAATTCAAACTATTCAGCCACGAGTTGAAGGCATAGTTATCCATCCCGTTACGATCGATGAGCCACAAAGTCTTGTTTGCTATGTGGTCGAAGTTCCACAATCGCATACTGCTCATCAAGCCCGTGACCATATTTACTACAAGCGGCATAATTTTAATAATCTTCCAATGGAGGATTATGAAATTCGAGATGTGATGAATCGCAAGACGCACCCTCGTGTTTCTGTAAGTGCGAAGTTTGTTGTTTTTCCACGCCTCAATGAAGACGGCGCAGCTGGGGCGTTAAATTTTAGTATCAACAATGAGAGTGATCTTCTTGCTCGCTATGTAAGTATTATCGTAAATGCTCCTATCCGAATTCACGGTAAGCTAATTGCATATAAGGAAGCAATTCATGACCGATCTGAAGAGGGTGAAAGTTACCGTCTGACATTTTCTAACCACCTTGGAGCCCCTTTATTTCCTCATGCAGGGTTGCAAGCTCGATTTTACTTCCACTTAGTTGATCGTATGTCTCCGGAGCCCAAGAAACAATTGGATGATTTTCGATACGTCGTTTTTGCTGATTCTATGCCGAGGCTGACTGGTTCATTCGCCCTCGATGAAAATTATTGCAAAATAAGTTAATTGCGTGTTTGTTCCAGTTGGTTTAGCAAGCGATCACTGTAGCCTTTTTTGCGGAGCTCGTCGTAGTCCACGCGACCGATCTTCTTCTGTATATGGCGTTTGAGTCCACGCAATAGGTTGTTCGTGGCGTGATCCAGCAATTCAGCCTCGGATTTGGCGTGTCGCTTCGTAGTCGCTTTCACACGACCGATATGATTCAAAGAGGACAATGGTTCAATATCTAATTCACTTCATATTTACCGAATCAATGTCGCCGACCGCTGACAAGTTGATTTTTTTTGTAAGAAAATGAGGTCGGCCGTCACTATTTTAATTGAATACGGATACATTTGATGAACGCTGAAGAACAGGAAACGATCTTTCGCCGATGGTTAAACGACCATCTCGGATTGATGTTAAAACTGGTGCGTGCCGGCGCGGCCACCCCGGAGGACCAGGACGATTTGTTCCAGGAAGTGCTCGTGAACGTCTGGTCCTCCATCCGCGCGTTTCGTGGCGAGGCCAGGGAGACGACCTGGATTTATCGCGTGGCCTTCAACACGACGATGGCGTGGCGGCGCGGAGAATGGCGGCGGCGAAGGGGGCATGAGAAGTTTTTGAAGTTTGACGTGTCGCCCCAGTTACAGCCGAGTCATCTGGATTCGTTACCGGAACGGGAGCTGGTGGAACGGCTTTACGCGGCCATCCGCCAGCTGCCCAAGGTGGACGCTTCGCTGGCGCTTATGCACCTCGACGGCCTGAGTTACCAGGAGATGGCCGAGGTGCTGGGCATTTCGGAAAACTACATTGGCGTAAAACTCAACCGCATCCGCAAACAACTGGCGGACCAACTGAAAGGAGCAAACGATGAACTTTGAAGAACTGCAAAAAGCCTGGCAATGCCAGGACCCGGGCGCGAAGGTGCTGATCAACGCCGACGGGTTGTTGAATGAAGTCCGGCGCAATCAACGGCAATTCCGCATGACCATATTCTGGCGCGATGTGCGGGAAGTCGGTGTGGCCTTTTTGTTGACGGTATTATTTCTGTATCTGGGCATGCGGCATCACGATTGGACCGATGCCGTGCTGGCATTGGCGTGCTTCGGCGTCGGCACCTTTATGGTGGTGGATCGCCTGCTTCAGCGCAGCAAACAACCCGCCTCAAGCGATTCCCTCAAAACTTGCATTGAAGGTTCATTGCTGCAGGTCAATCACCAGATTTGGCTCCTGAAGAACGTCCTTTGGTGGTATTTGATGCCGTTCACTGTGGCTTTGGGGATTTCCATCGGCCATTCGGTCTGGCGCACGTCAAACCCGGGTTTTCCGGCACTGATGATCGGAGTGATTTCCGCCCTGTTTGTCGCCCTGGTTTACTGGGGGATTTACCGGTTGAACCAGTACGCGGTGCAGAAAAGTCTGGAACCACGCCGCCAGGGACTGGAAACGCTGCTGGCCGGTCTCAACCAATAGTTTCACGCCAGAAGCAACGACCCTTCATGTCTCTGGCCTTACCCCAGATTCACAGGATCAATGTCCACGGCCAGCGTTACGTCATCCGGCAACGCCAGCGTTTTGATGATTTTCGCCAGTTGCTGGCTCAGTTTGCTCATGGCGCGCGTTCGCAGCATAATTTGGTAGCGGTAGAATTGTTCCGCGCGCAGCAAGGGCGCCGGCGCCGGACCGGCGATGACCAGGTCGCGGAAGTCCGTAGTCTTCGGTCCTTGGTCGGGTTTTGCATTGGCCGTACCCGCTGTGGACGGAGGACTCTGGACTGCGGACCCGAGGACCTTTCGCAAATGCTCGGCGGAGAATTTCACCTTGTCCTCGTTGCGGCCTTTGAGCGTGAGCAGCGCGACGCGGCTGAGGGGCGGATAATTCAGTTGTTCACGGAACTCCATTTCCTGCTCGTAAAAACCGGTGAAATCGTGACGGCGCGCGTATTGAATGGCCGGGTGAAACGGCGCGAACGCCTGCACGAACACCTCGCCCTCCACGTCGCCGCGACCGGCGCGTCCGGCGACCTGGGTGAGCAATTGGAACGTGCGTTCGCCGGCGCGAAAATCCGGCTGATGCAGTGCGAGGTCGGCGTAAATGATGCCCACCAGCGTCACGTTCGGGAAATGCAACCCCTTGGCAATCATCTGGGTGCCGACCAGAATGTCGGTCTTGCCGGTGCGGAAATCACCCAGCGTTTTGCGGTAGTCATCCTTGCGCTTCATCGTGTCGGCGTCCATGCGCCGGACGCGTGCGGTCGGGAAAAGTTTACCCAGCAGCTCCTCGACTTTTTGCGTGCCGGTGCCGGCATAGCGGATGGCCGGGTTTTTGCACTTCGGATTCGGGCAAACCGACGGAACTTTCTCGTTATGACCGCAAATGTGGCAGGAAAGCTTTTGTTCGATGCGGTGATAGGTGAGGGCGAGGCTGCAATTCGGGCACTGCGCCACATAACCGCATTTCGGACATTGCAGCGCCGTCGAATAGCCGCGCCGGTTCAGAAACAAAATCGTCTGCTCCCCGCGTTCCAGCCGCTGGGTAATCGCCTCCTTCAGTTGCGGTGAAAAAATCGGCGGACCTTTTTCCTTGTAGGCGGCCTGGCGCATGTCCACGACGCGCACGTGCGGCATTTTCTGGTTGTCCACCCGCTCGGGCAGCTCCAACAGGGTGTATTTGCCTTTTTTGCAGTTGTAATAACTTTCCAGCGATGGCGTGGCGGAACCGAGCACCACCACGGCGCCTTCCATCTGGCCGCGCATGATGGCCACGTCGCGCGCATGGTAACGGGGCGCTTCCTCCTGCTTGTAGGTGTGTTCATGTTCCTCGTCCACGATGATGAGGCCGAGCGGTTCGACCGGCGCAAAAATGGCCGAGCGCGCGCCAATGACAATACGGGCGCGGCCCTGCCGGATCTTGTGCCATTCATCGTGGCGTTCGCCGGTGGAAAGGTGGGAATGCAGGACCGCGACGAGCGTTTGCAATTTGCCGGAACTGAAGCGTGCCTTGAACCGTTCGACGGTTTGGGGCGTGAGCGAGATTTCCGGCACGAGCACGATGGCGCCCTTGCCTTGTTCGAGCGCGTGGGCCAGGGCCTGGAGATAGATTTCCGTTTTGCCGGAGCCGGTGACGCCGTGCAATAAAAAAACGTGCGAAGAATTCTGCCGGTTCGATTCCTGTCGTGTAGCACCCGCGTCCCGCGGGTCGTGTCCGGCGTCGCGCCGGACACTTTGGGGCGTGTCGGAAGCAGCCGGCGTCCAAATATAAGGGTAGTCCTCCATTGGCCCGACTAACCCGATTCTGCGTGGGTTGTTCCAAATGTAATCCCAGGTTTTGTGCAAGTCGGCTTCCGAGCGGATCAGCCGGTCAAATGACTCGTCCATCCAAACCGGACCGGTTCGTTTCATCACCTTATTCACTTCGTGCGCGGAAATGGATTTGATGCTGTGCAAAATTTCCGTGAGCGAATGCACACCTTCCTTTCCGGCTTCCTGAATCGGCAGTGGCTGGATCAGCAAATGAACGTGATCCGGCATCACGCACGCCGCAAGACATTTGATTTTTTTCCCGTGCCAGAAATGGCAGGCTTCCAAAGTCGTTGCACGGGCCTCAGGTGAAAGCACCAGTTTGTTATGCACCTGCCAGGTGACGTGATAGGTAAAGCCGGGAATCTCGAAGTGCGGCAGATTGCTTTTGCGGGCGGCGGGTTCTGTGGTAGATAGAAAATTGGTTGCCGCACGGGAGCCGGGCGCGACGCCCGGCTCTACCCGCGGGACGCGGGTGCTACCCACAGCGTTCATCGCCTTCGTGATTTCCCCCAACGCCTTTTCCTGCGCCGGATTGAGCAGCAGTGGTTGGGAGGGCAGGATGTGTTCGCGCGCATAGGGATCGCGCTCGGAAATCTCGGAACTGATTTCCACCAACCCCCGGTCTTCGAGTTTGCGAACGGTCGCCGCCGTGGTTTCGGCGAGTTCGAGCAATTCCGTCAGCAAGATTTCCCGGCGCTCTTCAATGAGGTTCCAGACTTCCTGCTGGCGTTTCGGCAGCCCGGGAAATTCGCCGGTGGGTGGCAGCGCCCGGGCGAACAATTGCTTTTTCCAACCCTCGTCGGTTTCCCTTTTCTTTCGGACCGCTTCGGGCAGAACCGACTTCAAAGCGGTTTCGGGTGCGCAGCAGTAATACTCGGCAATCCAGCGTGCCAGCTGCAATACCTTCGGCGTGACCATGGTCTGCGCGCCGATGACCTTTAGAATGGGTTTGAGATTCGCGCGGGCCGATTCCTCGGCGAGGGCGGTGACGCAGCCGTAAATTTTCCGCGGGCCGAACGGCACCTGTACCCGGCTGCCCACCTCGACTTGTCCGATCAATCCCGGCGGAATGGAATAATCGAACTCCTTGCGGAGCGCGATTTCGAGGCTGACCCGGGCAATCATGGCTCGTCAATCGCGCGTCAGGGCACGCAATTCGGCCTCGAACTGCCTGCGCAATTCCTCGCGCTCGGTGTCCGTGGTTTTGCGTGGCACCGAGGTGATCCGGCCGGCAAAGACATCGCAACGCGAAAACGGCAGTGGAATTTGAAAGCGGTCCCAGCTTTTCAACTGGATTTTCCAGTGCAAATGATACGACGCGGGAACCAGGGGCAGCCCGGTGATTTGGGCGAGTGCCATGGCGCCTTCCTGCACCACGTAGCGCGGTCCGCGCGGTCCATCGGGCGTGATGGCCAGGTCGTAGCCGCGCTCGGCCCAGGTGGTCAGTTCCAGTAACGCCTGCGGTCCGCGCCGGCTCGATGAACCGCGCACGGGTTGCACGCCGAAACGTTCCAGAATCGCCGCGAGAAACGCCCCGTCCTTGCTGGCACTGACCATTGCGGCCAGCCCGGCGGCCCGGTGGCGACAGCGGCCGAAGGTAAAGTATACTTTCAGGCAGAGCGCGAGACGGTTATGCCAGACACAGTAAATCGCCGGTCCGAAATCCTTTTGGCCCATGAATCCGTGCGGATCATGGATCCGGTAACGCAGCGTCGCCGCCACCAGGCGCAGGGCGGCCCAAACCACCCAGGCGCCGAGCCGTTGGTACCCTTTCGGCAAATTCGGCACGACCACACCGGATTTTCGGGGCTCGCGACGGGCGGCCGGCACTGGTGATTGAGGATTTCCGGTGACCATCACGCTCCTTTTTTCAAACAAGCCCGGACCAGTTCTTCCACGGTGGCCCTGGCACCGAGCATTGTCTGGGAGGCGCGGACGGCGTCGTGCGCCTCAACCTGCTTGAACCCGAGCGCCATGAGGGCCAGCGCGGCGTCGTTGATTTTTTGGTCATCCGGCGAAAGTGCGTGTCGGGCGCTGGCCGCCTCCCAGGCGCCGGCGGCGCCGATTTTATCGCGCAATTCGACGACGATGCGTTCGGCGGTTTTCCTGCCGACGCCAGAGATCTGTGAAAGCGATTTCACATCGCTGTTGGCCACCGCGCCGCGAAAGGCGACCGGGTTCATGCCGCTCAGGATATTCAGCGCGGTTTTCGGCCCGATACCGGAGACGGAATTGACCAGCAGCCGGAACAGGTCCCGTTCCGCCACCGTCATGAATCCATACAGCGTGTGGGCGTCCTCGCGGATGACCAGTTGCGTGAGCAGTTTCACGTCCCCACCGGGTGGCGGCAGCTTGTCGAACGACGACAGGGGAATGAGCGCTTCGTAACCGACGCCGTTGACGTCAATGATCACCTGCGTGGGCAGCGCCTCAACCAGTGTGCCGTGGAGAAAGGTGATCATGCGAAGGCAGAGTGAAAAATATTCATATTCGCTTCGACGGCGTCAGTTGGTGGCGCGAATTTCCCTGGGCGTGCGCCAGGGCCAGCGCCAGCGCGTCGGCGGCATCGGGCGCGGGTGGTTTCGGCAGGTCCAACAGGCGCTGGACCATTTTGGCCACGGCGGATTTCTGTGCCGCGCCGTAACCGACGATGGCCTGCTTCACTTTGCGGGGCGCGATTTCGAAAATCTCCAGGCCGGCTTCGGCGATGGCCGCCAGCGCGGCGCCGCGCGCTTCGCCCATGATGATGGCGGTTTGCAGGTTCTGCGCGTAAAAAAGTCCCTCGACGACGCAGACCGTCGGCTGGTTTTGTTTCAAGACCTCGCGCAAGGTTTCCACGATTTTGACGAGGCAACGCGAGCGTTCCCAGTTTTGCGGACAGGAGATGGTGCCGTGGCAGAGGGTCAGCGGATGCGGTTTGGCGAGGCGAATGACGCCATAGCCGGTGCCGCGGAGTGACGGGTCAACCCCCAGGATCACGCCATGGGCGGAGAGGGGCGCCCGCAAGTCGGCCGCCAATACCGGTGCGGCCGCGCGCGTCGTCGCGCCGCCCAGCCGCTGTTGCATTTGTTCGAATTGCCGACGGGTGATGCTCACGCGCCCACTTTGCCTGCCGCGGAAAAGTTGTGAAAGCAAAAAGCCGTCCGGCTTCCAGCGTACACTGGCCACTCCGACCAGTGGAACTTCAATGTCCGTTTTGGTCCTTGTCCCTGTCCTGACCCTGATTGTTGGGTGGTTGCGGCGACGGTGATGGGGAAGAGGGGTATGAATGTGGTTGAACCGCCCGTGGCGGCGGATCGGAATGATTCAAGTGCTGGTTGTCATTGTGCGCTTCATTCGCCGGTACGCCATTATTAATATTTGGTGGCGGAGAGTAATGATTGACGGGCGGAGGGCTGTAAGAAGGTTGTCCCGTTGCCGCGTTGCCCCGCGGTTGAGAGTTATAGGTGGTCCCGGATGGTGGTTGCGGTCCGGAACCAGTCGCCCGCGGGGACAAAACCCTGCCGTTGGAGTTGTCATTATGATTTGGCGTCTGATTTTCGGTCGGCCCGGTCAGGTAATTTCGGGTCGGCACAGTCACCGTATGGTTGTTGTTGCCCTGCGGATTGGACGGGGTGACGTGGATCGCGTCCGGTTGCTGGGTCTGCGGTACCCGCGGCGGGGTTCGATAAAGGTTCGGTTGCGAATTTTGTCTTATGTCCTGGTGCGGGAGATTGTTTTGACCGGGATTTACCGGGTGCGGGGAAACGGAATTTTGATTCCCCGGAACGACCGGGTGAAAATCATTCTGGCCGCGGTCGGTTGCCGGGGGAGTGCCCTGATGCAAAGTCAGGACCGGAGTGCCGACAAAGTGCGGGCGATTTACGGTCAGCGTGTTGTCGTTGCGCTCAAATTGTTCACCCCGCCCGTTCCAGGCCACACTTCCATTTCCGGCGCGAATGGTAACCGGGTGAATCGCCTGTCGGGTGACCGCAGTGATCTCTTGCGGCGGGATGCCGGCATTGACGATGCCTTGGTGGCGGCTGTCAAAATTGAAGTTATTGATGGCCGTGGTCTGGTTGTAGATATGCGTGACCCCATCTGCTTTGATGCGAAAACGCTCCGGATGGGGGTCGCAGAAATCCCGTGTCGGCACAAATGTGAAGACGCCGGCGCTCAAGCCAAAATCAAAACCGGCACTGACGGCATGGCCTTGATAAACGAACCCGACGCCGGATTGATATACCGCATGGGGTGGTAATGGCGCCCAGCCGCAGTAATCCCGGTCGTGGCGCCAGCACACCCAGGACGGCGACCAGGTCGTGTCCGGCCACCAACACCAGCCGTAGCGGGGAATTTGAAACCAGCGGCCGTAGTGAAAGGTTGCCCAACCCCAGGAATAGCCGGAAATCCAATACCAGCCGCAGTCGGTATAGACCCAATGTCCGTCGTCGCAATAGGGTTGCCAGCCGGCGTGGTAAGCGACGATCGTTGGCCGCCAGCACCAGCCGTAACCGGCTACGTTCACCCATCCGCCATAAGGTGTGAGCGTGTCATAAAAATAATTCACCGTGACGTCAGCCGGCGGTGCCGTCGTGGCTTCGGCTGTGTCAGCGGGCGCCGCCGCCGGGCTCTCCGCGGTGTTCTGCGGTGTTGCCGGGGGTGCGTTCGCCGTCACACCCGCTTGCTGCAATTGCTGGTCGTGTTGAAGCATCGTATTGGCGATTTCCGAAGGTGCGCCAAGATCATTCAGGTAAATAATCTCGTCCGAATTGAGGCCGAACGGGCCGGCGGAGTTGCTGATGTACGTCAGGATGACGCTTTGCTCGACACCAGCCTGCACCAGCCGGATGACCTGTGCGAGCGGGCTGTTGGGATCAACGTCCGGCGGCAGCGTGCCGGCAGTGGTCGCATTGTCCGGCGAAGCGGAGGTGATGAGATCGGTGCTGCTGGGCCCGGGAACAGTTGCTGTTGTTGTTGATGCTATTTGAGCCTGGGCGTTTTGCACTGAGTGATCGCCCATCAATGCCCACGCCAGGATCGCCGGGCCTAAAATGAATTTGAGTGAAGTGGTTTTTTTCATGTGGCGGCCGGGTTGTCGTCTGCACCATATCATATAACCCCATTTAATTCGACCGGTTGTTGGTAAAAGCATTCAACCGTGGCGGCATTTTGCCAGACGGCGGATTAAAATGGCGTCCCCGCCCGGAATTGAACTGGGATCAACGGTTTAGGAAACCGCTGCTCTATCCATTTGAGCTACGGGGACTTTATTGGTTTTGAATGAGATGTCATTGACGAACCCTTTGCCGGCATTGGCTTTGGGTCCGACACAATTCATCGGACAGGTATTTCACATGAATATGGGCCGCAGGCAAGTTTGTTTGCGGGAGCGGCCTCAAATGCAAAAGCCCGCCCGGGCCGGGTCAGAACCTGCCGATCCGCGGAATGGTCACGGGTGGGAAGCTGGTTTAACGCCCGTTGGACTTGCCATGGGGGGCACCGTTGGAGTCACCGCCAAAAGCCTCGGCTTCCTGCAACCTCGACTGCAACAGTTGAATGTTTTCGCGCAAACCTTCAGCCAGTTTCCGCTGCCGGTCCCGCAGTTCAGCCTCACGCGCCGCCTGGCTCTCGCGCAGGCCGCGTAATTCGAGATTCAGCGCTTCCCGGGTTTGCACCAGATTTTGGTTCTCCGATTCCAGCCGCGTGCGTTTGGCGGACTCCTGTTCCAGGCCGGCCCTGGTGCGTTCCAATTCTGTGGCGCTCTGTTGCAGGCGTTCGTTGAGGCTCTTGATCTCCTGTTGGGATTTCGCCGTGGCCTGTTGCTCGGCTGTAAATTTGTTTTGCAACTCAGTCCGTGCCTGTTGCAGTCCGGCCAGCTCCGTTTCCAGTTGGCCGCAATGGGACGCCTTTTCCTTGAGAGCATTTTCCATCTGGCCCGTGGCCGTCTTCGCCGCGTTTAACTGCTCGCGCCATTCCGATTCCAGACGGGTTCGCTCGGCGGACTGTTGTTCCAGGGCCGTTTTGGCGCGTTCCAATTCCGCCACGCTTTGGCGCTGGCGCTCCTGGAGTTCCTTGATCTCCTGTTGGGCCTTCGCTACCGCCTGTTGCTCAGCCGCGAATTTGTTCTGCAGCTCATCACGGACCTGCTGCAATCCGCCCAATTCCTTTTCCAACTGGCCGCACCGGGCTTCTTTATCCTTGAGGGCGGTTTCCGTCCTGGCGACGGACGCCTTCGCGGCATTCAATTGTTCGTGCCATTCCGATTCCAGGCGCACCCGCTCCGCAGCCTGTTGTCCCAAGCTGGCCTGGAGTTCCTTGATTTCCTGTTGGGCCTTGGCGACGGCCTGTTGCTCCGTCGTAAATTTGTTTTGCAGCTCGTCGCGGACCTGCCGGATTCCGGCCAGTTCCTTTTCCAATTGGCCGGATTGGGCCACTTTTTCCTTCAGCGTGGCTTCGGTCTGGCTGGCGGCCGCCTTGGTCGCATTCAATTGCTCGCGCCATTCCGATTCCAGCCGGGTTCGCTCGGCGGATTGTTTTTCCAAATTGGCTTTGGTGCTTTCCAATTCGGCGGTGCCCTGGCGCAATCGTTCCTGGACTTCCTTGATTTCCTGTTGCGATTTTGCCGTGGTCTGCTGCTCGACTTTGAGCTTGTTCTGTAAATCGTCGCGGACCTGTCGCAATTCGGCCAGTTCCTTCTCCAACTGGCCACATCGGACTTCCTTTTCCTTGATGACGCCCTCGGTCTGTCCGAGCAGGGCCCGGGCTTCGCTCAGTTGCTGACGCCATTGCGACTCGACGCGTACCCGCTCAGTGGATTCCTGTTCCAGGCCGGCCTTGGCCTGTTCCAGGCCCGCGGTGCTTTGGCGCAGGCGTTCGATAATTTCCCCGCTTCGCGGCTGAGCATTGCCCGGTGGGCGGGCGGGTGGCGAACCTTTGGATGGCTGGGGCGGTGCGGGTGCGCCGGCCGGACGGGCTTTGGGTTCGGGGCTGATCTCGGGGGGAGGGTTGGTGATTTTGGCATCTTTAACTCCCAACCCGGCGTTCAGCGTTAACCGGGAAGGAGGTTCCGGGGGCTGCGTTTCGGCTTCGACCGGCCGGTCGGCTTTGGGCTTGGCCGCAGGCTGGGGCGCGTGTGAGGAACCGTTCACCGGGGTGGAGCCATTTTGCGATGATGTCGCATGGACGCCTTGCACCCGTGCCTTGATTAAATTAACTGTTACTTTCAGCGCCAATTCCAGGGGGGAAACGGGTTTTGAAACAAAGTCATTGCCGCCGCTGAGCACGCTTTGTTTGCGGTTGTCAAAGTTGCTGAACGCGGTGACAAAAATGACCGGGGTCTTCTTGCAATGCGGCAGCTTGCGCATTTTCTCGCAAACATCAAAGCCCGTCATGCCGGGCATGTTGATGTCGAGCACGACCAGGTCGAATTCAGTGGTTTCCAGCAGGCTCAACGCCGCGGCCGGATCCTTGACGCCGACGGTATCAAAATTGACGCGCTTGAGGGAGGTCACATTGACGTGATTGCAGACGGTGTCGTCGTCCACCACCAGCACTCTGGCCTGGAATGCCGGGCCGGTGGAATAGCCGTCCTTGTTTTTCAACAAACCATCAAGACCATCCACCGCCTGGGCGATGGTTTGCAGCACCGACGGAGTCACGGTCGATGGTTTGTCTAGAATCCCGGACAGCAAGGCATCGAAGGTATGTGTCAACAAGGCGACGCGCGCGCAATCGGCTTGCGTGGCGGCGGTGTTTAGCAAATGCACGCGCTGGTGCAGTCCGGAAAGGTGGGCCTGGCTGGCGGGTGACTCCGGGGCTTTGATGTATCCCATGCTGTGCTCGCGAATTTTCGGCATGACCGGCAAAGCCTCCTTGAGAAATTCCGCGCGTAGCTTTGCGGCCTTGGTTTCGGAATCAGTGGCCAGGGTGATGCTGGAACGGCCATTCTTGCTTTCCCCATTGGTTCCCCCATTGGACTGGGTGGGGGACGATTTGCCCGCTTCGATCACCACAAATTCAGGGGTGACGGCAAGGGTCTCCTGGATGGTCTCAAGCAGTTTGGGGAAGGTGCAGTCGCTTTTAAGCAAACGCTTGGCGCTCCGGGCCAGCGGGCTGTCCGGCGGCACCTCGGTCATCGGAGCGTTGGAAAAAATAATCACGGGCACCGTCGTCAGGCGCGGATCCGCGTTCATGTATTTGAGCACGTCGGCGCCGCTGACCTTGGGCAGCATCAGGTCCAGCAAGACCAGATCGGGCGCGCGCTCGGAAAGAATATCGAGGGCCGCCTGTCCGTCTTGCGCGCACTCGAGATGAAACCCTTCGCGCTCCAGACGTTTTTGGTACATGGTCTGGGAAACCGGGTCGTTCTCAACAAAAAGAATGGTTTTAACACTTATCATGGTTCCAATTTTTCACCGCATTAACTCTGCGACGAGCGGCACAACTCGATTCACCCAGGATGACCCGGCGCAGTTACAACTCGTAACCAGCTTGCTAGGCCATGAAAAAGCACCACTCGTGCCAAAATTTGCACGTTTTTTATGCTGATTTGGCCGGGAACAGTGGTTTTCGGGAACAATTTTAAAAAACTGATGGAAAGAATCAGTGTCCGCAGAACACATTGTCAGTTCAGGGATTTCCATCAGGTTTTCGATCATGCTCCGTCCCGGCACGGAAGGTGCTGAAATCGGGCCAGCCGTATTGATTTTTTTAACCTCAACCTGTTAAACCGAAGCGAAAACCGACCATGCAAACAATCAGCAAGAAAAGCGAAAAAAAATCGCCGAATCGAAAGATCGGCATTTTTGAGGATACTTCCCTCCACGAGCAAATCGAAGCCCGCGCCCACGAGATTTACCTCAACCGCGGCGCCGAGCCGGGTCATGAAATGGATGACTGGCTGCAAGCCGAGCGTGAAATCATGGGGTGGGTCTAAGCGCCCGCTTCCGTTACATGGGGTTGTGTTTTACCCGGGTGTCACGGGAGTCTTCACCGCTCCCGAACCTTCGGATTGGCGGTTTTCGACGGCGGCGGCGATGGTGTTGACGCTATGAATAATCTTCCGCGCCGTTTCCGGGTCGGGAATTTTCAGGCCGTAATTTTTATCGAGCGCGACCACGATCTGGAGCGCGTCCACCGAATCCAATCCCAGACCGCCCGGACCGAAGAGCGGCTGGTCGTCGCCGATTTCATCCGCTGTGCTCTGAAGCATGAGGTTTTCCACCAACATGCGTTTGATTTGCCGTTTGAGTTCCGCGGGATTGCTCATTAAAAAATACGCCGTCAATTCCAGCCGCCGAGCCTGTAAGGTAACCCGCTTTAACGCAAGCCAGAAATGATCAGGTCGCCGGCTTCGTGGGTTGGCGTTATGCGCGCTTCCATTCCTCGCCGGTGATACCCCGGCTGCCGCCGATTCATTTTGACGGTGGGCGGTTCCTCGCGTAGCGTGTCACCTGCCATTTCCGCAAATTGTCATGATTGGGCTCATAAAAATGATCTTCGGGTCGAGGAACGACCGCGAGGTAAAAAAATTCTGGCCGGTCGTCCGCCGCATCAACGAGCTTGAGGCCGGACTCCAGAAACTCTCCGACGACGAACTCCGTCAAAAAACCGCCGACTGGAAGGCGCGCCTGGCGCAAATTCAGGACCGGAAGGAGCTGGCTGGCGCCCTCGATGAAATTTTGCCCGAAGCCTTTGCCGTGGTTAAAAACGCCTGTCGCCGCCTGACCGAGCGGAAGGCGGAAGTGGTCGTGCGCGGACGTCCGGTCATTTGGGAGATGATTCCGTTTGATGTGCAACTCATCGGCGGGATGGCCTTGCACCGTGGGAAAATTGCCGAAATGGCTACCGGTGAAGGCAAGACGCTCGTTGCCACCATGCCGATCTATCTCAATGCGCTCACCGGCCGCGGTGTGCATGTGGTGACGGTGAACGATTATCTGGCGGCGCGCGACTCGGAATGGATGGGCGCGATTTACAAATTTCTCGGCCTCTCCGTCGGCTGCATCCTGCATGACCAGACGCCGCAAGTCCGCCGCGAACAATACCAGTGCGACATCGCCTACGGCACCAACGCCGAATTCGGTTTCGATTATCTGCGCGACAATGGCATGGCGGTGCGCAAGGAGGATCAGGTTCAGCGCGGGCATTTTTACGCGATTGTGGACGAAGTGGACTCGATCCTCATCGACGAGGCCCGGACGCCGCTCATCATCAGCGGTCCGTCCCTGCACACGTTTGACGAACAATACGCGCAATGGAAATCCACCGTGGAGTCGCTCGTCCGCGCCCAGGAACGGCTGTGCGGCCGGTTTCTGTCCGAAGCCGAGTCGTTGATGAAGAAATTAAATCCGGCCGACGGTTCCAATGTGCCGGACGGCGCCGCGCTGGAAAGTGAAATCGGCCGGCTGCTGTTTCGCGTCAAAACCGGGCAGCCAAAATCTGAAGGTCTGCTCAAACTGCTGGAAAATCCCGAAAATCTGCGGTTGATGAACCAGGCCGAGCTGGATTTGCACCGGGACCAGAAGAAGGTGGATCTTTACCGGGAAAAAGAGGAGCTGCTGTTTGCCATTGATGAAAAGAGTCACGAGGCTGATCTCACCGAAAAAGGCCGCAATGTGGTCAGCCCCAAGGACCCCGAAGCCTTTGTCCTGCCTGATTTGACGACGCTGCTGCACGAAATTGATACGGGGCCGGAGACCGATGCGCGCAAACGCATGGAGGCCAAGACCAAATTGCAGCAGGATTTTGAGACGAAGGCCCAGAAAATCCACTCCATTTCGCAGTTGCTCAAGGCGTACAGTCTTTACCAAAAGGACGTGGAATACGTCGTGCAGGCCAACAAGGTCATCATTGTGGACGAACACACCGGCCGGCTCATGACCGGCCGCCGCTGGAGCGACGGCTTGCACCAGGCCGTGGAGGCCAAGGAAGGTGTCGAGATTGAGCGCGAAACCCAGACGCTGGCGACCATCACCATTCAAAATTATTTCCGGCTCTACAAAAAGCTGGCCGGCATGACCGGCACGGCGGAAACCGAGGCGACGGAATTCCTCGACATTTACAAGCTCGGGGTGCTGACCATTCCCACCAACCAGCCGAACATCCGCAAGGACACGCATGACTCGGTCTATAAAACCCGGCGCGAGAAATTCATCGCCGTGGTTGGGGAAATCAAGGAGTTGCACGCCTTGGGCCGGCCGATTCTCGTCGGCACCGTCAGCGTGGAGGCCAGCGAAATGCTCTCCCGGATGTTGAAGCGGGAAGGCTTGATTCACTCCGTCCTCAACGCGAAATACCACGAGCAGGAGGCCGAAATCATCTCGCGCGCGGGCCAGCGCGGCGCGGTCACGATTGCCACCAACATGGCCGGCCGCGGCACGGACATCAAGCTGGGACCGGGCGTGACGGAGGTGGGCGGCCTGCATGTGCTGGGCACCGAACGTCATGAATCGCGGCGCATTGACCGCCAGTTGCGCGGTCGTTGCTCGCGCCAGGGCGACCCCGGCTCGTCGCACTTTTTCATTTCGCTCGAGGATGATTTGATGCGGCTGTTCGGTTCCGATCGCATCGTGAAAATGATGGAGAAAATGGGCCTCGAGGAGGGCCAGGAATTGTCCCATCCGCTCCTGAACCGCTCCATCCAGCAGGCGCAAAAGCGCGTCGAACAGCACAATTTCCAGATCCGCAAACGCACGCTCGAATACGACGACGTGATGAACAAGCAGCGCGAGGTCATCTATGGCTTCCGCAACGAAATCATCAACGCCGCCGACGTGCGCGACCGGCTCATGGATATCCTCGAGGAGGTCGTCATCCTGAAGGTCGAGCAATTCACCGATGTCGACACCGAGCCCGGCGAATGGAAGGTGCGGCAACTGGCCGACTGGGTGAATTTGAATTTTCCGCTGGGCATGCCCGAGGCCGAAATCATCAAGGCCGCCGATTCCGGCAAGGAAACGCCCGTGCCCGGCTCGATTTTCGCGGGCCTCAGCCCGGCGCAATTCGCCGTCTGCAATTTCATCAGCGACAACATCCGCAAGGCGTACGAGGTGAAAATCAGTTTTGAACAGCCCGAGAAACTCGCGGTGGTTGAGCGCTACACGATTCTGAGCGCAATTGACAAGCTCTGGCAGGAGCACCTTTACGAGATGGACAGCCTGCGTTACAGCATCGGCCTGCGCGGTTACGGCCAGCGCGACCCCCTCGTTGAATACAAGGCCGAGGCCTACAAAATTTTCGACGAATTGATGGTCAGCGTCAAAAGCGAGATTTGCCACAACATCTTCCGCAGCGCGTCCTCCATGATGGCGTTTGAAAATTTCCTGCGGAACGTTCCGCAACAGACCTTGCATCAATCCGCCAGCGCCTTCGGCCAGCCGCCCAATCCGGATCAAACCAAACCGAGCGACGTGGTCAGCGAGGCGGCGGCGGCCGCGGAAAAGGTGAAGCCCGTCCGCACCGGTCCCAAAGTGGGCCGCAACGATCCCTGTCCCTGCGGTAGCGGGAAGAAGTTCAAGCATTGCTGCGGCAAATAGGACAGCCGCTCCCCGGCGCGCTCCCTCCCGCGGCGTTGCCAGATTGGACTTGCGGTTGTCCGCCGATTTGTTAAATTGCAAACGATTCGCAATTAAACCCATGACGCCGGCCTGTTTATTGACCCTCTATTGTCTGCTGGTATTGCTGGCGTCGCTGGCGGGCGGCTGGCTGTTGCTGATTATCCGTCCCACCCACCGGCGCATCCAGATGGCCATCAGTTTCGTGGCCGGCCTCATGCTCGGCATCGCCCTGCTGCATTTCCTGCCGGATGCCAACGAACAATTGCACTCGCTGGACCGCGTGGCGGCGTGGATGCTCGGCGGGTTCCTGGCCATGTTCTTCCTGCAGCGGTTCTTTCATTTTCATCATCATGATTCGGCGGAAGGCGATCCGGAAGATTGCGACCACGGGCAATTCGCGCCCGACGACCATGATCATGACGCTGCCCATCATGCCCACACGCTGGCCGACAAATCCGCCCAGCAACTGTCCTGGGTGGGCACGGCACTCGGTTTGACCTTTCACTCGCTGCTCGACGGCCTGGCGCTGGCCGCCGCGGTCGAGGCCGGCGCGCACAACCACGTCCGACTGGCGGGCCTGGGTGTGGCCCTGGTGGTGATTCTCCACAAACCGTTCGATGCGCTGGCCATCTCCACCTTGATGACGGCCGGCGGCAGTTCGCGGTTCTCCCGGCACCTGTTAAACGGGCTGTTTGCACTCGCCAGCCCGCTGGGTGCGGTTCTGTTCTATCTGGGCGCGAGTCATTTTGCCGGGTCGGATGCGACCTTCCTCGGCGGGGCGCTGGCGTTCTGCGCCGGCACGTTCCTGTGCATCGCCAGCAGTGATTTGCTGCCGGAACTGCAATTTCATTCCCACGATCGTTTCAAACTATCAGCTGCCCTGCTGGCGGGTTTGAGTATCGCGGTGCTCATCAAACAGTTCGAAGCGGAGGGTCAACCGGCGCCGACCTCCATCTCTCCAGCCGCCCAACAAACTAATGGAATCCCATAAAAGCCGCGTTTCCTGTGGCGGCGGGCCAGGAATACGGTGTCTTCAAAAATCGCTTGTCAATGGCACGTTGCCTGCTAATTTGCGAATGATTTGCAATACGTAAAGAGCCATATTGTTCCGCTCGGCAAACCGGCCCTGGCCGCCTTGCTGGTGGGCATCGTCTTGTTGTTGGACGCGATGGCCGCGTGCCCCGCGCTGCACGAAATGATTCACCACGACGCGGGCAAGGAGGATCACGATTGCGCGGTCACGATGCTCGCTGCGGGGAAAATGGATTCGGCTGTTTGCGATATCATCATTCCCCCGCCGACGGCTTCGGTTGAATCCGACCGGCATTTTACCATTTCTGTTTTCAGTCCGGCCATTGAAAATCTTCCCCAGGGCCGCGCCCCGCCCGCTCTCCGTTCCGTTTCTTAATTCCCGTCGGATTCAGACTTTGGCCATCGGCGGGTCTGAAGGTGTTCCTTAAACCAAATCTTTGTGCGGTGCCGTGTGGCATTTCGCAAAGCGCGGGTCCGTGGAGATTCGCGGAAGTGTTTTGAAAATTTTAACCCATTGAATATATGAAAATTTTTGGAGAGCAGAAAATGTTGAAGCGTAGAAAGGGTGGAGTTTATTGGGCGGTCATCTCTTCGGTGGCCCTGTCCGGTGGCGGGACAGCTTGGGCCCAGACCAACGCGGTGTCGGCGGCCAATGCCGGCGTGTCAGACAATTCGACGAATGTTGCCAATCTCGGCAACATCACTGTCATTGGCAAATTGGACAAGGCACGGGATCAAATCATTCCCGACCTGGGCGCAACGGCCCATACCTTCACCAAGGAACAAATCCAAACCCTGTCCCAGGGCGCCAATGCGCCATTTAATGAGGTCATCCTGCGCGCGCCGGGCGTGGCGCAGGATTCGGCGGTGAATGGCGACTTGCACGTGCGTGGCGAGCACGCAAACCTGCAATACCGCATCAACGACGTGCTGTTGCCGGAAGGCATTACCGGGTTCGGGTTGGAATTGGACCCGCGGTTCGTGGATTCCATGGAACTCATCACCGGCGCATTACCAGCGGCCTACGGCTTCCGCACCGCCGGCGTCGTGGATATTCACACCAAAAGCGGTGCGTTTGAAAACGGCGGCCAGATGGGAATATATGGCGGCAGCTACGACACCTTCCGGCCGAGCTTTGAATACGGCGGGTCGCAGGGGAAATGGGATTACTTTGTGGACGGCAGTTTCGACCAGAACAGCCTCGGCATTGAAAATCCAACCGGCAGCAAAAACGCGATCCACGACCAGACGGACCAGTACAAATCGTTCCTCTATGCCTCGCGCATTTTGAGCGACACGAGCCGGGTTACGGTGATGGGCAGTGCATCTGATAGCGACTTTCAGGTGCCCAACACGCCGGGTGCGGTTCCAGGCAATACCCCAACGACAGACAATCCCACGGCTGTTCCATGGTACACACAAATGCCAGGCCAGTCGGCGACCAGTTTCAATTCCGTTGACCTAAATGAAAATCAAAACGAACAAAACTACTACGGCGTGGTTACCTACCAGAAATCGGCGGGCGATTTGAATTTTCAAGCCTCCGTTTTCGGCCGCAACAGTGGCGTGCATTTCACGCCGGACCCGATGGGCGACCTTTACTTCAATGGCGTGGCCAGTGATGTGGCCCGCGATCTCTACTCCGGCGGATTGCAGGCTGATGCCAGTTATGCCCTTGGCGACAAACACACCATCCGCGGCGGCGTTCTTTTGCTGGACGAATACGTTTCAGCCGATTCAACCACGACAGTGTTTCCCGTGGACGGTGCCGGCAATCCAACCGGTCCTGCATTTCCCATCCCCGACAATGCAGTGCTTCATGGTTTGTTTGCCGGGGCGTATCTACAGGATGAATGGAAAATCCTGCCGGAAGTGACCATCAATTACGGCGCGCGCTTTGACCAATATTATTCCTCCTTCCTCAAAGCCAATCAGCCGAGTCCGCGCGTGAACGTGATTTATCAGCCGACGGACTGGACGACGCTGCACGCCGGTTACGCGCGTTACTTCACGCCGCCGCCATTGGAAAACGTCCCCGCGAGCAGCGTTGCCGCGTTCACCGCCGTTCCCAACTCCAACACTCCCCAGGTTACGCAGGACAGTCCGGTCCAAGCCGAGCGCGCAAATTATTTCGACGCCGGCATCAGCCAGAAAATCACATCCCACCTGCAAGTGGGCGTGGACGGCTATTACAAAACCGCTCGTCATCAGTTGGATGACGGCTTGTTCGGGCAATCGCTCGTCCTTTCGGCGTTCAATTATGCCAAAGGTCGGATTTATGGCGTGGAATTCACCGGCTCGTACAATCAAGGTGGCTTTTCCGCCTACGCCAACCTCGCCTGGTCGGCGGCGCAGGGCAAGGACTGGGAATCGGCGCAGTTCCTGTTTGATCCAAATGCTCTGGCTTATGTGCAAAATCATTGGATATATCTCGACCACGACCAACGGGTGACCGGCTCGTTCGGCATATCCTACACATGGCATGAAGGCATCCACTACGGTACGCAGCTCTATACCGACGCGATCTATGGCAGCGGATTGCGGCAGGATGGTGGCGGAACAATCGATCCCGCGGGTGACCCGGTTCCCAACGGCGCCAGTGTGCCGGCGTATTATTCCATCAACCTCGGTGCGGCGCAGAGTTTCAAACTGCCCCACGACCAGACATTGGTGGCGCGGCTTGATGTCGTCAACCTTACGGACAACATCTACCAGCTCCGCAGCGGTTCCGGCGTCGGCGTCAACGCCGCGCAATACGGCGAGCGGCTCGGCTTTTTCGGCTCGCTGAGTTTGACATTCTGAACAAATCGACTAACCGATAACCCACATGGATGCAAATCGAACAGCGCCCGGTTACGAGTTGAAGGATGAACTGGCGCGGCTGTGCCTGTCCATGGGCAGCCGCGAGCCGGAACGCAAACTCGCCTGGGTGAATTCGATTTGCATCCTTTTCCTGCTGATTGGCATTCTCGGCGCGCGGCAGGGCGTCATTGCCATCAAGCCGGTCCCGCCCGTCCGGGAAGAGGTGCCCGTTGTTGTCCAGCCCGCGGTGTTGCCGCCACAGGCCGTTGCCCCCAAACCGGAGCAGGCACAACCAAGCAACCAGCCCCGTGTCCTCGTCGCCTTGCCGAATGCGCCGAACGTCAATTTCGGAGTTCCGACCGCTGGCACGCTGGTCACAGACGCCGCGCTTGCCTCCGCACCGCAGGTGGCCGCGCTGCATATCGGTTCGCTCTCCAACACCGGCGCGGGCGGTGAACGGCCCGAACCGCCGTATCCTCCCATTGCCTTGCAAACGGGCGAGCAAGGCACGGTCGTTCTGGTGTTGAGCGGCGACGACGAAGGCAATGTCATTTCCGTGGTCGTGAAGGAATCGTCCGGTTTTCCCGTCCTCGACCGGGCGACGGTGGATTTTATCAAACATCATTGGCGGCTGCCAACCGACTCGGGTACGCGGCTTTTCCAGACCAGCATCACCTACCAACTGCAACTCAACTGAAACCAAACGAATATTATGCTCGCAAACATCGTTCTCCAATTCTTTCTCAAAGGCGGCCCGGTCATGTGGCCGATTCTGGTCAGCGCCATCGTCGCCGTCGCCGTCGTCGGCGAACGCGCCTTCTGGTGGTGGCGCGAAAGCCAGAAGCGGGACCCTCAAAAAATGGAGCAATTGCTGGCGGCGCTGGAAAATTCCGACGTGCCCGCCGCCCGGCAAATCGCCGCCGGCTCGGACGACCCCATCATCCGCGTGATTCATCACGGTCTGAACCACATCGGCCACGCGCATGGTTCGTTGATCGGTGCGCTGCAATTGGCCGCGGGCATCGAATTGAAGCGCGCCGGTCGCTTCCTCACCGTCATGGACACGCTTGTCACGCTGGCGCCATTGCTCGGTCTGCTCGGCACCGTCACCGGCCTCATGCGTGCCTTTCTGAACATCGGCAGCGCGGAAATATCCGTCGTGGGCGTCACCGGCGGCATCGGCGAGGCGCTGATTGCCACGGCTTGCGGACTGGCCATCGCCATCTTCTCGCTGGTTCCGTTCAATTACTTTTCCGCCCGGGTGACGCAGTTGCAATTCGACCTGGAAACGGCGGCGACGAATGTCGAAGTCCTGGTCGGTGCCGGAAAAACGGGCGACACCGTCCATCTGCGTAAGCCGGAATCGCCGGGCCAGGCCACGAGTCACTAAAATTGTTGCCGATGAAAATTCCCTCGCCCATTCCCCGACGCCGCTCGCGGATTGTCATCATTCCGTTGATTGACATCATGTTCTTCCTGCTCGCGTCGTTCATGATGTTGGCCCTGGAGATGAGCAAGTCCGAGAACATCAAGGTCAATTTGCCGTCCGCCGCGCAGTCAAAGCAGGATTACCGGCCGGACATGGTCGACATCGCCGTGGACAAAACCGGCGCCGTCTGGCTGGAGAAAAAGCAGATTTCGCTGCCGGACCTTGCCTCGGTGTTGAAGGGCCGATTCCATGCCAATCCCGATCTCCCGGTTTATATCAGCGGCGACCGCGATACGCGGCACGGCGACATGGTGAAGGTGTATCAAACCGTCCGCGCGGTCGGCATCCAGAAGGTTGCGTTCATGACCGACAGTAAAAACGCCAATTGAAAGCAAACCACGAATGAACACAGATAAACACGAATTTCACGAATTAACGCGAATTCAATTAATGAAAATTCGCGCAATTCGCGCCAAACATTTTTGCATCCGTGTCCATCCGTGTTTATCCGTGGTTAAAATGAAATGAAAATCCGCACGCCCATCCCGGAAAAAAAGTCGCGACTGGAAATCATCCCGCTCATTGACATCATGTTTTTCCTGCTGGCGTCATTCATGATGGTCACGTTGCAGATGCAGATTGTCCGCACGCTCAAGTCCAATCTGCCCACCGCCACGCTCGCCATCCCCACGAAGAAGCCCGACATCGTGAACCTGACCGTGAACCCGGATGGCCAGGTTTCCGTAGACGAGAAGCCCATCGCCTTCCCGGAATTGTTCACGCTGCTCACCAACCGTTACAGCCTGAACACCAACCTGCCGGTTTATATCACCGGCGCGCAGGATGCCACGCACGGCTCGGTGATGTTCGTGCTCGATCTGGTGAAACGTGCCGGCATCCAGCACGTCGCTATCGCCGTCCAGGCGGCACCCAACCACCCAACGCCATGAAAAACCTTCAAGTGAACCTGTTTATTGTTCTCGCCATCGGCCTCTGCGGCCTTTGCGCGTGGCAATGGTATGAACAAACCGTCCAGCGTACCGAAATCCAGACCCTCAACCGGATGGTTTATGACCGCGATGCCGCCATCCAGGCCGACACCAACTCGCTCGCCACGCTGAATCATCAGGTGGATCAAATGGACGCAAGCCTTACCGAAATGAAGGCCGTCGCGGCGACGAATGAGCAACTGATCATTTCGCAAAAAACCGAAATCGGGCAGCTGAAATTCGCCAACGAAAATGCCACCAACGAGATTGCCCAATACCAGGCCGGCGTGGACGCATTG
Organism: Verrucomicrobiota bacterium; assembly: GCA_050010675.1. GTDB lineage: Bacteria > Verrucomicrobiota > Verrucomicrobiia > Limisphaerales > UBA11358 > UBA11358. Next base: position 47,606 of record JBEKKN010000002.1, on the reverse strand, counting down.
GAAGCAAAGCTGAAGGACGCCTATGCCGGCCTCGACCGGCAGAACGGAACCATCTCCAACCTGGTCGCCCAGCGCAACGACCTGGTGCAGAAATACAATGACGAAGTAAAAGACCGGAACGACATCGTCAGCAAATACAACGATTTGGTGAAGCAGGTGGAGAAGCTCCAATCCGGGAACAACAATTCAACCGCGCAATAACCGGTCTCCCAGTCAAAGGCGCTACATGTGCGCGATGATATTATCGCCAAACTGCGAGCATTTGATTTCCGTTGCGCCTTCCATCTGGCGCGCGAAATCGTAGGTGACGCGCTTGCTGCCGATCGCGCCGTTCAAGCCTTTCAAAATCAAGTCCGCGGCTTCCGTCCAGCCCAGGTAACGGAACATCATCTCGCCGCTTAACACCACCGAGCCCGGATTCACCACGTCCTTGTTCGCGTATTTCGGCGCAGTGCCGTGCGTCGCCTCAAAAATGGCGTGGCCACTGATGTAATTGATGTTGCCGCCAGGCGCGATGCCGATGCCGCCGACCTGCGCTGCCAGCGCGTCGCTCAGGTAATCGCCGTTCAGGTTCAGCGTGGCGATGACGTCGAAGTCCGTCGGGCGCGTCAGCACCTGTTGCAGCACGATATCGGCAATGGCGTCCTTGATGACCAGGCCCGCACCGGGTTTGCCTTCGGGAATCTTGCACCACGGCCCTCCGTCAATCTCCACCGCGCCGAATTCGCTTTTTGCCAGCTCATAACTCCAATCCCGGAACGCGCCTTCGGTGTATTTCATGATGTTGCCCTTGTGGACAATCGTCACTGACTTCTGCTTCTGCGCGATGGCATATTGGATGGCCGACCGCACCAGACGCTGGGTGCCGGTCTTCGACACGGGCTTGATGCCGATGCCGACCAGATCCGGCGTTTCCGCGCCAAACCGGATCTTTTTGAAGTCCTTCGGGTAATTCGTTTTTAGAAATTCCAGGGTCTTGAGCGCGGCTTCCTTGCCCGCCTCAAAATCAATGCCCGCGTAAATGTCCTCGGTGTTCTCGCGGAAGATGACCATGTTCACCTTCTCCGGATGCTTCACGGGCGACGGGACGCCGGTGAACCATTGCACCGGGCGCAGGCAGACGTAGAGGTCGAGCATTTGGCGGAGTGCGACATTCAGTGAGCGGATGCCGCCGCCGACGGGCGTGGTGAGCGGGCCTTTGATGCCCACCAGATATTCCTTGAACGCCTCCACCGTGTCGTCCGGCAGCCAGTTATCGAATTTGTGCTTGGCCGCCTCGCCGGCGAACACTTCAAACCAGGAAATCTTGCGTTTGCCGCCATAGGCCTTCTGCACGGCGGCGTCGAACACGCGCACGCTGGCCGCCCAAATGTCCGGGCCGGTGCCGTCGCCGCGGATGAACGGCAGAATGGGGTTTTCCGGCACGCTGAGCTTGCCGTTCTGAATTGAAATCTTTCCGCCCGCAGGCGGCGTCACGTCTTTGTAGGCCATGTTCGGATTCCTGATTTATGATTCGCGATTGACGATTTTCAAAACCTTAATGCGCGTAGAATTGGGTCGAAAACCGGGGAAAGCAAGGAAAGAAAATGATGTGATTGAGAAATGAACATTCGCCCTCAACCTGGCCTTCTCCCCCGGGAGAAGGGACAGCAATTGGCCGCTCCTCATATTAAGGATGACAGTCCAGCAAATCCCGTCACGTGGATTTCGAAAGCGGCGGCAAACGATTCTCCTTCTTCCCGAGGAGCAGGCCGGGTTGAGGGGGGACAACAATCCGACTTTACGGGGCCAGTAGTTCGCGGTGGGGCTGGTGATCAAGGTTCCAGCGGCTCAAGGCGGCATCACTCGTATCTACAAACAGAAAATTCAGCGTCGGCGATTCAACGTGACCGTCGCAAAAAACGACATTGGCGCGGCCTTGATGACGTTGGTATGCGAGTAATGCAAGTCCATAAACCGATTCACGCGTAAGCGCGGGTCTTTGTGTAAAAACATCACCAATCGCCATCATTTCACTCGGATTAAGCACTTCGGAATCTTTCAACGGTGTTTGTGTGCTTGGACGGCCACCAAGCCCAAAATTATCATCAGCATTCTCATCTGAAACAACTCCACCTGAATTATATCCATAGCAAATCGCTAATAAATTTGTGTCCGGACGTAACCAGAGTACCGGTGATGGACAACGCCAGACACCGGTAACAATATAGTCGGTTATCGGCTGCGAAAGGCCAAGCCCTTCAATGGCTACTGTTTTAATCCAAACACCGTTGGTATTTTCAAAAAGCAATGGATAAGCATGGTCGCTGGCAACAACCACTTGCAAGCCGACACCTAATTGACGCAGATTGCCGACGCACTGAATTCGTTGCGCTCGTTTTTTAGCTTGAGAAAGCACTGGCAACACCAGAGCCGCTAAAATTCCGATGACAGAGATAACAACCAGAAGTTCAATCAGCGTAAACGCCAGTTGAACTTTTGGCCGTTGAACTTTCATCAAGCTACGTCAACCAACTGCGTCACCTTGGCCGGAGCCTCGCCGAATTGCGCCTTCACCCTGGCCACGGTGTTCTCAACCGACAGGCCGTATTTCTTGCGCAGTTCGTCCTGCGTGGTGGCGTGTTCGATGAACTGGTCGGGCCAGCCGATGCGGACGACGGGCGTGGTCACGCCCTTTTCGCTGAACAATTCCAATACGGCCGAGCCGTAGCCGCCCATCAAGGCATGATCTTCCAGGGTCACGACCAGGTCGGCGGCCTTGCCGAAAAATTCGTGCGTGCCGGCATCGAGCGGTTTGGTGAAACGCGGATTGATGACGGCGCAGTCAAAACCTTCCGTCGCCAGTTGCTCGGCGGCTTTGCGCGCCAGCGTGTTCAGCGGGCCGAGGCCGAACAGCGCCACCTTGCGTTTCCCATTGCTGGAAAAGTTCTGAATGACCTCCGCTTTGCCGATTTCGAGCAATTCCGGCTGGTCCTTGATCGGCACGCCTTCCGCCGCGCCGCGCGGGTAACGGATGAAGGTGGGATGATTTTGATGTGTGGCGGTGAACATCATGTCCGCCAGTTCGTCCTCGTCCTTCGGCGCCATGGCGATGAGGTTGGGCATGCAGCGCAGGTAGGCAATGTCGAACAGGCCATGATGCGTCGGGCCGTCATTGGCGGAGAGCCCGGCGCGGTCCATGCAGAAAATCACCGGCAAATCCTGCAGGCAAATATCGTGATGAATGCAGTCATAGGCGCGTTGCAGGAATGTGGAATAAATCGCGACCACCGGATGGAATCCCATCGTCGCCATGCCGGCGGCGAAAATGACGGCGTGTTCCTCGGCAATGCCCACGTCGTAATAGCGGTCGGGCATCGCCCGTTCCAGATGTTTCAAGCCGGTGCCGCTGGGCATGGCGGCGGTGATGCCGACGAGCGTGTTGTTTTTCTGGCAAAGTTTCACCAGCGTCTGGCCCATCACGTCCTGATACATCGGCGGTGTGCCGGCCTTGGCGGGCGGGGAATCGCCGGTTTTCACGTCGTAAGGACCGGTGCCGTGGAATTTTTCCGGAAACTTGATCGCGGCGTCAAAGCCCTTGCCCTTTTGGGTCAGGATGTGGATGACGATGGGATGATTGCACGTCTTGGCAAATTCCAGCGTGCTGATGAGCAGCGGCAGATCGTGTCCGTTGATCGGTCCCAGGTAGCGCATCCCCATTTCCTCGAAAATAACCGGGCTGCCGTAACCGCCGCGGCCATCGGCATCCACCAGACTGCCGGTTTGATGCAGGCCGACGTCGGTGATGGCGCCCTTGACACCTTCCTCGGCCTTGCGGGCGAGTTTGATGGCCACGTCGCCCTTGGGCAGCCGGCGCAGGAAATTCTGGAAATCGGTGGCCAGTTTGTTGTAACGCGGGTTGGTGATGAGCTTGTTCAGGTAATTTGAAATCGCACCGACGTTCTTGGCGATGCTCCATTCATTGTCGTTCAGGATGCCGATGAACTTTTTCGTCGTGTGGCCGATGTTATTGAGCGCCTCGTAGGAAATGCCGTTGGTCAGCGCCGCATCACCAAAAATGCAGACGACATTTTCGTCCGTGCCCTTTTTGTCACGTGCCGCCGCCATGCCGAGGGCCGCGGACAGCGCCGTGCCCGCGTGGCCGGCGCCGTAACAATCGTGTTCGCTCTCCGTGCGCAGGGCGAACCCGTTCAGGCCGCCCGTCTGGCGGATGGCCGGGAAACGGTTTTTGCGGCCGGTCAGCAGTTTGTGAACATATACCTGGTGGCTCACGTCCCAGACGAATTTGTCCTTGGGCGTGTTGAAAACGCGGTGCAGGGCGAGCGTCAGTTCCACCACGCCGAGGTTCGGGCCAAGGTGCCCGCCGTTCCGGGCCAGGACCGAGATGAGGTCTTGCCGGATTTCGGCGGCCAGTTCCTGCAGTTGCGGCATCGTGAGTTTCTTCACGTGCTCCGGTCCGTCCACCATGTCGAGATATCGGCTCATAAATTTTAGGTCTTGGGTCTGGGTTCTCGGTTTTGGAAAATCAATCTTCGGCCAATTCTGGCGACAGTGGCTTGAGCTTCAGGTCGCCGGCCGTGTTTTTTTCCAATTGCTGAATCTTCAATTCCGCCTCGGCCAGCTTTTCCTGGCAGACTTTCGCCAGCCGGGTGCCCTCTTCATACCGGGCCAGGAGGGATTCGAGCGGCAAGTCCTCGGACTCCATCGCTTCGACGATGCCTTCGAGCTTCTTCAAGGCCTCTTCAAACGGCAGCCCGCCTTTGCCCGCGTCGGCCTTGGCTGATTTTGACATGCCGACAGGATAAGGAAAACCGCTGTGCCCGTCCAGCGCGGAGTCAGGCGCGAATCACCGCGTCTATTCCTCGGTCCGGCTGAAGATTTCACCGGTCTTCAACCGCGTTTTCAATCGCTGTCCGGATTTCACCTCGGCAGCCTCGCGCAATACTTTCCCGGTTGCGGCGTTGGTGGTGATGGAATAACCGCGCGCCAAAACCTGCTCCGGACCGAGCAAACGCAGCCGCGCCTCCGTCGCGCCGAAACGATTCTGCCGGTCGCGCAAACCGTTCTGCGCCAGCTCGCGCAGCCGGTGCCGGCTGGCTTTCAAAAGCTCGTGCCGCTGTCGCAATAATTGCGCCGGACGCACGCGCAAAAAGCGCGTCGCCAGGTTCTGCCAGGCCACCTGCCGTTCCTTGACGCCCTGTTTCGCGCAACGCGACAGGCCGGTTTGCAAATCATCCAGTCGCTGCAGAAATTCATCCAACCGCCGGCGCGGATGCGCCCGCGTCAAGCGTCCCTGAAGCTGCTCGAATTCCGTGACCGCGCCTTCCAATCGTTGCCGGACTTTTCGTCGCAGCAGACCCGCCGCCTCGGCCACAAACTCGCGGCTGGCAAACACGCCTTCCGTGATGATTTCCGCCGCCGCACTCGGCGTGGCCGCGCGCACGTCCGCCACAAAATCGCTGATGGTGAAATCAATCTCGTGCCCCACCGCTGATACCACCGGAATGGCCGATTCAAAAATCGCCCGGGCCACGGCTTCCTCGTTGAACGCCCACAAATCCTCCAGCGAACCGCCACCGCGAGTGACTAAGATGAGTTGAAGGTTGAACGTGGAATGTTGAGTGTTGAACTCATTCAACAACCGGATGGCCGCCGCGATCTCCTCGGCCGCGCCGTCACCTTGCACGCGGCACGGCGCGAGAATGATTTCCAGCGCCGGATTCCGCCGGTGCACCACGTGCAGCACATCACGAATCGCCGCGCCGGTCAGTGAGGTGACCAGGCCGATGCGTTGCGGATACTCGGGCAGAGGACGCTTCCGCTCCGGCGCAAATAATCCTTCCGCCGCGAGCTTTTGCTTCAGTTTTTCAAAGGCAATCTGCAGCGCGCCGATGCCCTGCAACTCCACCGCCCGCACGATGAGCTGGTATTGTCCGCGCGCCTCGTAAACCGTCACGTCGCCTTGCAGCAGGAGCTTTTGGCCGTCCTGCAACACGCTGCGGTTCCTGACCGCTTCACCCCGGAACAGCACGCAACTCAGTTGCGCCCCGGCGTCCTTGAGCGTGAAGTACATGTGACCGGAACTCTGCGCCCGCAAATTGGTGATCTCGCCCGTCACCCAGACCGAACCGACCGATTTTTCGAGCATCCGCTTGACCTGTGTCGTCAGTTCCGAGACGGACAGAACCGTTCGTCCCGCGCTGGGGGACTCCGTCGGACCGTTCGCGCCGGAGTTTCCCGGCGAAGCCGGAAACAATTCGCCGAAGTCCCATTGCGATTTGGTCGGTTTGCTCATCTATGTCGCAGCATGGCGGTGGGGGACCGGCCCGGCAATCAAATCGTAATCCGTGTGGCCGATGACTTTGACCCGGGCAAATTCGCCAACCGGCAACCGTCCCCGCACATAAACGCGGCCGTCAATGTCCGGCGCATCGGCTTCGCCGCGGGCGACCAGATAGTTGAGAGTTGAGAGTTGAGAGTTGAGAGTTTCCCGGTCGCGCAAGAGGCCGTGCTCCCAGGAACTGACGTTCGCAGCTTGCAACTGTTTTGCCCCGGCCTTGCCTTCGACGAGCACCTTGATTTCGCGGCCGACGAAGGATTCGGAGACCTGCCGGGCGATCTTGTGCTGCGCGGCCATGGCCAGCTTGCGGCGTTGCTGCTTTACCTTGTCGGGAATCTGGCCGGTCATGGCCCCGGCGCGGGTGCCGTCTTCCTTGGAATAAGTGAATACACCAAGCCGCTCAAATCTGGTTTCGCGGATAAAATCGAGCAACGTATTGAAACTCGCCTCGGTTTCGCCCGGAAAACCGACGATGAATGTCGTGCGCAACGCGATGCCCGGCACGCCGGCGCGGATTTTGCCGATCAGGTCCGCGATGTATTGCTGCGAGGTTTCACGCCGCATCCGTTCGAGCATGTTCCCGTGAATGTGCTGGAGCGGAATGTCCACGTAACGCGCCACCTTCGGGCATTCGGCAATGGTCCCGATGAGTTCGTCCGTCCAATGCGCCGGGTGGGTGTAGAGCAGGCGGATCCAGAAATTGCCGGGCAACGCATTCAATTCGCGCAACAGCGTGCAAATGGTCGTGGCATCGGCGGCCAGCGATTTGGCGGCGGCGGAAAATTTTTCCGGCGACGAAATCGCGCGGTTGTGGTTCGGGCGCAAATCGAGTCCGTAATAGGTCGAATCCTGCGAAATCAGATTAATTTCCTTCACGCCGTCGGCAATCAGTGCCTTCGCTTCGTTCACGATGTCCGCCTGTTGCCGGCTGCGATGCGAGCCGCGCATCCGGGGAATGATGCAGAAGCTGCAAGGATGGTTGCAGCCTTCGGCGATTTTGACATAGGCAAAATGTTTTGGTGTCAGGCGGAACCGGGGCGTGGCGAAATCGGGGATGAAGGTTGGGCGCGGAGTGACATCGAGAATTGCCGATTGCCGATTGCCGATTGCCGATTGAGGGTGGACAACGGTCCTGGTTTTTCCAAATTTGTCCGTGCCGCGGAGGGTTTCCGCCTTTTCGTGATCCGAAGAGACGCGGCCTTTCTCCAGTTCAGCCAATCGTCCGGTGATTTTTCCCTTCGATGTTGGATGTTGGATGTTGAATGTTGAATGTTTCCCAATTTTGTTTCGCCGGATCTGAACCGCCTGCTTAACGATATCCGCAACCTGCGCGACCTGGTCAATGCCCATGAACGCGTCCACCTCAGGCAGGAGTTTGGGCAGTTCCTCGCGGAAACGCTGGGGCAGGCAGCCGGAAACAATCAGGCTCTGGCCGCGATGGTTCGCTTCGCGGATCTCGGCGGATTCGAGGATGGTGTCCACGCTCTCCTCCTGGGCGGAATCAATGAACGAGCAGGTGTTGACGATGAGGGCGTCGGCCTGCGTGGCGTCATTGGTGATTTCCACGCCGCTTTTGAGGAGCGAGCCGAGCATGATTTCGGCGTCCACGAGATTCTTGGCGCAGCCGAGTGAAATCAGGCCGACGCGCAGGGGACGGTCGCTGGATTTTTTTTCAGTCACAAACGCGAAAGTTTACGCGATGCCTGGGCACGAGGCAATTCCGGGAAAAATGGCGGGATAAAACAAAAACGGCATCGGTTTTTGACCGATGCCGTATGGGGTTAAGATTTGGTCAGCGGTTCCGTTTGCGGCGAAGGCCGAGCAATCCCGCGAGGCCAAGGCCCGTGAGTGCCAGCGTGGCCGGCTCCGGCACGGCGGTCGTCAAGCGAACATTATCAATGTAAATGGTTTCCGGCCCGTTAATGTTTCGATCCGAGGCGCCACCGGTGTAGTCCTGGAAGGTAATTGCGCGAATTGAAGAATCGGCGCCCGCTCCCAGCGGAATGCTCACCAGTGCCCACTGACCCGCCGCCCCGCCGGCGGCCGTCAGCAGCCCCTCGCCCAAACTGGTGGCGTTGTCGTTGTAGGAGCCGTCGCGGGTGAATACTTGAAAGTAACCATAATCACCATATACGCCGGGCGTCGAGTTGGGAGCCAGATAGATGTCAAATGAAAGCGTTCCGCCGGAATAATTTTGTGCGGCACCGTAGAGATCCATCGTGAAAGCCGCGGAGCCGGCCCCGTCGGCGGTGGTGTTAAAGTTCCAACTGAGCGCGGCTGACCCGGAAAGAGCACTGCCGCCGGCATCATAAGTCGGACCGGACGCCCAAGCAACCGAGGCCGAGGCTGTGGCCGTGGCGGTGCCATAATCAAACCCGATCCACGCGGGGGGCGGATTATAGGTGCGATTGACGGCACCGGTGACAAACGAACCGGAGGTGTCGAATGTGTTCAAGTACTGGGCCTGAGCCGATGCGGCGGCCAAACCCGTGGCAACCAAGGTTGCCAGAATAATCTGATTTTGTTTCATAATATTGACTACGTTTTTGCTGGGCGACAACTCGTTCCATCCAGAACAGCATCGGGTTGTCGCCCGTTGACTGAATCTCGCAAAGACTCATTTTTAGCTAGGTTGAAATATGGAGTTACAACCTGCCTGCCAAGGCATTGCGCGATGACTTGATACTATCCATCAATCTGCCGGATGTCTTGTCACGAGAACTGGGGACAACGGGAGCGGAGCTGTGGGGCATGGTTTTGATGGTAAGAGGCTTATAAAAATCGGGAACATTGGCGAAAACCTGCCCTGCCGGCGGGTTTGGCCGGATTTACTGGCCCACCAGTGGTTCAATTGGAGAATTAGTTTGAGCCGGTGGCGCGTTGGTGTCCAGGATCGCGGCCGGCGCCGGGTTGGTGGAAACAGTTTCCGGGGGCAGTTGCAGTTGCGTGCGGACCACGGCGCGCGCGGCGAAGGGCATTCCCTGTTTGGGATCCAGCAGTTGGTTGAGCACCGTGCGATTGATGTCGGCGAACGGCGGCAACCCGACGCGCGATTGCCCCTGAAACGAGGAGACCTTGGATTGATAATTCGAGTAAATTTTGCCGGCCAGCAGTTTGAACCCGGCGTAGCGGTCATCCTGGCCGATGGCCAGTTCATAATAGGCCTGGGAGAGCAAGCCTTCGACGGCGGTCATGATGCGGTTTTGGTCCGTCTCGCCGATGTCCGCCTGCACGCGCGCGATGGCATATTGGTCGAGGGTCATCTGGGACGGCAGGGAATGGGGATCCGAATCGACGAGCAACTGGCCGGGATACTGATCCGCCAGGTAGCGCAACCATTTCGCGGCTTCAGCCAGGCGGTCGGCCTCGTACAGAAAATAAATGGCGTCCCGCAGGAAATTCCGTTGCGCGGACCGGATGCTGTCCTTCTGGCCGGGGTCGGGCTCCTCGGCGTACATGGTGTTGTAGGCCTCGTTGAGTTTGGCAGTCAGATCGAGGTCCGGGTAAAGGGCGTACGATTGGTCAAAGGGATTGATGACCAGTCGCCCATGATAAAGCGCCTGAAGCATGGACTGGTAAATGGAGCGGCGGAGTGTGATCAATTCGGATGGCTTGGCTATTTTCCCCGGGCTTTCCTTCGCCCTTTCCAGGCCGAGCGCGGCCCAGTAGATCGCGCTCGCCTCCGGCAACCGCCAGTCGAACGGGCCCCAATCTTCGTCCACTTTTTTCACGAAGACGGGATCCATCTTGTATTTGTCACGCAATAACGCGGCGCGGGCCCTGGCCTCGGCGGTTTGGGGATTGATCAAGTCGACAAAATTCGTTCCGTTCGAACCGAAAAACGGCATCATTTCCCCGGCCCATTGTTCCTTGTAGTACTGATTGGCGTCGTCCATGTTTTGGCCCATTTTGCTCTGGAAAATCCAGCTCATCTGCTGGTAGAGCAGGATGCTGTTGGGGTTGTAACGCAGCCCGCCGTCCCGCAGCAATTCCATTCCGCGCTCCACCCAGCGCCAGCGGTCGGAAAAATCCTTGAAGTTGACCGAGATGTTCCAGGCCATGTTCCAGGCTTGAAAAACCCAGACCTGTTCAAAATGCGGTTCCAGGTCCGTGATCCAGTCGGCGAGTTGCACCATCTCAAAATATTTGTCCTCCTGTTGCAGGTCATTGGCGCGAATCCACAGGAAATTGGAAATCAACCCGCGAAAACCGCCCAAGGCCACGGTGGTGAACGCCAGCAGCGGCGGTGCGTTTTTAAGCGGCGTGTTTTGGGTCAGCTCGAGTTCCTGCCGGTCGCGGTTCAGCGACTTCTGCACCTGTCCGGAGCCGGCCAGCAGGGCCGCGGCCAGCAGCCACAACAGGATTTTTTTTAAACGACTGTTCATTTCAACCGGGAGTGGAACTCGGAGCGCCTTTTCATTGGTTCCCCTGCGCGGTGGCCAGTTCACGCCGCGTAAACAATCGGATGCCAATCCCGCCGATGACGCCGCCCAACAGCAGCACAATTTGTCCGAAAGCCGCGCCCAGTTCGCTCCACGGAATGGCGCGGCCGGTGCTCAATGAATCAATCGGCGAAAACCCCTTCACCAGCTTGATGAGTGGCAGAATACCGTGGTAAAGCGGAAGCAGGATCTGGTCGGCCAGGGAAGGTCCGGATCCCGGAGTACCGAGGCCGGTCGTGCCCAGTTCCACCGCGCTGGTCAACGCCCCCCCGGAGAACACCAACACCAGCAGGGCCAGCGAAAAGAACGTGGCGACGGGAAACGACAGGAAACTGGCCGAGGTCAACCCGATGGCCGCCAGCAACGCCATCCAGCAGAACAGGATTCCCAGGCCGCGAACAAAATTCAGCAGGAACCCGCCCCGGGGATACCACACCTCCATCCCGTCCTCGATGGGGAACAACATGGTCGTATTGTTGGCGTTCAAGAAGGCGATCGTGAGCACGCCCTGGCGGTTGAAAAGATCCGGTGGAATTTCAAACTCGTGATAGGTGTTTGGCGAGAGGCTCATCGGTTCGCTGCGCCAGACGTTGGCCGTTCCCGGCACGCCGACCTGCCACAACCCGACAAAGGTGCCGGAGGCGCTGCCCTGGGCGGTGTTGAATTTCACGCGGAGTTGCAGCGGCTTGCCCTGCAGAGAATTTTTGGCGAACCCCAGATCAATCTGCCATTCGCGGGTATAACTGGGCGGCACCAGTTGATACACCGCCTTGACCTGCTCGCGCATTTGCTGCCGGGCCAACGCCCGGTTCACGCCCGAAATCTGGGACTGTTTCAAACGCGCCTGCAACAGCTGCTCCGTCTGTGCGTCAATGTCCGCGTTGACGTCCGCCGGTCGCGCCACCCCGCGCGCCACGAGCACCTCGGTGCGCAACACTTCCTGCTCCGCCGCCGGCAACCGGGTGGCGCGCCACTGCAGCAGGCCATAGACACTCGCGCCCGACAACGCCAGCAACGCGGCGTTGAGCGACACGATGCCCAGCCATTTGCCGAGCCAGATTTGCCAGCGCGCCACCGGTTTGGTGGCGACGACCTGAATCTGGCATTCCTCGATGTCCCGGGCCAGCGTGCCGCAGGAAAGCCAGAGGGTGGACAGACCCAGCAGCGCCGTGATGACGCTCAAAGTGTAGGTGATCAAAATCTGGGTGAACCCGCGCGCCGTGCCGTCGTCCTTGAGCAGCAACGGCAGCCCGACGACCGCCGCCAGCAACAGCCCGGCAATCACCAGGAACAGCCGGAACCGAAACGCGGCTTTCCAGGTCAACCCGGCGATGGCAAGAATTCTTTGCATTTTATTTTAACCGCAGATTTCGCGGATGACACGGATACAAAATCGTCTGTATCATCCGCGCAATCCGCGGTTTATTTTGATTTCTTGAGCAGCGACGAAAGCGTCTCATTCGCCTTCGACAAATCCACCGGCTCTTCCTTCGCGGCGGGAGCGGCTTGGGCCGGCGCGGCCGCCGGCTCCACGGCTTTCGTCAAGGTATCAAGCTTTTGCTCGTTCACGGCGGGTTCCGCCGACGGGGTGGTCGGTGGCTTGGCCACCGGCCGGGCAGATTCCGGCAAGGCCAGCCGGTCCAGGATTTTTTCCGTGGCCGGCGGCGGTTCCTGGGCGCCCGCCCGCAGATACGGCGCCACGCGGGCGCCCGAAATCGCGCCGCTCGTTTCGGCGGCGGCCTGACGCGCCCGCTGCACGCGGCAGCACCGGCGTCGTGATGCGCAGCGTGTCCGGCGTGGCGAGCAGTTCCTTGAGCGTGCCCATCGCCTGGATTTTGCCGCCGTAATAAATCACCACGCGGTCACAGACGTCCTCCACGTCCGCGAGCAGATGGCTGCTCAGAATCACCGTCTTGCCGCGGCGCGCCAGCGCGAGAATCAAGTCCTTCACCTCGCGGCAGCCAATCGGATCGAGGCCGGCCGTCGGCTCGTCCAGAATCACCAGATCGGGGTCGTTGATCAGGGCCTGCGCCAGCCCGATGCGGCGCTGCATGCCCTTGGAAAATTCGCCGATCACCCGCGTCTGGGTTTTGCCCAGCCCGACCATTTCGAGCAATTGCTCCGTGCGACGGTGGCGTTCGGCCTTGGGCAGGTGAAAGAGATTTCCAAAAAAATCCAGGGTCTCGCGCGAGTTGAGGTAGCGGTAGAGATACGATTCCTCCGGCAGATAGCCGATGCGCGATTTCGTCTGCACGTGCCGGGGTGAATGGCCGAAGACCTCGATGTGCCCCTTGGTGGGATACAGCAAGCCGAGCATCAGCTTCACCGTCGTGGACTTGCCCGAACCGTTGGGTCCGAGCAGCCCGAACACTTCACCCTGTCGCACTTCAAAATCCACATTGTCCACCGCGCGGGCCTTCGGACGGTTCCAGAAATCCTTGAAGACCTTCGTCAGCCCACGGACGGAAACGACGACCTCGCCGCCGGACTGCGGATGACGGATGGCGGATGGCGGATTTTGTTCAGTGACGGGCATAAGCTAAAGCGGACGCTGCGGCATCACGCCATCTTGGGCGTCAACTGTCCGGTCTGGGCGCGCGGAGGTTCAACCGGTTCAAGATGGTAATGTTCCAGTTCCTCGCCTTTGCGCACGAGCCGGGCGCTGTTGAAAATCACGATCAACGAACCGACGTTGTGCAGGATGGCCGCGGGAATCGGGCCGATGTAGCCCAGCGACGTGACCGTGAGACCGACGACGATGAACAGCAGGCCGAACAGAAAGTTCTGGTTGATGACGGTCCGGGTGCTGCGCGAGAGCTTCACCAGGAAGGGCAAGCGGCGAAGGTCATTGTTCATCAGTGCGATCGTCGCGGTGTGAATGGCCACTTCGCTGCCCGCCGCGCCCATCGCGATGCCAATGTCGCCCGCTGCCAGCGCCGGCGCGTCGTTTACGCCGTCGCCCACCACTGCCACGCGATAACCTTTGGCCTTCATGCTGCGCACAAACTCGACCTTGTTTTGCGGCAAACAATCGCCCTTGGCCTCTTCGCAGCCAATTTCCGCCGCCACCCGCGTCACCACGGCCTGGCGGTCCCCGGAAATCATCGCCACCCGCCGGACGCCGTTTTCCTTCAATCCGGCCAGGGATTCTCTGGCTTCGGCGCGGGTTTTGTCCTGCAAACCGATCCAGCCGACGCAGTGATGGTCGCGCGCGACAAAAATCAAACTCCACCCCTCGGTCTCGTTGAGGTCAACGGATTTGAGAAAATCCTGCGTCACCCCATTGTCCTTCAGCCATTGCGCGCGTCCGACGAGCACGGTGGTGCCCTGGACCTGGGCCTTGACGCCGCGCCCTGCGGCTTCGCTGAAGTCCTTGGGTTCGAGGAGCGGCACGCTCGCTTCTGTCGCCAGTTGCGCGAGTGCCTTGGCCGTCGGGTGATTGCTGTATTTTTCGGCCGATGCCGCCAGTCGGAGCAGTTCGGCAGGTTTGATTTCGCCGGCCGGGGCCAGGCGGCTGACGGCGAGCTGGCCGGTGGTGAGCGTGCCAGTTTTGTCGAATACAAAGGCGTTGATTCGGGCGGCGAGTTCGATGTCGGCGACGTTTTTGATCAAGATGCCCAGGCGCGCGGCGGCGGACAGCGCGGCGACCATCGCCGTCGGTGTTGCCAGAATGAAAGCGCACGGGCAGGAAACCACGAACACGGCAATCACGCGGTTTAAATCGTGGGTAAACGCCCAGACCAGCGCGCCGATGACCAGCACGAGCGGCGTATAAAAGCCCATGTACTGGTCCACGATTTTCATGATGGGCAGCTTGGTTTTTTCCGCCGCCAGAATCAGCTCGCGCACCCGGCCGAGCGTTGTGTCGGTGCCGGCGCGGCTGACCTTGATCTCCAGCACGCCAGTCAGGTTTTGGGTGCCGGCGAAAACCTCGTCGCCCGTCTTTTTGTCCACCGGCAGGGATTCGCCGGTGATGGTGGCCTGATTGAACGAGCCCTGGCCGCTGACGATGACGCCGTCCGCCGCGACGTTATCGCCGGGACGGATGCGGATCAGGTCCCCGACGGCCAGTTCGCTGGCGGCGACCTCCTCCTCGCTGCCATCCGATTTGAGGCGGCGGGCCTTGGTGGGCGTGAGTTGAATGAGCGATTCAATCGAGGCGCGCGCGCCCTCGGCGGTGCGGCTCTCGATGATTTCACCGGTGAGCATGAAAAACGCGACGATGCCGGCGATCTTGTAATTGCCGGACGCGAACGCCGCCAGCACGGCAATGGCGACGAGTTCATTGATGCTGAGGCGGCCGACGCGCAAATCCTTGATGGCGGTGACGACGATGGGGTAGCCAAGAATGATCGAGCCGAGGCAGGCGCTGGCACTGGCGACGGCGCCGCCCTGCCCAAACAACGCGTCCACCACGTAGGCATTGATGACCAGCACGACGCCCAAGACGGCCTGCCAGAGATGCGTTACCGAGTGTTCGTGATCGTGGCCGCACCCGCATTCGGGTCCGTGCTCATGTTCATGCCGGCTCAACAGTGATGTGACTTGCATGCAAATTTATTACGATTTATGGATTCGCCGGTGCGGTTTTCGTCCCCGGAGGCTCGCGGTTCAACAATAGCCTCAGTTCGATGGGTTTGCCATTGGCGGTGGTTGGCAAATAGGTCTTGAAATCCACGTTGGTCAGCGCCTGTCCCATCACCTGCACCAGCTCCTGCTGGCGGAACAGGCCCGGATTGATTTCGTAATTGGGCAGCAGGTCGCTAAAGGCCTTCGCGTCTGCCTGGACGGATTGGACGTAACGGGCGCGGGCGCTCCGGGCTTCGTTGATGATGGTTGAAGCCTGCGCCTCGGCGCTGTTGGTGGCCTGGTTTTCGTAGCTGTGCGCGTCGTCCAACACCTTGTTCTGATTCTGACGCGCCTCGGTGACCTGGTCAAAAACGTCCTTCAACTGCCGCGGCGGGGTGCTTTCCACGTTACATTGTTTGACGGTGATGCCGAGCAGGTCGGCCTGGGCGCCGACGCGCTGTTGCACCGCTTCCTGGAACCCGGCCACGTCGCTGTAGAGAACGTCGTCCACCTTGAACTGCGCGGCGGTGTCCAGCAACGCATTGTTCAGCGCGTTCTGGATGGTGTTGGAGGCCGAGGTGAACCCAAACACATAGCGGATCGGGTCGTCCACCTGATAATAAAGCGTCGCGCGGGTGTGAATGATGTTGCGATCGGCCGTAATCACGTAGCCGTCTACACCCGGAATCAAGGAAGGGCCGGGCGGTGGCAGGTTGCCGCTCAGTTCCTGTTCCGGTGTTTCGGCAAACCAGCCGACGGTGGAGGAAATCTTCTGGATTTCCGTAATCGGAATTTTGACCACTTCGTCAATCGGATAGGGAAACGACCAGTGCAACCCCGGTCCGAGCAAGGCTTCCTGCTCCTGACCCACGGTTTTACCGAAGCGCAAAATGACCGCTTTTTCCTGGGTCCCGACCTGGAAAAATCCGGAACCGAGAAAGACCACGACCAGCGCCACCATCACAAATTTGACGATGGCGAAGCTGCTGCGCAACGCCTCGGTCAACGCCTGCGAACCGGCGTCTTCCTGCGCCATCGGGGTCGCGGAAGGCTCGGGTGCGGGATCGTGCTGGTTGTGCTCGTCGCTCATGGTCGATGGCTGGGCGGGTTGGTCAGGGTGCCATGAAACAAATCAAACGGCGGGACGCGATCGTCGAAAAACAGGATGGAACGCTGATTGAGGGCCTGTTTGATGGCATCAATGCTCAACAGGAAATTGGCCAGCTCGGGATTTTCCTGGAAGACGGGCAGCGTTTTGGCGGCTTCCGCCACGCCCTCGCCTTCAATGCGCGTGGCCTCGGCCTGGGCGTTGGCGAGGGTCTCATTGGCCTGCCGGTCGGCGTTGGCCTTGATTTTGATGGCCTCGGCCTGGCCCTCATTCTGCGCCCGGCTGATGAGGATGTTGCGCTCCGACTTCATGCGATCGAACACGGCCTGGGTGACGCTTTCGGGCAGGCCGAGTTGTTGGATGCCGAGAAACTCGATTTGAATGCCATAGTTGTTGGTCTGCAACTCGCCCTGGACCATTTGTTCCATTTCCGCCTGAATCTGGTCGAACTGCAATTGCTTGGGGTCAACATTCACAAAATCCGAGAGCGGGTGTTGGCCCACCACGGTGATGTTGTCGCTGGCCAGCAGGCTTTCGAGCTGGCCCTGGGCGGCGGTCACGGAACCGTCCTTGAAACTGTTCAAAAACGCCGACGGATTCGAAATCTTCCAGCCGACATAAATGCTCGTGATGAGGCTGATCTGGTCAGCGGTCAGGGTCTCGCGGAATTTTTCCTGAAAGTTCTGGATGCGCTCGTCGAATTTGTAGACCTGCTGGACCGGCCAGGGCCATCTCAGGTGCAGGCCCGGTTCACACCGCGGACCCGTGATCCGGCCGAAGGTCGTGACCACGGCCACTTCCGACTGGCGGACTTGAAAGGTGAACAACAGCAGCGCGAAAATGACGATCAACACGGCGCCGGTAATGAGGGTGATGAGGTTCCGTTTCATGGTGAATTGGTGGACACATTCAGGTTCAAAAGGTCTTCGCGGATTTTATCCTCGAGATCAAACTGGAGCACGTTGTACGTGTTGGTCACGAGCAGGATGTATTTGCGCGCGTTGGCCGTGGCTTCGGGAAACATGTGAAAATACGCGCGCTGCCCGTAAACCGAGGGTGCGGCCGCATACGCGGCCATCTGGTTGGTGAACAAGCCGGCCCGGGCCAGGGCCGCCAGTTCGGTCTGCTGCTGTTGCGCCTCGGCCTGGCTGACGTCGGTGAACGCCTGGGCCCCGGCCAGCGCATTGGTCTGGATGGCTTCGGCCACCGCCGCGTTCGTCAGGGCTATCCTTTGCTGGGTGGCCGCGACGACCTTTTCGTAATCGCCCGCCACCTTCACCGGCGGGTGCAGGTCCTGGACCCCGACAAAAAGGATTTTGACGCCGAGCTGGTGCTGGTTCGAATCATTTTGAATTTTTTCATGCAACTGCCGGGCCGCCTCCACCCGCGATTCTGACAACACCGCGTTCAAATCCGCGCCCGCGAGATAATGCACAATCGCCCGGGTGGCCAGGTCCTGAAGCAGGTTGGTCGGGTCGGCGTTGTTGGTGGTCCAATCCAGCACGTTGGTGATTTGAAACTGCACCGGAATGCTGATGTCAATCAAGCCCACCGGCGCCACCTTCAGCCGGTCGCTGCGGTTGCCGCTGGAATTGGTCGCCAGCTCCGCTTCCCGGTTGCCGACCAGAAAATTGACCTCCTCGGTGTGGGTGACGGTCCACAAAACCGTCGGCTCGGCTTCGCTTTGCGCATTGGGCGTAAAGCCAACGTTAAACGTCTGGATCTGGCCCGTGCGATAGTGCCGGACCTGATCCACCGGCCAGGGCCATTTGAAATGCGCGCCCGGGTCCAAAACAGGCTGCCCGGCGGCCAGCCGTCCAAAATGTTCCAGCACCCCCTGTTCGCCCGGCTCGATGATGACCACGCAGGTGGACAAAAGCAGCGCCGCCAATTGTGCCAGGAACAGGACGGGCAGGCTTTTCTTCAGCAATTGGAAGAACCAGGTTTCAGAAACCTTGAAACCAAATTGATAATCCAGCGCCTGGGCCGCCGTGGTGAACAGACTCTCCGGCTGGGCCAGCAATCCGACGATCCGGCTGTCGTACAGCAGGCGGGCGACCTTGCCCTTCACCCGCGGGCGGTAAATTTCCAGGAGCAACATCATGAGGGTTTCCAGCGCCAGCAACGCCAGCAGCACGCACAAGGCACGCGCCAGATAGGCATCAATCTGGGGGAACTCCGTCTTGACCCCGGCAATGCCGAGCGCCGTCACAAAGCAGATATAAGCGCCGGCCAGCAGAAAACTCGCGCCGGGCCGCAGCAACCGGTGGTTTTCCAGCCGCGCGATGGTCACGGAAAAACGGCCGACCAGAAACAACGCCAGCGCGAAAATGCCGAACAAGGCCAGCGACGGCATGGCGCGTTCGGGGGCAATGCCGGTGGTGGTTTGGGAAATCCAGCGCCAGAGCAGATACGCGCCGCCGCCTTCGAGCAGCAACAACAGCACGCTGAAACCCGGCACCAGAAATTTCTCAAACAGTTCACGCGAGTGCCGGGCCGGAAAAACCTCCCCGTCCTTCGTTTCAAACAGCGTGGTTTGACCGCGGGTGCGGGCCAGCTCCTCCACCTCCAGCTTTTCCAGACGTTCGTTTTCCTCCAGCCGCATCTGGAACCAGCTCGCGAACGCCACCAGGGTCCCCAGGCCGAGGAAAATCGCGGCGGCCTCGCCCGCCAGCGAATTCACGTAGGCGGTCACGGCAAACGCGGCAATGAAAATCGCCAGCGCGGCCGCCAGATTCACCAGGCCGTTCTTTTGAACGTTGCGTTCCATTTATTTTCGTTAAATCGTTAAATTGTCCCATCGTCAAACCGGCCGCCCGATTCAGCGGTTCAACCGGTTGAGGATTTGCGGCTCAGCTCAATTCGCGCTCTTCAAACAACGCCGTGCCGATGGCCAGCGCCGCGCCCGCGTAGCCGACGGTATAGCCAAAGGCCTTCGCCACGTAATCCCAGTGAAACGTGCTTTTGCCCATGTCCAGGGCGTCCGCGAGCCAGAAAAGCTGCCAGTTTGGAATGACGGTGTAAAGCGTTGAAGCCCACCAATGGCCTGCTTCCGCCCGCTGGCCAAAGAGATAATCCGACATCAGCCCGATCAGAAAAAAGGCCGAGCAAACCGCCAGGGTCGGGATGGTGTCCAGCCGCGTCGAACACGCCAGCGCCAGCGCCGCCAGAATCCATACGGCAAACAAAATTAAAATGCCCGCCGGCACCAGCCGCCAGTCCACCTGCGCCATCGTGCCCAGACTCTCCTGCTGTTGGGTGAACCGGATGATGATGAAGGCGGCCAGGGTCGCCATCACCACCAGGGCCATGACCGCGTCGCTCACAAACGGCCGGCGCAGGAAAAAATTGCTGAATCCGCCCAACGCATAGGCGAGGGTGACGCCGGCCCCGAAAATGCCGAGCGCAGCCAGATCGGTGCTGCCATAGGCATCAAACGCCATTTTGCTGCACAGCAACACACCCAGGAGATTGACATACGTCAGCAACACCAGCGCGGCCGCCAAGCCGGCGTATTTGCCCAGCAGGAACTGCGCGCGCCCGATCGGCTTGGACAGCACCGCCAGCGCCGTGCCCACGCGGATTTCACGGGCCAGCGACGAGGAAGCGCTCAGCACGGCGCCAAACAATCCCGAGAGCAGCATCACCGCCAGGGCGCTGTTTTCAACCAGCTTGGGTTCGTCCCCCAGCGCAAAGTAATAGGGCACCGCCAGGAAAATTTCAAAAACCACCGACCCCGTCATCAGCAATAAAAACACGGGTTGCCGGATCAGTTCCATGAAGGCATTGGCGGCGATGGTGAAAAATTGTCGCACGATAAATTCCCGTCAGATTAACCGGTCGGCGACAAATTGCCAGCGGTTAATCCGTTCAACGGGCAGGCCGTGATCGCGTTTTCAGGAAAATGGAGCGTCCGGCCGGTCGTTTTGTTCAAAATGAAATTCACGCCATCGCCCGCGCGATCGCGTTCCACCAGCGATCGTGCAGTTCAGTCACCGGCACGCTGACTTCACTGGTGCCCGCCTTGATGGCCAATTGCTCACCGCCCACCCGGCCGATTGTCACCGCCGGCACGCCGAGCAGTTTGGCGCGTTCCACCACCTTCACCGCATCCAGCGGTTGGCAGGTGATGACCACGCGGCTTTGTGTTTCGCCGAATAACAGGGCGTCCAATCGTAACGTAGCGGTGTCTCGGGAGAGCGCCGCCTTCTTTTCTTCGGATGAGTCGGCGGCACTCTGCCGAGGTGCCGCTACCGCGGACAAATCCACCGTCGCGCCCATCAACCGTGGCGTTCCGCGCGCCACCAGCTGGCTGATGCAACTTTCGGCCAGACACACCGCCAGTCCGCCTTCGCTGCAATCATGCGCGCTCTTGATGAGGCCCGACTGAATCAGGCCCAGCAGCGTGGTGTGCAAGGTTCTCGCTTGTTCCAGATCGCAACGTGGCGGCGTCCCGGTTTTCTTTCCGTGCAAGGCCTGCAACCAGGCTGAACCGCCAAGGCCCAGCAGCGGGTCGTCGGTATCCACTGGTTCACCAAGCAAAATGACGGCATCGCCCTCATCCTTGAACCATTGCGTCGTGATGTGCTCCGGTTTTTCGATGAGGCCGACCATCGCCACCGTGGGCGTGGGGTCAATCGGCCCGGCGGGACTTTGATTGTAAAGCGAGCAATTGCCGCCGGTGACCGGCGCGTTGAAGGCCTGGCAGGCGTCGGCCAGTCCGCGCACCGATTCCTTGAGCTGCCAGAACAGTTCCGGTTTGAACGGGTTGCCGTAGTTCAAGTTGTCCGTCACGCCCAACGGCGCCGCGCCGGAACAGGCCAGATTCCGCGCCGCCTCGGTCACGACAATTTTCCCGCCTTCGTAAGGATCGAGGTAAACGTAAGCGCCGTTGCCATCCACCGTCAGCGCAATGTATTTGTCCGGCGTAGGTTTGTGGGTTGACAATTCCGGCAAGGAATCGGTCTTGATGCGCAACACCGCTGCGTCGCTGCCGGGACAAACCGCCGAACCGTCGCGCACCATATGATCGTATTGCCGGTAAACCCAGTTCTTCGACGCAATCGTCGGCCAGGCGAGCAATTTTAGGAGATCGGCCTTGGCATCCTGCGTTGCGGGAATTTGGTCCAGCCGAAACGCGCGGACGTCCTTCAAATACGCCGGTTCCCGGGCATCGCGCTGATACACCGGCGATTCGTCGGCAATTTTTTTTGCCGGAATATCGGCAACCACCTGGCCGTGCTGTTTCACCACCATGCGGCCGGTGTCGGTGACGTAACCGATTTCCGACCATGGCAAATCCCATTTGTCGAAAATTCGCTTCACTTCCTCTTCACGGCCCTTGTGGACGATAATGAGCATCCGCTCCTGCGATTCCGACAGCATGAGGTCGTAGCTCGTCATGTTCGGCGCGCGTTGCGGGACCTTGTCCAATTCAATCTCAATGCCCGTGCCCGCGCGGGCGGCGGTCTCGCACGTGGAGCAGGTCAGGCCGGCCGCGCCCATGTCCTGGATGCCCGCGACCGCACCGGTGGCGAGCAGTTCGAGGCACGCTTCGCACACGAGCTTTTCCATGAACGGATCGCCCACCTGCACCGCGCCGCGCTGTTGCTCGGCGGATTCCTCGGTCAAGTCCTGCGACGCGAACGACGCGCCTGCGAGGCCATCGCGGCCCGTGGGCGGCCCGACGTAAAAAACGGGATTGCCAATGCCTTTGGCCGCGCCGCGCGCGATTTGTTCGTGGCGCAGCACGCCGAGGCAGAAGGCGTTCACCAGCGGATTGCCCTCGTAGGATTTGTCGAAGTAAACCTCGCCGGCGATGGTCGGGATGCCGAAGCAATTGCCGTAATGCGCAATGCCGTTGACGACGCCAGAGAACAGCCGCTTGTTATTGGCAACCTGGCTTTGTGCACCATTTTCCCCGGTAATCGGGCCGAAGCGCAATGAATTGACCGCGCAAATCGGCCGGGCGCCCATCGTAAAAATATCGCGCACGATGCCGCCGACGCCCGTGGCCGCGCCCTGGAACGGCTCAACCGCGCTCGGGTGATTATGCGATTCAATCTTGAACGCGATGGCCAGGCCGTCGCCGATGTCAATGATGCCGGCGTTTTCTTCGCCCGCGCCGACGAGGATTTTCCTGGATTTGGTGGGAAAGGTTTTGAGCAGCGGGCGGGTGTTTTTGTAGCTGCAATGTTCACTCCACATCACCGAAAAAATGCCCAGCTCGGTATAGCTCGGCACGCGCCCGAGGACTTCTTTGACACGGACATACTCCTCCGGCGTGAGATTGTGTTTGGCGACCAGTTCAGGGGTGATGGCGGGTTCGGTCATGGGGAAAAATTTCTCACGCAGCCTTCGCTGCCGTTTTCCTTTGCAACGCGGCAATCATGCTTTCAAAAACCCCGCGGCCATCGTCGCTGGCGAGCAGCGGTTCGCAGGCGCGTTCGGGATGCGGCATCAGGCCGGCCACGTTCCGGCGCTGGTTGCAGATGCCGGCAATGTTCAGCAGCGACCCGTTCGGGTTGGCACCCTCGGTCACGTCGCCGGTGACGGAACAGTATTGCCACAAAATCTGGTTGTTCGCCTTGAGTTTTGCCAGCGTCTCATCGTCGGCGAAATAGCAGCCTTCACCATGGGCAATGGGAATTTTCAGCGATTTGTCCGCGGGAATTTTACTCGTAAACGGCGAGTCGGGCGTGACGGTCTTCAGGAAAATATGTTCACAATGGAATTGCAGGTCGCGGTTGCGGACGAGCGCGCCGGGCAGCAGGCCGGCTTCCGTGAGCACCTGAAAGCCGTTGCAGATGCCGAGCACCAGGCCGCCGTTGTCGGCGAACTGTTTCACCGCCTGCATCACCGGACTGAACCGCGCAATCGCGCCGCAACGCAGATAATCGCCGTAACTGAAACCGCCGGGCACGATGACGGCGTCGGTGTCGCCGAGCGCGGTTTCCTTGTGCCAGACGTAGCGCGCGGAATGGCCGAAGACATCGCGCAGGGCGTGAATGGCGTCCTGGTCGCAGTTGGAGGCGGGAAATTGTAAAACAGCGAAGTTCATGGGCGTGACATGTGACAAGTGACGTGTGACAAGAGAGACCAACCACGATGACTGACGGGCGGGAAGCCTCTTGTCACCTGCCACCTGTCACCTGTCACTTTCTGGTTCATTCAATCTCCAGCCTATAATCCTCGATCACCGGGTTGCTTAAAAATTTGTGGCACGCCTCGTCGAGGGTCTTGCGCGCGGCTTCCCGGTCCGTGCCGTCCAGTTCAATTTCCAGATATTTGCCGACGTGAACGGCCTGGATGCCCTGGTGGCCCATCTGTTCCAGCGCGTTCCGGACGGTTTTGCCCTGGGGATCCACCACGGCCTTCTTTGGAGTTATGACAATTTTTGCTTTCATCTTCGCTCCGGGAATCCGGAGCCGGATGCGGGAATTTTGTGAAAAAACGCCGCGTCGAGCGAGCAATTTTTGAGCGCCGCACAATTTTTGAGGCGCGTGCTGCAAGAATCGTTGAATTTGTCCGCCGCTTGCGCCATGGTTGTCGCTGTGAATACTTCGATTTCCATGGAGGAACCGGCGACGGGCAACATCAGCGCCGAGCGCAAACCGCCCGGACCCTGTTCCATCGTCATCTTTGGCGCGAGCGGCGACCTCACCGCGCGCAAACTCATCCCCGCGTTTTATCATCTGTGCAAGGACAAGCAGCTGCCGTCCGCGTTCCGGGTCATCGGCTTTGCCCGGCGCGACAAGACGGACGAATCGTGGCGGAACGAATTGCGCGAGGAGCTCAACCAATTCTCGCGGACCCAGCCGGTGGACGAGGCGGTGTGGAAGGAATTCGCCAAAAATCTGTTTTATTGCCGGGGTGACCTCACCGACGCCGCAGCCTACAAAAAGCTGGAAGAACTGCTGACCTCGTTCGGCAGCGGTCCGCTGCGGGAAAATCTGCTGTTATATCTCGCCACACAACCGAGCCAGTTCGGCGAAGTTATTGAGCAAATCCATCGCGCCGGTCTGTTGCACAAGGACGGCGCCGGCTGGCAACGCATCGTGGTGGAGAAACCATTCGGCCACGATCTCGCCTCCGCCCAGATGTTGAACCGCGAATTGACGCGCTACGCCCACGAGCAGCAGGTCTGCCGCATTGACCATTATCTCGGCAAGGAGACGGTCCAGAACATCTTGATGTTCCGTTTTTCCAATTCGATTTTTGAACGGCTCTGGAACCGCGAATCCGTGGAGCACGTGCAAATCACCGTCAGCGAAAAAATCGGCGTGGGCGACCGCGGCGGTTATTACGAGGAAGCCGGTGCCTTGCGCGACATGGTGCAGAACCACATGCTTCAGGTGCTGTCGCTCGTGACCATGGAGCCGCCCGTGTCGCTCGCCGCCGAATCCGTCCGCGACGAAAAGGTCAAGCTGCTCAAATCCATCCGTGCGCTGACGCCCGAGGACGTGGCCCGACAGGTCGTGCGCGGACAATACTTTGCCGGCATCGTCAACGGCGAAGCGCGGCCCGGATACCGGCAGGAGCCGAAGGTGCAGCCGAATTCCAATGTCGAAACCTACGTCGCGTTGAAGCTCCTCATCGACAACTGGCGCTGGTCGGGTGTGCCGTTTTATCTGCGCACCGGCAAAAACCTGCCCATGAGCGCCAGCGAAGTGCGCATCCAATTTCGCCCCACACCGCACGTGCTGTTCGCCGCGCAATGCGGGCAACATCTTGACACCAACGCCATTGCATTGCGCCTCCAGCCGAATGAAGGCATCTATCTGCGGTTCAACGGCAAGGTGCCGGGCATGAGTCTGGGCGTGCGACCCGTGCGGATGCATTTTAGTTACGATTCCGAGTTTGGCGCCTACACGCCCGAGGCCTATGAACGGCTGCTGCTCGAAGCCATTGCCGGCGATGCCACCCTGTTCATCCGCCGCGATGAGGTGGAGACCGCGTGGCAGATTGTGGATTCCATTCGCACCGGCTGGGACGGCAAGCCGCTGACAAACCGGGAATTTTACGCCGCCGGAACCTGGGGCCCGATTGCCGCCGACGATTTGCTGGCCCAGGGCGGCCACGTCTGGCACGAGCCGCAGATGGTAAAATAAGCTTTTGGGAGGGACGGCGTGTCGCCGTCCCCATATTTCTTTGCAAAATAATCATTCGGAAATTGGGGTCGGCGACACGCCAGCCCTCCCGGAATTGATTTGGGACGCCGACACGGCGTCCGTCCGCAATTTTTTTTATGCCGCCAGACTATGCGCTGTTTTCAGAACCCGGACGAAAACATCCGGTACACGGCGTTTTGATTTCTCTCCAACAACCGGCGATTGTCTTTCTGACCGTTTGCACCAAGGACCGTCAATCGTGGCTGCCACAACCCAATGTCCACGATGCACTTCGTAAAATCTGGCTGTCAACCGATACCTGGCTTGTCGGCGATTATTTGCTGATGCCGGACCACGTGCACCTGTTTTGTGCGCCGCGGGATTTGACCGTAACCTTGCCACGATGGGTATCGTTTTGGAAACGTGAATTGAGCTGTCTTCATTTGCCCGAAACTGGCCAATGGCAGCGGGATTTCTGGGATACACGTCTGCGGCGCAGTGAAAATTATGACCAGAAATGGACTTACGTCCGTGAAAATCCGGTTCGTGCCGGCTTGGTAAAACAACCTGATGAATGGCTGTTTCAAGGACGAATGAATGTTTTACCTTGGTAATATTAGGGACGGCGCACGCCGTCCCTCCCAAATTAAATGAAAAACTTTGAGCTGCTTTCCTTCGCCACCGCCGACGAACTGGCCCGGGCCGCCGCCAGCGCCTGGCTGGGCGAAGTCGAGTCAGCCAACCGGGCCGGCAAAGTGCAATGCGTCGCGCTGTCTGGCGGCCGCATTGCGCAGACGTTTTTCGCGTCGGTCGTCGAACAGGCCAGGGCCCGAAAAATTGGGGACGGCGGCACGCCGTCCCTTCCAGACAACGTCCATTTTTTCTGGGCGGACGAGCGCTGCGTTCCGCCAGGCGATCCGGAAAGCAATTTTAAGCTGGCCAAGGATCTTCTATTCGCGCCGCTGGGAATCCCGGAAAACCAGATACACCGCCTGCGTGGTGAAGAGGCGCCGGCCGTTGCCGTGAGGGAGGCCGAAGCGGAACTTCGCCGGCTCGCTCCGGCAAACCCTGCCGGCCAGCCGGTTCTGGATCTGGTTCTGCTCGGCATGGGTGAGGACGGCCACGTGGCTTCGCTATTTCCAGGCGCTCCGGCGGGAATCGTCCAGAACACCGCTCCCTTTCTGATAGTGGAGAATTCGCCCAAACTACCCCCCCGGCGCCTTTCGTTGAGTTATGTCGCGATTGCGGCCGCAAAACAGGTTTGGGTGTTGATTTCGGGCGCGGGCAAGGAAAAGGCGTTGCGTGAATCGCTTGATTTTCCAGGAAAAACCCCATTGGGTCGGGTTATCCAGTTGCGTCAAAACACCCGGATTTACTGTGAAATCAGGCTAAATCGAGCCGGTTGAAAAAGTTTGAATATTTTTTGAACTTTTTGCGTTTTCCGCCGTCTATGATAGTGTGATTAGTGAGGATTTCGCTGTTCGTTTAGGGTTGGCATAGGGGTTTTGCTCGTGACGCGGCTCGAACAGCGACCCCCAAGTTGGTCGCGTCACCCTTCTGAGCGCCTTGGTGAAGGCGTATAAACCTCGTCATCGCGGGGGCCGGACGAAAGTCCGGCCTTTCGCATTTGTGGAATTCCGATTGATTGTCAGGCCAAAAACGGATAAAGTCCCCGACACATGAAACATCAGCTCGATTTCGAGAAACCGATTATCGAACTGCAGATCAAGCTCGATGAGCTCCGCGAACACCCGGAAAAACATTCGTTGGGCATCAGTTTCGAGGAGGAAATCCAGCTTATCGAAAAGAAGCTGGAGGAAACCCGGCGGCAGATTTTCTCGAACCTCAACGCGTGGCAGCGCGTGCAATTGGCGCGGCACCCCAAGCGGCCTTACACGTTGGATTACCTCGGAAAGACGTTCACTGATTTTCAGGAACTGCACGGCGACCGCCTGTTTGCCGAGGATCGCGCCATGGTGGGCGGCTTTGCCCGGCTCGGGGAACACCGGGTGATGGTCATCGGCACGCAAAAAGGTCGGGACACCAAGGATAACATTATGCGCAACTTCGGTTGCGCCCATCCCGAAGGCTATCGCAAGGCGCTGCGGTTGATGCGCCTGGCGAACAAATTCGGCCTGCCCATCATCACGCTCATTGACACGACGGGCGCCTTTCCCGGCATCGGTGCGGAGGAACGCCATATCGCCGAGGCGATCGCCGTCAACCTCCGTGAAATGACGCTGTTTGAAGTGCCCATCATCACCGCCGTGATCGGCGAAGGCGGTTCCGGCGGCGCACTGGGCATCGGGGTGGCCGATCGCGTGTTGATTCTCGAGAACGCCTATTACTCGGTCATCAGTCCGGAAGGTTGCGCGGCGATCCTGTGGAAGGACCGGGCCCATGCCGCCAAAGCCGCCGCCGCCCTTAAAATTACCGCCAAGGATTTGTTCGAGCTCAAACTCGTGGACGAAATCGTGCCCGAACCGCTCGGTGGCGCACACACCGATCCGGACGCGACGGCGTTAAATCTGAAAAAGCACCTGCTCAAGCACCTGGAGGAAATTGCGGCACTGCCGCCCGCCGTGCGTTTGAAAAAGCGCTACGAAAAATTCCGCGCCCACGGGCAATTCTCCGAAAAAGCCCAGCCTCCGGCCGAGGAAGCCAGGCCGGTGCTCAGCCCGGCGGTCAGTGTCCTGTCCCGCGCGGCGGCCACGGCATAAATCTCCGTGCTCTATCCGTTCACTTTTCAGCCGATTTTCAAGGAACGCGTCTGGGGCGGGCGCGGCATCGAGCGGCTCTACGGCAAACCGCTTCCGCCGGATGTACTCATCGGCGAATCGTGGGAAATCAGTGACCGGCCCGGCTACGCCAGCGTTATTGCTAACGGTCCGCTCGCCGGAAAAAATCTGCGTTGGCTCATGGAACATCACACACGCGAACTGCTCGGCGGCGCAAAAGCGGCCACGGGGAATCGTTTTCCATTGCTGTGCAAAATTCTCGACGCGCAGGAAAAACTTTCGCTCCAGGTTCATCCCCCCGCGAATCAGGCGGCCGGGCTGGGCGGCGAGCCGAAAACCGAGATGTGGTACATTGCCGCCGCCGCACCCGGCGCGGAATTGTACGTGGGCCTCAAGCGCGGGGTCACCCGCGCGGAATTTGAGAAGAAAATCCGGGATGGCAGTGTGGCTGAATGTTTTCACCGCCTGCCGGTGAAGGCCGGCGACGCGATGTTTCTACCCAGCGGCCGCGTCCATGCCATCGGCGCGGGCCTCGTTATCTTTGAAATGCAGCAAAATTCAGACACCACCTACCGCGTGTTCGATTGGAACCGCGTGGGGCTGGACGGCAAACCGCGGGCACTCCACATCGCGGAATCACTGGCAAGCATTGATTTCGGGGATTTCGAACCGGCATTGGTCCCAAACCGGTTCACGGGCAGTGATGTCAAATTACGTCCGCTCGTAACCGATCCCCTTTTCAACGTCGAAGCCGGGGAGACGAGGGCCGGCGCCGGACTGAATTTAAAGCCGCACCGACTTCAACTCATTGCCGTGGTCCGCGGCCAGCTTGAAATCATGAGCGATCGGGTTTCGGTCGCACTGGCCGCCGGCGAATTCTGTCTGGTGCCCGCGGGTTTGGAGCAAACGAAGATGTTATCCACATCGGACGCCGCCTGGTTGCGCGTCGAGGCGAATTGAGGGCAAGGTCAGCGTGGCCCGCCGACCGGGGTGCCGCGGCGTGCGTTCCTACCACAGGGTTCCCGGTGAGGGCTCGTGCCCCTTTTTTCTTCGCCGTAGAAATGCCCGCTGCATCTGTAATTTGATGTGCAGCTTTTTCAGCGGGGACGCCGAGGCGAGCCGGTCGGCATATTCCGCTTCAATGGATTTCCACAGTGTGGATTCCTTGCTGCGGCGAAATCTGGACAGGCCACCTTCCACAAAACCGGTCTTCATGGGTTTTTCAATTCAGTGACAAATCGTCCGGCGTCTGGGAGAGGAGTTTGTTTTTCCAGCCCCCCTTGCTTTTCAGGATTTTTTGCCAGAGTTGATCGGGAGGTGTTTCGAAGACCAGTTCCAGCGAGGCGGGAAAGGTGAGCCATGACTTGCGTTTCATCTCGGTCTCCAACTGGCCGGGTGACCAGCCGGCGTAACCCGCAAACATTTTGACCTGCTTGCCCGTTGAGAATGACTCGCCGATGTCCACCAGTTCATCGATCGAATGCCCGAGCGCCAGATTCGGCAGCACGTCGGCGTTGGGGATGAAATTATCCGTATGTAAAAAGCTCAAGGCCGCGGGTTGGACCGGTCCGCCCAGATATAAAGGCGATTCCTTGAGCCGATCGGGCAGGTCGGCCACCACCATCTCACCCACCGTTTTGCCCAGTGAATGGTTAAGCACGAGGCCGAACGCGCCGTCGGCGTCGTGCTGGCAAATCAAAACCACCGACTGGTGGAAAAATGAACCGCTCAAATTACCACCGTCCAGCAGCAACCGACCTTTGAGGAATTTCCCGTTCGCGCTCATGTCCCACGTCAATCTGCCTCAACCCCGCCGGATTGGCAAAAAGAAAACCGTCGGAACGCGGGAAATCCAAAGAAAAACGCGGAGAAGTTTCTCCGCGTTTTCGGGGTGGTGGGAAAGCGTTCCCGCGGTTACAGGGCCTTGACCTTTTTCACAATCGCCGCGGCGTCAATGCCGAAGTGCGCCAGCAATTCCTCCGGCTTGCCGGAGCGCGGCAGCGCGGTCACGGCCAGTTTGTGGACCTTGATGCCGTCGGTGCTGAGTTCGCCGGCGACCGCGTCGCCCAGACCGCCCTCGGCATAATGGTCTTCCACGGTGATGACCGTGTTGCCGGTCTTTTTGGCCGCGGCCAGAATCACATCCTTGGCCAGCGGTTTGATGCTGTAAGCGTCAATGACCGTGATGCCGACGCCTTCGTTTTTCAAAACATCAGCGGCTTTGAGTGCTTCAAACAAGGTGACGCCACCGGCGATAACGGTGACCTTGTCACCGGCGTTTTGGCGCAACACCTTCGCACCGCCAATGGGAAAAGCCTCGTCATTCTTGTAAATGACCGGCGTTTTGGGGCGTGACGTGCGCAGATAACAAACGCCTTTGGCCAGGGCCATCTGCTCGACCAGTTTTTCGGTGCTCACCGCGTCGCTGGGATACAACACCGTGCTGCCGACAATGGCGCGCATCATGGCCAGATCTTCCAGGCCCATTTGTGACGGGCCGTCCTCCCCGATGCTGACGCCGACGTGTGAACCGGCGAGTTTCAGGTTCGCCTGCGAAATGCCCGCGACCCGGATTTGATCGAACGCCCGCGTGAAGAAACACGCGAACGTGGATGCGAACGGTACTTTGCCGCGCGCCCCGAAGCCCATGGCCACGCCAACCATGTTTTGTTCGGCAATGTAACATTCAATGGAACGGTCCGGAAATTTTTTGAAGAATTTGTCCGCGTAGGTGGAATTCTTGGTATCACCATCCACCGCCACCAGGCGTTGATCGGTCTCGCCCAGGCGCACCAAGGCGTTGCCGTAAGCTTCGCGCGTCGCGACCGAATCGCCGATCTGGTAACTGGGCGGGGGATAGCCCGCGGGTGCGGCGAGGTTCGGCGCCGGCAGTTGGTTGGGCGCGGTAATCGGGACGCCGATACCAGACTTCGAGCTCGGCTGAAGTTCGGCGATGGCCTTGGCGGCTTCTTCCTTGTTCAACGGTTTGCCGTGCCACCCGTCCTTATCCTGCAAAAATGAAACGCCCGCCCCTTTGTAGGTCTTGGCGATGATGGCGAGCGGTTGATCGTTCAGTCCGACGCCGCCGAGCACCTCCGAAATTTCCTCAAGATCATGACCGTCAATGTCTTCCACCCGCCAGCCAAAGGCTTCAAATCGCTTGCGATAAACACCAATGTCGTGGCCAAACGCCGTCGCCTGGCTTTGACCGAGGCGGTTCGCATCCACAATCGCAATGAGATTATTCAGTTTGTAAACGCCGGCGAGCGATGCGGCCTCCCACACGGAGCCTTCGGCGATTTCGCCGTCGCCCATCAGAACGTAGGTGTTGTAATCGAGCTTGTCGAGCCGCGCGGCCAGCGCCATGCCAACGCCGACGCTCAAACCCTGGCCCAGCGAACCGGTGGCCACGTCCACGAACGACAGCCGCGGCGTCGGATGGCCTTCGAGGTCGCTGCCGAACGTGCGCAGTTTCAACAAATCGTCGACGGGGAACAAGCCCGTCTCCGCCCACGCGGCGTAGAGGAGCGGTGCGGCATGGCCCTTGGAAAGAATGAAACGATCATTGTTATGGTAGTGGGGGTTCTTCGCGTCGTAACGCATGTGACCGAAAAACAAAGCCGCCACCACATCCGCCGCCGAGCAGCATGAGGTCGGATGGCCGCTGCCGGCCGCAGTTGTTGCGGTGATCGAGTGAATCCGCAACTGATTGGCGATGCCCTTCAACAATTCAATATCAGTATCAATCATGGAACCTTTAGTGTACCCGAGAAGCGGCGAAAGCCAAGAGTGAAAATGACTCGATGAACCTTGAGGCGGCGTTCTAAAAATGTAACCCTTTGCGCATGTGCATCAAATCATTCGCCACCCGGGCCGCTTTTCCCGGCTGCCGACCCTCCCTTTGGCTGCTTCCGGCAATCGTTCTGGCGATCTTTTTCGTCCTGCCCACCGCAGGACGCGCCATGGATTTTTCCACGCCGGCGCGCGAAATGAAGGCGCAGTTGGCGGGGAAAATCCTCCCTTACTGGTTTGACACCGGGCAGGATACCCGGCGTGGCGGTTATTTGTTGGACGATGACGCCGTCAAAGGCCGCGGCACGCCGTCGGAAAAACAAATCGTCACCCAAAGCCGCATGGTCTGGGCCTTCTCGCTCGCCCAAATCGAGGGTTACAGCGACACCAACCGGAATTATTTGCAGGCGGCCGCGCAGGGTTACCATTTTCTGGTGGACCACTTTCTTGACCGGCAGAACGGCGGTTACTTTTGGACGACCGACCTGGCGGGGAAGCCGGTGAACGACTGCAAATTTATTTATGGTCAGGCGTTTACGATTTATGCCTTCGTCGAATACTACCGTGCCAGCGGTGACAAGGAGGCGTTGAACCACGCGCTGGAGCTTTACCACGCCGTGCAGGCGCATTTGCACGACGACCCCAACGACGGCTGGTTTGAACAGGCGGATCGGAACTGGAAACTGCTTTCGCCCGGTGACCCGCGCAACGCGGTCGAAGTGGTCGGTTACAAAAGCGCGAACTCGCATTTGCACTGGATGGAGGCACTGACCGAATTATACGACGCGACCCACGACCCCGACGTTAAAAAATCACTGGTGGAGGCTTTGCGTGTCAATGCGACGTTTTTTTATCCGGGAGATCCGGCCCGGTGCGCCTTTTACCGGCAATTTGATTGGAAGCCGGTGACCGCCCCCGGCACCGCAGGGCTCTCCTACGGCCACAATGTCGAATTTGCCTGGCTGATGATCCGCGCGGAAAATGTGCTCGGCCAAAAAATGTCGTGGAATCATTTTTACGCGCTGCTCGACCACGCACTCCAGTACGGATATGACCACCAGCGGGGCGGACTTTATTATCGGGGCGTTGACGATCACCCGGCGGCCGACACGGGAAAAATCTGGTGGGTACAGGCCGAGCTCTTGTGCGCGCTCACGGATGCGTTGAGGCACGAGCAGGACCCGCGTTACGAAATCGCGTTGGGCAAGGAGTTGTCGTTTGTTAAAAACCACCAGGTCGGTCCCTGGAACGGCATCTGGCTGTACGCGGTGACGGCCGATGGCAAACCCTTGGACACGACGCTGGCGAACAGTTGGAAGGCGGACTACCATGACGTGCGCGCGATGATGAAATTCGTTGACGCCTTTGCCGGGAACTGAATCAATTTCTCCATAACCGAAGGGGTAAAAACACATGAGCTTTTCCAAATGGGCAGGGCGGATCTTTCTGACGGCGGCCGTGGGCTTGCCGTGGGCGTGGCAGGGTTGGGCGACTCCGCCAGGCCCGCCGGTGGCCCCGGTTGAGGTCGTGACCAACACCTATTTCGGGACGGCCATCGCTGACCCCTACCGTTACCTGGAGAACCTTTCGGATCCCAAGGTCATGGCGTGGCTGAAAGCCCAGAATGATTACACGCATTCGGTGCTGGATCGCATTCCTGGACGCGAGGCGTTGCTCGCGCGGATTCAAGAACTGGACAACGCGGTCACCGCACGCGTCGACGATGTCCGCCGGCTGCCGGACGGGCGGTATTTCTACCTGAAACGGTTGCCCCGGGACAACACGTTCAAGCTTTACGTGCGCGAAGGATTGACCGGAAAGGAAACGCTGCTGTGCGACCCGGAGAAGTTCGCCCAGGCGTCCGGCAAGCCGTTTGCCATTAATTACTATGAGCCGTCCTGGGATGGAAACCGCGTTGCCTGCGGGCTTTCCGCCGGCGGTTCCGAGGACGCGGCGATTCACGTGTTGGAAACGGCGACAGGAAAGGAAGTGGACAAACCGATCGACCGCGCCCAGTTCGGGGGTGTCAGCTGGCGCCCGGATGGAAAATCATTTTTCTACAACCGTCTGCAAAAAATGGAACCCGGAATGCCCGAGACGGAACGTTACCAGAAAAGCTGCGTGTATCTGCACGTCATCGGCGCCAATGCCGACCAGGATCCGCCCGTCTTCGGTTGCGGCGTTTCGCCACGGGTGAACCTCGATCCGGCGGACGATCCGTTCATCAACGCCGTGCCGGGTTCCCCATACGTCCTGGGTTCGATTGAGCATGGCACGCGGCAGGAATTGACCCTGTACGTGGCGCCCTTGACCGCGGTGGGCAAGCCCAGTACACCCTGGCAAAAAGTTTGTGATGTCGGGGACGACGTCACGGATTTCGTGGTGAAAGGCAGGGAAATATTTCTGCTGACGCACCAGGACGCGTCGCGGTTCAAAATCATCGCCACGGCCCTGGCCCGGCCGGATCTGGCGTCAGCCAGAACGGTGGTACCGGCCGGCGACGCCGTGATCACGGGACTGGCAGTGGCCAAAGATGCGCTCTACGTGCAACTTCGCGACGGCGGCATCGGGCGTCTTCTGCGGGTGTCGGCTCCTGGGAAAGCCGGGCTGGTCAAATTGCCGTTCGACGGTTCGGTGTCATTAACGGCGATGGATTCACGGCTGCCCGGCGCCTGGCTGGACATGGGTACGTGGACCAAGGCGGGCCAGATTTACGAGTATGATCCGCGAACGGAAAAGATCACGAACACCGGTTTGCAACCCTTGGGGAAATTTGATGCGCCGGACGATCTGGAATCGGTGGAGGTCAAGGCCAGAAGCGATGATGGGACAATGATTCCGCTGTCCATCGTTTATAAACGTGGCATCAGACTGGATGGTTCGAATCCCGCGTTGCTCTGGGGCTACGGGGCCTATGGCATATCGGAGGACCCGGTGTACGGTCCGGTTTTACTCGCCTGGTACGAGAAGGGTGGCGTGTTTGCAGTCGCCCATATCCGGGGCGGCGGCGAATATGGCGAAGACTGGTACAAGGGTGGTTACCAGCAGACCAAGCCGAATACGTGGAAGGATTTTATCGCCTGCGCCGAATATCTGATTGAGCACAAGTACACATCGCCGGGCAGGTTGGCCGGCCAGGGCGGCAGCGCCGGTGGCATTCTGATTGGCCGGGCCATCACCGAACGACCCGATCTGTTCGGGGCCGCCGTCATCCAGGTCGGTTGCCTGGACATGTTGCGGATCGAGACGACGCCCAATGGCGTTCCGAACATTCCCGAATTTGGGAGCGTCAGGACGGAGGACGGATTCAAGGGATTGTATGAAATGAGTTCGTACGCCCACGTCCGGGACGGAACCCATTATCCCGCCGTGATGTTGGCCACCGGCATCAACGACCCGCGGGTGGAACCCTGGCAATCGGCGAAAATGGCGGCGCGATTGCAAGCCGCCACCACCGGCGGCAAACCCATTCTGTTGCGGGTGGATTACGAGGCGGGGCACGGCATTGGGACCACGAAAAAGCAAAATGAGGAGCAGCGGGCCGATGTTTGGGCGTTTCTCCTGTGGCAGTTCGGGCTTCCAGAATTTCAAACGCCCCCGTCGCCTTAGGAAGGCAACGCGCCCCTGCAACCTGCGCCGGTCGCGGTTTCCAACCCTTTAAACTCCGGCTCGACCTCGTGGGGCGCGTCTGTTAAAGGTCGCGCGCCGTGGAACAGGGTTTGGTCATCGATATTGCAGTGTGCATCATCGCCGCGTGGGTGGTGGCGGTGATTTCGCAGGTTACCAAACAGCCGTTGTTGCTGGCGTATCTGGTGGCCGGGTTTGCCATCGGCCCGCACGGATTCCGGTGGGTGACCCGTCCCGAATCCATCGAAACCATCTCCGGCATCGGCCTGAGTCTGCTGCTGTTCATGATCGGGCTGGACATTGACCTCAAAAAGATGGTGAGCGCTGGTCGCGTGATTACCATCACCGCCGTCTGTCAAATTGTCGGGTGTATTGCATTGGGTTGGCTGTTTTTCGGCTTGTTCGGTCCAGGCAAAACCTGGCTGGAAGCCTTCTACCTCGGCGTGGCGTCGGCGATGAGCAGCACGGTCATCATCGTCAAAATTCTTTACGACAAACGCGAACTCGAAACCCTGGCCGGCCGCATCACCCTCGGTGTGCTCGTGCTGCAGGACATTGCGACCATCCTGTTCCTCGCCATCCAGCCGAATCTGAAAAATCCCGCCGTCAGCCTCCTGACCCTGGCGCTGGGCAAGGTCCTGTTGCTGGTGGCGGTCGCCTACGTGGCCAGCCGGTTTTTATTGCCGCCCGTTTTCAAATTCGTGGCGCGCCTGCCGGAACTGGTGCTCGTCGGCGCGCTGGCCTGGTGCTTCGCGCTGGCCGGATTCGCCGATTACCTCGGGCTTTCCAGCGAAATGGGCGCGCTCATCGCCGGAGTGATGATTTCCACGTTTCCCTACGCGCTCGACGTGGTGGCCAAGGTCACCGGCATCCGCGACTTTTTCGTGACGCTCTTCTTTGTCGGCCTGGGTATGACCATCCCCATGCCCACCTGGAATTACCTGATCTGGATGGTGATTTTTTCCATGATCATCATTGGCGGCCGGTTGCTCACGGTGTTTACCCCGCTTTACCTGATGAAACAGGGTTACCGCATGAGCCTGTTGCCGGCCATCAATCTGGGCCAGATGAGCGAACTCTCGCTCGTGCTGCTCGCGCTGGGCAAGGCGAGCGGCGATGTCTCCGACACGTCCATCGGCATCGCCGCCTTCGTCTTCTCGTTCCTCGCGGTGGACACAACTTATGCCATTCTGAAAAACGATTACATCCTGCAAAAGACCGTTCCCTGGCTGGATTGGTTTGGCTTCCACGACATCTCGCGGATTCCGGCCGAAACCACGGGCACGGCTCATTACAAACGCATTTGTTTGCTGGGGTTTTACTGGACGGCGAGTTCGTTGCTGGAGGAGATCACCCGCGAAAAACCCGCGCTGTTGCAGGACCTGCTCGTCGTGGATTTCAATCCGCACGTTTACGAACGGTTGCGCCACCGCCGGGTGCAGGTGATCTATGGCGATATCACGCAACGCAATGTGCTGGAACACGCCGGCGTGACCCACGCGGAAATCATCATTTGCTCGCTGCCCAACACGGTGTTGAAGGGAGCGAACAATTTGAAACTGCTGCGCCAGCTTCGCGAACTGAATCCCCACGCGCAGATTATCGTCCACGCCGAGCAATTGCACGAAGTCCCCACGCTCTATGCGGCGGGCGCCAATTATGTGAGCGTCCCGCGCCTGCTGGAAGCCGCCGATTTATTGCGCGCCATTGACGCCGCGGAAAAGAGTCTGCTCGCGGACAAACGCGGGGAACTGACCGAACATCTTGAAGAGCGCAACGAAGTGATTCCATGACGTCATTAAACAAAACCAAAGCGTTCGTTTGTGCGGTGAATGCGGCCAAAGCCCAACGCCGGCAGAATTTGAGGTCCGACACCCCTCAGTTTTCACATGTGACCTTGCCTGGCATGATTTTCGATCCGTTGACCGACGACCTTGGGACGGCCGCCGCGTCAAGTCCAGGCCGCGCACCGGCCTGCCGGCTGGGCTTGACTTGTGGATGGTGGGGGGGTAGGCAAAGTCCCGTATCGGGGTGTCGCGCGCTGTTGGCGCGCCCCGGAAACTCGCGGCGATGCCGCTCGGGAAGCAAATTGAACTCAGACGAACACTTGAGGTGATGAAATCGCCCTTTCATTTTCTCCGGAGATCAGCCGACGACCAGCGGATCGTGAACTTCAAGCGGTTGAGCTTGTTCCGGCGGCTGACCGCGCGCGAACTGCGGGAGCTGGACGAGTTGTTGCACGCGCGGTCGTACCAGAAGGACGAGGTGATCTTTGATGAGGGGGACACGGGCCTGGGGCTGTTCATCATCGTCAGTGGCCGGGTGAAGATCGTGTCCAGTCATGAAGCGTTGCAGCGGCTCGCGCCGGAATTTGGCGTGGGAGATTACTTTGGCGAACTGGCATTGTTCGAGGAATCCCAGCGAACGGCCCGGGCGGTGGCCCTGGAGCCGACGCAGGTTTTGGCCCTGTTCCGCACGGAATTTATCTCGCTGCTGGAACGCGACCGGGGTATTGGGGTGAAGATCCTCTTTGAACTATCGCGAACGGTGGTGCGGCGTTCACGCAAACTGTTGACCAACCAGCCGCATTTGCCGACGGTATGAAAAACGAGCCCGAATCAGGTATTTTAACCTGGGGCGTGATCATCGTGGTCACGTGTCTGATCCTCTATTTGTTCGAGCGGGTCCTGTGGCTGGTGGTGCCGGGGCTGCTGGCCTTGGTGGGCTACTATTGTCTGCAGCCGCTGGTGCGGGCACTGGTGCGGGCGGGTTTAAAACATCGAACGGCCGGCAGGGTTGTCACCGGGCTTCTGTTCCTGGTGACGTGCCTGGGAGTGATTTTGCTTCTGTCCATGGCCACGACCCGGGCGGCGGGCTGGAAGGCGGTGACGGCCCATTATGTGCAAGGCGGGCTGGATTTTCTGGGAAAGACCGAGGCCCAGTTGGAAGCGAAACTGCCGTTGCTGAAACGGTCGGCCTTGATGCAAAGCACCCCGACCAATCTGAATGCCGCGGCCGAAAATTTTGCGGACAAATACCTGGGCGGGCTGCTGTTGCAGATCGTCTACTGGCTGCCCTCGCTCCTGCTGGTGCCTTATCTGACCTACTTCATGTTGCAGGATGGGAATCGATTCAAGAAACACCTGGTCCGCAGTGTGCCCAACGCGTTTTTCGAGAAGACGCTTCTGTTGTTTGATCGCGTGGACCGCAGCCTGCGGAGTTTCCTGATCGGGATGGTGAAGCTGACGTTTCTGGACACGGCCTTCCTGGGAGTGGGCCTCTGGCTTCTGGGGATTTCCCATTCCTTTCTGCTGGGGCTGATTGCCGCAGTGCTCGCCTGGGTGCCTTATGCGGGATCGGCGGTGGGATGTGCGCTCGTGGTCATGGTCGCCGCCACGGACTTCCCCAATGACCTCGCAACCATTTACGGCTGCCTGGTGCTGTTTGTCTGCGTCCGCATCCTGGATGACTTTGTGTTCCTGCCATTGACCGTGGGCCGGAGCCTGCGTTTTCACCCGGTACTAAGTGTGTCGATGTTATTCTTGGGAGCGACGGTGGCCGGGCTGGCCGGTCTGCTTCTGGTTTTGCCGGTCATGGGTGTGGTGGCAGTCATCATCGAAACGCTCGGCCAGATTCTGGAGGATGAGCGGCTTCGGAAGCGCTATCGTCATGCCCGCCAGCTGCAGCGGACGACGGTCGAGGTTGGATAGATATTGGAATCCCGCGTTTGCCATGTTCCCGGTGCGATTACCGTGACGGGCGGCATCCAGGTCAAACAAAACCAAGCCGGTCATCGAAACGACTTCACACACGCTTCCAGGCTGATAACCGGTAACTCCGGGTTTTACGGACGGAGGATTATGACGGCAGCCATTTTCGCCGGAACAATCTCCAGACGGAGAACGCCATGGAAGCATATTTTCCCAGCCGACCAATTCCGCTTATAGCCGTGCGGGGTTTGCGCAGGGTTTTGGCCATCAACGTCCCGGCCACTGTGACCAGCGTCACGATCCACAAGGGCCGACGGCGGGTAAGGCGCAGGATTTCACCCAGCCAGATATCCGACGATTGAAGCCGACGCCACTCGGACACCAGCTGTTGCCGGTTGGCATCGCTTTGTAAAACGAGTCGTTCCTTCTGCAAGCGCAGTTGCGCTAACTCTTTTCTTTGAAACATTTCCGGTCCTTTTTGATTTGTTCCAGTGTGGCGTCAAACGGTCGCCACCGCCGCAGCCGGTAGTTCAGCATCCCAAAAGCCACGATGGCCATGCCGGCGTAGGCGAGGATGATCAGTGTCAGTACCAGTACCGGATGCGTGTTCCAGAAAACCGCCACAATCACCAGCGTGACCATGAACAGCGCCATCAACGCGCACACCGTTCCCGCCAGCAGCAGCAACAGCAACTCCACCAACCGCAGCCGTTCCTCCCGCCACTCGACCAGAAACAGTTCGACACGGTTTTCCGCCACGTCGCGCAGGGTCTTAAAAATTCGTGTGAGTGTGGACCAGAGGCCACCCTCGGTGTGAGGCGCTTCGTCCATGGCTTTAGTGGCGGCCAGCAGGGACGCCCATCAACAGCCCCAGGCCAAACGCCACGCCCGCCGCAATGCCGATGGATTCATACGGGTGTTCGCGAATTGTTTTGTCCGCGACTTTCGCGCCGGCAACGGTCTTTTCTCCCGGCCGATGATCGGTGGCTTTGGCCGGGTCAATCGCCGCAGGCAATCGACTGCGCAACGCGTTCATTTTTTCACCGGTCTGTCCGGCGGTCGCACGCAACATGGCTTCCGCGTCGCGTGTCAACTCCTTCAAGCCGGTTCCGGGTTTTTCCATGTTCGCTTCATTTGCCATAATGGAGTCCGTTCTCTTAAGATTTTTGCCTTCAGCAGACCTGCCCTTATGCAAGTCCCGGCCGTTAGAATACTTCATTTTCATCGGAGATGCAGTGATTTTTTTGCCGGTTTGAAAACTTTGTTGGTGGACCGGTTAATGGTCCGGTTTGCAAGTTGAACATGTCAGAAAGGGACAATTTATGCGCGAAGGCATGTCAATGTGTCTTCGCTGATAAGTTGTCCGCTTCTGAAATAGCCAACGTCCAAATCCACCTGCCAGTTTCCTACTGTTTACTGATGTTTCAGGTTTTCCACTGGAACACAGATCACTGATAATTATCCATGCTTTTTAGAACGTGCACGTCGACCGCAACCAACCTGCACCGCCGCTGCAAAACCGTTGCGGGTTGGGTGCGGACATCAGGCAGGTTCGGATGATCAGCCTAAAACCAGTGAGGCAACGGGCGGAATCAAAGGAGGAACCATTATCGTTGTGCATGAGATAATGATTTGCTATTTCCCAGCTGGCGTGTGAAAACCTTACCCCTTTATGCAGTTGGGAAGAACCTGTTGTTTGGCGCGCTTCTTTTCCTGTTCGGGTTTGTTTCTCATTCCACAAAAGCTGCCGGCGTGACGATTATCACGCATGGTTACGAGGCTGACAGTTCCTTTCCGACATGGGTCGCTGCCATGGCCGACCGGTTGCCAGCTTGTTTTAATTACCGCCATCCAAATCTGAATTCGAATTTCACAACTTATACACTGACCGTTTCGTACAACGGTGGCAGTTATCTCTTTTCATCAAGTCGCACCAACGGCGCGCCGCCTTCAGCCACTGAATCAGGTGAAATCGTTGTCGAACTGGACTGGAGTTCCTTGTCGGGAGACCTGTTTGATTCATATGCCAGCACTTATAATGTTGGCTGGGCGGTTAGCCAGGTATTGATGCTTACGAACGCGATACCCGAGCTCAATGGCCATGCTTTGACCGAATTCCCAATTCATTTAATTGGGCATAGCCGCGGTGGCTCTTTAATCTCTCAAATCAGTCATGTTCTCGGGACTAATGGCGTTTGGGTTGACCATTTAACAACACTTGATCCCTATCCAATAAACAATGATGGCAATGAAGATTTCCCAGCAACCGTAGTGGATGCACCCGCCAACGAAACATATATCAATGTTTTGTTTGCTGATAACTATTGGCAAGACCTCGGGCTCGGCGCGTATTTAGGTGATCCCGATGGAGAATCAGTTTCCGGTGCTTATGTTCGCCAACTCTATAATCTTTCAGGAGGTTACTGGAATGTATCATTACTCGATGCTCCCGATCATTCGAACGTGCATCTTTGGTATCATGGGACAATCGATCTGAACGTTCCGGCGAGTGATGGCAGTGCGTCCATTACAAGCGTGGAGCGGGCAAAATGGTGGGTGAATTATGAACAAGCAGGGACCAATGCCGGATTTGAATATAGCCTGATCGGTGGTGGTAATCGCATCAGCACGGATGAACCTGTGGGTCAGGGGTTTCCCGCCATCGTTGACGGCTACAACCAGAACTGGGATTTGGGAGCTGGAATTTTGAATTCAAATCGCACCGCTTTGCCATCTAACAACGGCACCTGGCCCAACATCATCAAATTCAATGTCAACGGGACGAACGAAGTTGTGGCGGGAAATCTGATTTCCACGTCCCTGTATTATCAATACGCCGGTGCTTCCAATTTGACGCTTCAAATTTACTACGACAGTGATTTCAATCCATATAACTCAAACAGCGTGTTGGTTGCCCAACTGCAGCCATCAGGCACAGGCTCAGGGTCTGTGTATTATTATTCAGATCTTAATTTGGCCACCACGAATGTTCCGCCGGGTGTTTATGCCATATACGGAAAAATTTCGGACGGCGTGCATACCCGTTATCTTTACACGCCTGAAGAGGTCGAAATTGTTTCCATCCAGCAGCCGCCAGTTTTGGGGATTGTAAAATCGAATGGCGCGCAATTTGTCATTAGCATCAACGGCGTTCCCGGTCAGACAAA
Organism: Verrucomicrobiota bacterium; assembly: GCA_050010675.1. Taxonomy (GTDB): domain Bacteria; phylum Verrucomicrobiota; class Verrucomicrobiia; order Limisphaerales; family UBA11358; genus UBA11358. The sequence goes on along the minus strand of JBEKKN010000002.1, from coordinate 5,003 downwards.
TGTGCTTCAAACTTCGACTGACTTGCAAAACTGGCTGCCACTGGCAACGAATACGTTGACATCAGAAACTTGGAATTACACGAACAGCGCGGCAAACAACGTCAGCGGGCAATTTTATCGCGCAGTGATAATCCCATGATCGTGTGCTGGTGAAGGGCCGGATTATCGCCAGCCGCCGTGGACCCAGACATGCCGGCCACCACGATAGGCATAATGTGGCCGCAACCATACTGCGCCGGGATGCGGAGGTCTTCCCCAGTAGCCACGATGCCAGGCCCATCCGCCCGGTCCCCAGCCCCAGAAGCCGCCGATCCAGATGAAATCCGGCGCCGGAGCCACGCCCACGACAACATCGACTTGGTCTGGCGGCGGCGGACCCGTCACCTCCAATTCTGTGGACACGGTTGCTGCTGGTGGCGGCCCATTACGGTAAACGGTCCGTTCACGGATGACACACCCCGTCAGCAGGAAAGAGGCGCCGACGATTAACAAAACCGGCTTCAATAGTTTTTTATTCATATTGTTCATTCGATGCGTGGATCGACTGTTTACTTAAACTGATTTTCGCGTTTTCCTGTACGATTCAACGCATCTCCACTGAACTAGACGTGGACAGTTTCCGATTGTTACAACTATCGCGCACAGATCGGAACAACCTGCGGAATCTCCCGTTATTGCACTTCGACGAGGCGATGAATCGATAATCATCTGTTTCGTGCAGAAATGCAACATGCTGTTTCCATCCAAAGTTCTGCTCTCCGCTTCACTGCCATAAGCAAACGGCCTTGCGCCATCGTTATGTTTCGCGAGGGTGGTAAGCCGTGGTGGGACATTTCTCCCGAGTTAAAAGCCCAAGGTTACGAGTGGGTTCAAAAACTGAATTGCGACGGCATTCCCGAGGATTCGGCCACGGGTTTAGCGATCCGTGACAGCACGACGCGTTTGGGACAGGTCCACCAAAACGGAACGGTTGCGAGTGCTTGGTTTACCAGAGTTTTCAAAGGCAGCACTCACGACGAAATGTTCATGGAATCGGCCATACGCCTCCGTAGCAGGGGCGTTCTGACGTTGCTCGAACCTTGCACGATTCGGCGATGACGGCCTAATGCGTGTTGAATCAGCTATTCCCGGACACAAATGGAATAACACTTTTTGATTTTGGATTCGAGAATGAGTCGAGAAGCGGGGACGCTGGGTGGCACCGAAACGACTTCACACTTCACACCCCCTCCCGTGTGGATAATTTGTCTTAGGTGAAACTTCCAAGTATTGATTGATAAAGGCTTACGGTTGGAAGTTTCGTTGTGGAAAGCTGAACAGATCCCAAAAATCGCGACAACTTCACACCCCCCATTAACCCGAAAAGTGTCTTCGTAAGTCGTTGATTTTCACTCTTTTTTCGCCTGTTTCCGCCTGTTTCCACCTTTTTATGAAACCAGACAACTTATGAGCGAAGACACAACCTGAATTTCAAGATGGTGCGCGCGGCGGGGGTCGAACCCACAACCTTCGGCTCCGGAGGCCGACGCTCTATCCAATTGAGCTACGCGCGCGAGGCAACGCCCAAAATACCGGCACGGACGGCATTGCTCAAATGGAATCTGCGCCCATTTCCGACACGACACTCCGGCTGGGGGGACGGTTCACCGTTCGGGTTGGGCCGGCTGAAGGAAGTGCTGGTTCGCCTGCTGCATCTGTTCAAAGCGTGCCTCCTGTTCCGGCGTCAGGATGGCGGAAATTTGCGTTTCGGCGTTGGTGAGCACGGCGACCATCTGCGGGCGATATGCCTGTCGCAAATCCCGCAACTGGTCGCGCGTGTCGCTCAGGATCCGATGCACCTGCACCCGCTGGCGCGGGTCGAGGTGGAGCTGCCAGCGCAGGTTGCGTTCCAGGAGCAACTGAAAGTTCTCCGGGCGTTGAATGGCCGTATTCATCCAGTGACGGATGACGAGGCGCGTGCCAACCACGCCGGCCGCCGCGCCGGCCAGAAAGACCAGCGTCACGAGTGCCAATAATTTGAAGGTCTTCATAATCAAAGTCCGGTCGGCGTCAAAAGCCATTGCGCGGATAGCTGTGACACACCGTCGCTCAAGCTCGGAACGCCCGCCGCCGTCAGCCCGTAATCCAGCGCCACGCACAATACGATGAACGTTGACGACGCGAGCGCCAGGCGCGGAAACCATGAATTCAGCTGGTCAAGTCCCGAAAGGGTCTGCGGCGCGCCGGCGGGTGGCTCGCGGCGAAGGGCGCGCAATACGTCCGTGGCAAAATCCGCCGGGGGCGCGGGCGCGGCTTGCTTTCGCGCCAACGTAAACAGTTGTTTCAATTTCCGGTCATTCATAACTTTTCTTTCGCAATCTTTTCCAAAGCCTGCCGCAGTTTCGAGCGGGCCCGCATGGCCCGCACGCGCACGGCCACGCCGGAAGCGCCCATCGCCACGGCAATTTCCTTCACGTTGCGGCCTTCCAGTTCCTGCATCGTGATGACCATGCGGTCAGCGGGCGACAACTCGCGCATCGCCAGCTCGAGCAGTTCCCCCGCGCTGCGCGCCTCCAGCTCGCTCTTCTCATCGTCGCTGCGCAGCCAGTCCAACGCGTCGTCACCGAGTTCGGGCAGGCCGATTTCATTCTGCCGCCGTTTCTCTTTTCTCAAGTGGTCCAGCGCCACCCGCGCGGCGATGCGGGAAAGCCAGTGTTCAAAGGGCGCGCGGCCGTCAAATTGCCCCAGCGCGCGCCAGGCCTTGAGAAAGGTTTCCTGCGCGAGGTCTTCGACTTTATGGGCATCGCGTTCATATCGGTGCAAAATGGCAAACACGCGCGACTGATGCCGTCGGACGAGCCCGGCGAAATCGTCGGTGGCGCCGCCACGGATGCGCTCGAGCAATTCGGCATCGTCACCTGCGGTTTCGGTGGAGTTCAAGTTTTGGCCTGCCGGTGGTTCACATTCATGCTCGCGGTTCTCCGCCGCTCCGGACAGGCTGGAACCCGGACCCCAGCCGTGAAATCATTGCACTGGTGCCTCAGCCGCGCGGCTGATGGCCCGGTCGGTAACCTCAGCCGCGCGCGGCTGGATTTCGCTGATTTGCTGACGTTGTTCATGGGTCAGGATCGGCGCGATTTTGGCGTAAATTTTCATGCGTTCAACCGCCAAATCGGCCTCCCTGGCGGCGACCTGGGCCGACGCGGCGCGCACGGAGGTCTCGCTGGCGTCACCGGCCTGGATGGCCGCGTGCAGATTGGCCCGCGCGGCGTGCAACTGGGCGAGCATCGTCGTCCGCGCGTCTTTCTCCGCGCGCAAAATGGTTTTGATCTGCGCCTTTTGATCAGCGGTCAGATTCAACCTTTGGGCGAGTTGCTGCAAAAATCTTCCGTGCGCGGTCGGTGCGGTGTCGGCCGCCAGCGAAGGGGTCGTGAGCCAGCCGCCGAGGTTCAGCGCGGCGGCCAGGGTGAGGGAAAGCCATTGTTTCGTTTTCATACTGAGTTTAATACGGAAATGGCCCCGTAAATGTTACAGCCAAAACGAAAAGGGACGGCTGGTGCCGTCCCTCGGTCAACGTATGTTCCCGCCCCTCACGCTGGTGGGGGCGTGGCTGCCGGCGCATTGGTGCCGTCATTGTCGGGCGGCGGACCACCCGGCGGCGGACTGCCTGGAGGCGGAGCGCCCGGGGGGCCGTTTCGCGGTCCACCCATTCGGGGCCGCATTTGCTGCCATTGCGTGAACTGATCAGCGGTGAGCACGGTTTTTAATTTAGCATCGGTGGCTTCGTGAATGGATTTCATTTGGGCCATGCGATCTTCCCGCGAGAGATCCTGGTTTTGCCACAAGTCGCGCGTTTGTTGCCGTTGATCGTCGAGGATCGCTTTGACCTTCGGCTTTTGGTCGTCAGTCAGGTTGAGTCGCTGCGCGACCAGGTCAAAGTTGGGACCTCGACCTCTCATGCCGGGGCCGGAAGGGCTCCCTGGCGGTGGGCCACCGGTCGGTGGCGTGTTCGTGGTGTCATCCGCATGAATTGCCGGACTCAGCACCATGACACTGCCCACGGCCAGCGCCGCGATTAGCGCCATTTTTCTGGCTCTCATAAGCTTTTGTCTTTCGTTAGATTTGTTTGTTTTGTGCCGCGCCAGCATACGCAGCGTCATAGCCTGTGAGACGGTTTAGGAGATTAAAGGTTACAACCCACGCAACAGGTTTGGGCCAACCAGGGACCGGGGAAGCGCACCCGTCGAACCGTCCGCGTACGTTCGGATCCGGCGATGCGATCTCCAAGTAAACTGATAGTATCTATAAATTACTCTTGACAGCCTGGCAATTTTTGGATATCACTCCGCCTGAGTCGGACGTTTCGTTTGTCCTGCCCGATTGGTTTCCGGTACCGAGGCCGGTGATACCAATGGCGGGAGGTTTTTTACGTTTGATTAACCCAGTTGTTCCCACAGAAGGAAAATCATGAAAACTAAAATTGGCATCTTGACCCTTGTATTACTTTGCAGTTTTACCCGGTTGGATTCCGCTTTTGCCCAAGGCACGGCGTTCACCTATCAAGGCCAGTTGCTGACCACCAATGGCCCGGCCCATGGTCTCTATGACCTGACCTTCGCACTTTACAATGCCGGCAGCGGTGGCAGCCAGTTTGGCAGCAACGTCCAGACCAACGGCGTCTTTGTCACCAACGGTTTGTTTGTGGTCATGGTGGATTTCGGCGCGGGGCTTTTCAATGGCACGCCATATTGGTTGCAGATCGGCGTGCGCACCAACGGCGCTGTCTCCTTTTTCCCCTTGTCGGGACGCCAGGCACTCACGCCGACGCCGTATGCGATTTACGCCGAAAGTGCGAACGCGACGGCGACACTAGGCGGATTGCCGGCAGCGGACTTCTGGCAACTGACCGGCAACATTGTTTCACCGGGTCAATTCCTCGGCAGTGTGAACAGCCAGCCGGTCGTATTTGAAGTCAATAATGTGCCTGAACTCACACTGGAGTTGAATGGCTCGCTGGCCATGGG
>JBEKKN010000001.1:0-88163 GCA_050010675.1 Verrucomicrobiota bacterium | reverse complement strand
GATGCCGTAAATCTTATGCGTTTATTCGAAGCCATTATTGACGCGAATCATCGGGCGGTGGCCGGTGACACGGAAGCCGGCCTGCATCCGGCGGATTTCGCGAAAGAATTGCCGGTCATTGCGTTGACATGCATTGACCCGCGGCTGAATGCTTTTTTCCCAAATGTGCTCGCGCTGCCGGCGGAGCAGTTCATCTGGCTGCGCAACGCGGGCAACATCATCTTTGATCCCATGAGTTCGATGACCCGCACGCTGGCCCTGGCTTGTGCGGTCAAGGGCGGACGCGAAATTGCAATCATCGGCCACTCGGATTGCCTGGTCTGCAAAACCAACGCCCTGCAGTTGCTTGAGAAATTCAAGGATCTGGGTGTTGACCGGCATCTGTTGCCGGACAATCTCAACGAATTTTTCGGCTTGTTCAGCAGCGAACGGCAAAATGTCATCAAGGGGTGCGACATCGTCCGGCACAGCCCGCTCATCGGTCCCAAAATTCCCGTGCACGGGTTATGGCTGGACATCGAGACGGGCAAACTGGACTGGGTGGTTAACGGGTACGAAACCTGGCAGAAAGCACCCTTGGCCGGCGACGCGATGATGGCTTCCGGCCCGATTGCGGGCGGGCTGAGTTCATTGGGCGCCTTCAACATCGGGGAAATGAAGTTTCCCGAAGGCAAAATCGGCGAGCAGTCGACGAAGTCACGAGACGGGCTGCCACCGAAGGCTGACAAAATTGGGTCAACTTTGCCCGGAAAAGCACTGGCCAAAGCCGCCGAGAATTACCGCCCCTCCACCCATCCTTCCGCACCCAAATTTTCCGGCCAAGAAGCGATAAACCGGCTATCGTTTCAAGCTCTGTCGGTAATCATCAATACGCCAGCGGAGAAACGCCGAACAGTGTTTCGGAGTGGCCTTGTTTCGCAAAGGCCAACCGGCATTGAAATCTTTCTCCAACTTCTGCAATTCGCGAATGCCGGATGACGCCATTTTCTGGTTGGGACGCCGCGCTGCGGCGTCCGGTCGGCGCGGCGCGCCGACCCTACCTTGTTTTGCAACCGTTTGTTGCCACAACATGAACCGGCACGATTGTGCCGCCATGCGCGCGGCCAGGTCCAGTTCACTCAACAAAATCTTTGATTTGGGAGGGACGGCGTGTCGCCGTCCCATAACATTCAGAACAGCAATTTGCTTTTCAATCTCCTTCAACGCGGCCCGGACACGCTTCGCTGGGATCTTTTTAAACCAATTCAGCCCGTTCCGGCAGAACAATTCGCGCTCCTGCGTTGGGGGTGCGGCGATGACCGTGCCGAGTGGCGTTTCGTTCGGCGCCTTTACCTTCAATAGGCGATGGGCCAGACCAAGTTTGAACGCAGCTGCAGCCACCTTGCCGGTTGGATCCGCAAACACGTCGCGGCTCAAAACCGGCAGGAGGCGCTTCTCATCGAAACCATTGGCATTCCATGCCAGCGAAGCGCCCGCGAGCAGGGGCAGGTAACTCACGGCCAACGGTTGCGGGTGGCCGCCGTCGCCCCAATCGGTGATAAGATAACCGATGGCGCCGTGTTTACGGCCCGCTTTGGCGGCGGCGCGCAAATTCGCCAGGGCATTATCGTGCCGGCCAATCAACGTCTGCCACGTCGAAGTGCCGGGGCAGACGTAAAATGGAATCTTTGATTTGGCAAACAGTGCCGCCTCGCGCTCAAACGGATGATTTGCCTCATAACCCCAGTTTAGCGCGATGACATTGCGTGGCAATTCTTTGATGAGCTGTGGATATTTTAGAATGATGTCGCCCCAAAACATCATCGCCCGGCCACGCCGGGACACTTCACGATGGATTTTCCTCAAGAAATCCACATAAACGCGGCCCTGGCCTTTCACCCCGCAAAGCCTCCGGCTTTGGCCATGTCCCAGATCCCACGTTTCGTCACAGCCGACGTTGAAAAACCGGCTGGAAAAATTCGGCAACAACTCGTCATACAGCCCGCGGAGGAAGGGCAGGGTGCCCGGATGATTGGGTGCGAGAGTGGAGGGCCGGCGCACAAATTCGCGGCCCGCGTCTTCGTACGGACCTGAAACTTCGGCAAGCTTCGTGAGACGCGGGTCTTCCAGGAAGTATCGCAGGTGGCCGAATGAATTTTGGTTCGGAACGAGGTCGATGCCCAATTGGTGGCAGCGCGCATCGAGCTGGCGGATGTCTTCACCGGTCAAAGCGCCCCAGCTTTGCCAGACGGATTTGTATTTCCGGTAGGCGAAGGTGTGTTCGGTGTAAAACTGCAGCTCGTTGATTTTAAAATTAGCGAGATGTTCGACGAGTTCGAGCAACGTTTCGAGTTTGGGCACCCGGCCGCGTGAGATGTCCAGCATCACACCCCGGCGCGAAAAATCCGGCCAGTCGCGGATCTTCAGGCAGGGCAGCCGGCGGCCGTATTGTCGCAGCAATTGCCGCAACGTGGCCGACGCCGCATGGAGGCCGCCGGATTCACTGAACGAAATTTCAATTCCATTTTTGGAAATTGTCAGCGTGTAGCCTTCGGGATGGTTCGGTGCGGAATGGCGGCGAACCATTTTGATGACGGCCAGCGGGTTCCGCTTCGGCAGTGTGAACGTACCGCGCAGAAGCTTCAGCGAGCGAGGGCAGGGGAGCAGTATCAGATTCCGAGTTTTGAATTTTGAGTTTTGAGCCGAACGCATTTGTTCAAGATTCAACTAAAAACAAGGAATTCAAAACTTAAACTTACTTTGGAATCATCCCGCTCTTTCGGGCGTAATTGAACAGGCCGCCCGCATCCACGACCGGGCGAACGTCGCCGAGCGGTTTGAACTTGATGACTTTGCCGGTCGCCTTGACCGTAACGGTGGCCGCATCAAGGTCAACGGTCACGACCTCGCCGTTTTTCACGGTGTCACAGAGGCGTTCGGTGAGTTCGCACGGGTAAAGTTCCCCGGTGGCGACGCTGTTGCGGAAGAAGATGCGCGCGAAGCTTTCGGCGAGGACGATTTTACATCCCGCCGAGCCGATCGCGATGGGCGCATGCTCGCGCGAACTGCCGCAGCCGAAATTTCTCCCGCCCACGATGATGGCATAGTCCGTGTCGAGCTTGCCTTCCTTTACAAAGCGCGCCGGGTAGAGCGATTCGGGCAGGCCGGCCATCGCGTAACTGCCGAGCTTCTCGTATTCATCGGGGATGGTCGGCACCAGCGTGAGATATTGCGCGGGAATGATTTGATCCGTGTCGATATTGTCGCGCACCACGTAAACCGGCCCGGTAAAAACAGATTGCATGGGGGCAATGTGCGCGTGATGGGCAGGTTTTTCAATTTGAAAATCAACCTGGCCGGGTTCAGGGGTATTCAATCCGGTAGAACTGGTTGCTGGAGCCAGAAGGAAGAACCACCTGATTTTGTCCATTCATGACAGCCGGCGGATTCGTAACGGTGGTCCAATTCGTGGTGGTTAAATCAAAATTTTGCTGCAAGACGACATCTCCCGGAGGAGTCGGCCAGGACAACAGCACGTTGGTGCCGGAAAGCGCGATGTTCAACACCGCCGTCGGCAGCGCAACCTCGAATATCGGGCTGGCCAGATTGGTGGTCGCAAAAATGTTCGTGCCACCTTGCAGGGTGACGATGCCGAAATACTGGCTGGGCGGAGTTGTCGGGTTGATCGTGATCCCAAAAACGACGTCACTGTAAGTCTCGCCGGGCAACAGAATGCCGGGAACATTCGCAAAGAACACGTTCGTGTCGGCCGCAAGATGGCCGGCCGCCCCACCAATGAGACTGATCTGAATATTGTTAAGAAACAAATCATCGGTCGGGCTCGTGTTGATCAGCGTGCCGGTGAAGACAATTTCGTTGCTCCCCAGACCCGATTGGACCGCCGGGGTCAGGAAGAAAGCCAGGTCCGCCCGCACCGGCGCGGCAGACAGCAGCAAGGCAAGTCCGGACAAAAGCATGAGAGATTTCAGGCGCATGGCGTGTTTCGGTCAACGGCCAATGGCATACAGCGTCGCGTTGTTGATGGCATAAACCACCCCGTCCACCCCAACGATGGTGGGGGTGTAGGCTTCGCCGATACCCGAGGTCAGGGTGTTCGTTTGCGTAAGCGTATTGGAAGTCAAATCCCAGCGGTAAAGCTTGCCATCCTCGTTGTTGGCCAGCACGGATTTGGTTGACGGATCGACCGCTGCGGAATTGATGCACCACTCGCGCACGGCATTCGGGTAGGTATTGGTGAAAGCCGGATCCGGCGTGGGCCCGGCAATCGTGAGAACTTCATTCATGGTGTGGGCGCCAGAGATGGGGTCAATTTCGCTGTTCTGCGGATCGAGGATGGCGATTTTGTTGACACCGTTGCCCCCGATTCCAAGGTCGGCGTAATTGTTATACTTGGTCATCAGCAGATACGACGAACTGCCATGATAGGATGGAACCAGTGAAGCCGGCACAACGGAAGCCGTGTCGTCCCAACCAAACGCGCCGGGAAACTTGGTTTGGGTGAGGCTCGAGTCAAAATGTAACAACCAGCCGCGATCATGATTCGAATACGACGGATTCTCCAATACCCCAAAATAAACGTCGCCATCGGGACCGACGGTGGGTGACGCTGTGCCATCGTCGTCCACGCTGGCATCATTGCCGGAATTTAGGACGTCTTTGAGACGCACGCTGGCCTGCGGCGTGAGCGTCCGACTGTCCAGAGCAACGAGATAGCCGTATCCGGAATAACCGTTGTTGACCGCCACATACAATGTCTTGTGATCGTTGCTCAAGGCGGGAGAGCAGTTCATGGCGACCTGGCTGATGGTGCCATTGGTGACGGTGCTGCTGGCGGCAACCCAGGTACCGGTTCCATTGTAATCAATCCGCGCAATACCACTCTGGAGGTTCAGGGGCGTGGAACCGGTGACTTGAAACCCGAAGAAGATGTTTCCATACCGGTCGGAGGTGATGGGGGTGCAAATGTACACGCTGGTCAGGTAGGCGTTGGTATTGGCGGCGTAATTGGTCAGCCCATAAAAGGCGATCTGTCCGATGACCGGAGCCGGGTTCGTGGTGTCGGGCGTGTCGCAATAGTAAACCGTTCCGCCGCCGCCCGCAAAATAGAGCCGGTTCTTCGGCGTCAACACCGGGGAAAAGCTCGGAGTCCAATAGTGAGTCGGCAGGATATAGTCCGTCGATTGCGTCCAGTTCGTGGCGCCGGTGGCGCCGGTCAGGGCTTCAACCTCGAACCCGCCCGATGCGCCGGTCTTTACCGGCACGATGACCGTATTGGCACGCGTGATCAGGGGCGAGCCATAGTGAATCAGCAGTTCGCTCCCGCTGTATTGCGGCTTCAGGTCCACCGGCGTATGCCACAAGATGCGATTGAGCGGCTGGGAGGCGACCGGTGCGATGGCGTCATGCTGCGGGTCATGGGCGTAACCGCTCCACGGAAGCCGGATGCTCTGCGCCCACGCACTCTGGGCCATCAGCAAACCGCAAATCAGTGCCAAGAGACGCGGAATGACCGCCCGGGTGGCGCAGGCAAAAACTGGCTTGAAATTGGGCGTCACAAAAAAACAGTTTGCACAGTGTTAATGTGTAACATCAACCACGTTTTTCAATCAGATTTCAGTCGCGGGTCTTTCCGTCGGCAAAATGCGTTGTTCCCGTTTACGCAAGGCAATAACGGCGACGACACAGGCCGTCCACGTGGGTAATTCATCGAGGAGGGGAACGAGTTTCACGACAAACGTGGGGAGGAGCAACCAATGGAAGCCAAGCACCCAACTCGTCAACACCATCCCCACCACATCAATCGCCTGATCGACGAATGGCACCAGGCCGAACAGGAATTGCAACCCATCCGCCACCACGGCGATGGCCAGTGCAAGCACGATGCGCACGCGCGTCAATCCCGGCACGCGAAGCAGGCGATTCAATTTGTCCGGAACTTTCATGGCGTCAGCATAGGTTTTCTGAATCGGTCCTGAAACCCCAATTTCCCCGCACGCTGGCGCTCTGCGGACAGCTTCCGCAGGTCCGCCCGTCGGTGAATCTTTTGATCACGATTTTGTGACAGACCATTTATTTGACCAATGACGATCCCCAGTGTATAAATTGTTCGGTACCAATTATATCACTGCAATCGACACTAACATCATACGCTAACTATTGCCAAAAGGGTTCCATCGCAAACCATCGGCTTCCGGCCGTGAACGATCGATGGCAAATCGAGGCATCAGCGTGAAGCAAAATTCAATATGCGCATTCGTTTTACCTTTGGCAGAGGGTCTTTTCTTCACCATCTGATTTGCCTTACCGCCTCAAAGAGGATTCAAAGCTGGATGGTCTGGTTGGCGCTCGGGGCCGGTGTCGGCATTGCCCAGGCGCAGGTTTCCTTGACCGACCTTGGCACCGCTAATCCAACTCCAGGACCGAACGACATTTACCAATTGAGCACCAACGGGAACACTGCCGCCCATACTCCCGTGACCGGCAAGCCCGACGGTTTGAATTATTACACGGACAACGCCTCGCCGCCCGGTCAGACGTTTACCACGACCAGCACTTCGACCAATTTGCTGTCGGTGGCCATCAGAACGGGCGGATTGGATTCCGGGGGCGGCTATGGCACCCCGGCAACGACGCCTACCTACTATCTCCGAATCTACACGGTTTCCGGAAGCGCCGCGACCCTGTTGCAATCCTTCACGTTGGCCAATCCGGGGTTTACGGATGGCGACTGGCTGAAATGCAACAACCTCTCAGTCACGTTAAACCCAAACACAACTTACGCCTTTTCGTTTGGCATAAAGCCCTCAAGTGGTGGTTGGGATGCGTTGGCCGTTGGCAGTGGAAACCCGTATGCCGGAGGGCAGATTGCGCTGATTCCTACCAATGGGGCAACGATGACCTTTGGCGGCAGTCATGGTTATGACGCTGTTTTTGACCTGGGAATGCTCGCCAACGCGCCCACCGCCAACACGCCGGTCGTTTCACCCGAGAGCACGGTCTATGTTGGCCAGACCGTGACCCTGACTGAAAGCGCTCTCGGCATGGGAACCCTTTCCTACCAGTGGCAAACCGATGGCGGCGGTGGCGGCAGTCTGACCAATATTCCCGGAGCCAACGGCACAAATGTGATAGTGACGGTGCCCAACCCCGGCACATACAATTACAATGTCATCGTGACCAACAATTACGGGGGTCAGACCAGCAGCGTGGCCAGCGTGACCGTTCTCGTGCCCGTCAATGTCAGTGTCAATCCTTCACAGCCGCTGGCCGTGATGCCACCGCAAGGTTTGGGCGTTTGCACCGCCGTTTATGATGGCAACTTGATAGACTCGCGAATCGCTCCGTTGCTCAAAGCTGCGGGAATCACAGCCCTGCGCACCCCGGGCGGTTCCTATGCGGATGTTTATGATTGGGAGAATAACAGCGGCATTGACGGCGCTTACGTCAATTCGAGCGACAGTTTTCTCAATTTAATGAATACCGATGTCACCCCGGCCGGTGCCAGTGCGATCGTTACGGTCAACTACGGCTCCAACCCGGCCAATAATGCCGGTGGCGATACGAATGTGGCGGCGACCTGGGTTACCTATGCCAATGTGAATCACGGCTGGGGTGTAAAATACTGGGAAATTGGCAATGAAATTTATGGCAATGGGTATTATGCAGGTCAAGATTGGGAATATGATTTGCATTTTACGAACCAGACGGCCTCCGCTCGCGTCGGCCAGCCCGCGCTCTCTCCTGCTGCCTACGGCACGAATGCGATTCAGTTTATTGCCGCAATGAAGGCAAAGGATCCCACCATCCAATGCGGTGTTTTTTGGAACGGCCCGGGCAATTGGAATTCCCAACTGTTGAGCGTTTGCGGCAGCGTCGCCGACTTTGTCATCATTCATTGGTATCCCGGCTCTGATACGCCGTCCACGCTGGCGGCATCAGCCCAGATTCCTGCCACCGTCACCAGCACCTTCACGCAATTGACGAATCTGGTCGGTGCCGCCCACGCCGCGCAAATGAAAATCGCCGTCACCGAAACCGGCGCCGGCAATGCGGTCGGCGCGCCGGTGGCGCTGTTTACTGCGGACAACTATTTGACCTGGATTGAAAACGGTATTGTCAACGTGGACTACCAGATACTGCATAATGACATGCTCACGCCGAGCCAGGCACCCGCCCACGCTTATTACGGCGCGATGATGTCACACCTGCTGGCTAATGTCGGCGATACGTTCCTCCAGACGACGTCCGCGCAATCCGAGTTACGAATCCATGCCACGGCCCGGCAGGACGGGCAAACGGGCGTCATGTTGGTCAATCTGGATCCGCTGCTCACCATCCCCGCCAACGTGACCATCAGCGGTCCGGCCCTGGCCAGCACCGGCACCTGGTATCAGTTCGGCCTCACCAACTACAACGGTGACACACCGATTTCCCCGGTTTCTTCAAATTCCGTGTCCGGGCTGGGTAATTCATTCGCCGTTTCGATTCCCCCTTATACGATGGTTGACTTGTTGATCCCGCCCGCGGAGAGCAACACCCCGCCCGTGCTGGCGCCCATTGGGAATCAAACGGTCAATGTCGGCCAGACGGTTGCCTTTACCGCCAGTGCCACCGATACGAATCAGCCGCCGCCGATCCTGGCCTTCGCCCTGCTGGCGGGAGTAACCAACGCCACCCTCGACACCAACAGCGGTGCCTTCTCGTGGCGTCCGGTGGTGGTGCAGGCAAATTCATCGAATCTGTTCACCTTGGAGGTGATGGACAACGGCATGCCGCCGTTGAGCGCCACACAAAGCTTTACCGTCTTCGTCAATCCGTTGAGCCAACCGACCGTATCCTCCATCACGTTCAACAACGGCCAGTTGACGTTCCAGGTCAATGGTGAAACCGGACCGGACTATGACATCCAGACCTCCACGAATTTGACCAACTGGAGCACGGTGTTCAACACCAATTCACCACCCATGCCGTTCCAATGGCTGGACACCAACGCGGCAACCTTGCCGGCACAATTCTATCGTATTGGGGTCGGGCCGCCGTTGCCATAGCCATTTCCCGGTCTGCCAGACGAGCCTTCCACCTTGCTGCGGGCGGCGGAATTTCTATAATTCCGCGGTGCTCGACATCAAATTGATTCGCGAAAAGCCCGATTTTGTGCGTCAGCGTCTGGCGACGCGCGGGGCAGGCGACGAAACCCACATTGACGAATTGCTTAAACTCGATGAGCAACGCCGAAAGTCACTGGCCGGGGTCGAAACGCTTAAAGCTCAGCGTAACCGGATTTCAAAGGAAATCGGCGCGTTGATGGGGCAAAAGAAAACCGCCGAGGCCGAGGCCAAGAAGGCGGAGACGCGGGATCTGGGCGAGCGCATCGCCGGGCTGGACCAGGAAGCGTCCCAGGCGGAAGTCGCGCGCGACACGCTTATGCTCCATCTGCCGAACCTGCCGCATGCAACGGTTCCCCATGGTAAATCCGCCGAAGATAATCGTGAAGTTCGCGTCCATGGTGAAAAACCGGCGTTCAGCTTCAAACCCAAATCACACGTGGAACTGTGCGCGTCGCTCAAGCTGGTGGATTTCGCGCGCGGTGCCAAATTGTCCGGCAGTGGCTTCCTGCTCTACACCAATTGGGGCGCACGGCTGGAGCGGGCCTTGATCCAGTTGCTTCTCGACCTGCACATCGCCGAACATGGTTACACTGAAGTTTCGCCACCGTTCCTCGTCAGCAAGGATTGCATGTTTGGGGTTGGGCAGTTCCCCAAATCCCTCGACCAGGCATATGCCGTCCGTGAGGGCCTGGACGACAAGACCTTGGGTGAATTGTTTTTGGTACCCACTGCGGAGTCGCCGGTGGCGAACATTCATCGCGAGGAAATTCTGACGGAGAAGCAACTCCCCGTATATTACTGTGCGTACAGTCCGTGCTTCCGGGCGGAAGCAGGCGCGGCGGGCGTCGGCACCCGCGGTATGATTCGCGTGCACCAGTTTGACAAGGTGGAGCTGATCAAGATCGTCAAGCCGGAAAACAGCTATGATGAATTGGAAACGCTGGTGCTTAACGCGGAAAAGGTTTTGCAACTGCTCGGCCTTCATTATCGCGTGATTTTGTTGTGCACCGGTGATATGGGTTTCACGAGCGCAAAGACGTACGACCTCGAGGTCTGGGCGCCGGGGCAGGGGAGTTATCTCGAAGTCTCAAGCTGCTCGAATTGCGAGGATTTCCAGGCGCGCCGGATGAATTTGCGGTTCAAGTCGGAATCAGGCGAAAACCAATTCCCCCACATTCTCAACGGCAGCGGCACGGCACTGGCACGGCTGTTCGTCGCGTTGATTGAGACTCACCAGCAGGCAGATGGCAGCGTATTGATCCCGGAACCACTCCGGCCATATTTGAAAGCTGAACGTATTGTCGCCTCATAAATGAAGATTCTGCTGGCCAGCAGTGAAATCCATCCGTTCTCCAAAACCGGCGGGCTGGCGGACATGGTGGGCGCCTTGGGCAAGGCGCTGGCGCGCGCGGGCCATGAAACACGCATGGTCACGCCGCTGTATCGCGGCATTCGCGAGCGGTTTCCCCAAATGCGCCGCGTGGACTGGCACTTTGATTTACCGCTGGGCGATCACCGCGTTCAGGCCGCATTATGGTCGCTGGAAATGGAAATGGGCCTGCCGGCTTATTTCATCGAGCAGCCGGAGTTTTTCGACCGCGCCGGAATTTATCTTGAGCATGATATCAGCTATCCCGACAATGCCGGGCGCTTCATTTTTCTTTCGAAATGCGTTGTGCATCTTGCGCGTTACCTGCCATGGCGGCCGGACATCGTGCACGTTCATGACTGGCAGACGGCGCTGGTGCCGGTGCTGATGCTGCACCAGCAACGCGCGGAAGGGTGGGGGAATCCGCCGCCAGCATGCCTGACCATCCACAATCTGGCGTATCAGGGAGTCTCTCCGCGGGAAACTTTTGCCCTGACCAACCTGCCCCCTGACTTTTTCACCATCGAAGGCGTTGAGTTTTACGGCCATCTGAATTGCTTGAAGGCCGGCATCGTATTTGCCGACACCATCACCACGGTCAGCCCGCGTTACGCGCGTGAAATCACGACGGAAGAATTTGGGTACGGCCTGGACGGCCTTTTGCGCCGGCGACAGAAACAGCTCCTGGGAATCCTTAACGGCGTGGATTATGACGAATGGGACCCGGCCCACGACTCATTTATAGCGCACGCCTACTCGCTGACGCGTCCGGCGGGAAAGGCCGCCTGCAAGCTGGCCTTGCAGAAGGAGATGGGTTTGCCAGAGGGCAGGGACGTGCCATTGTTTGGCACGATTTCCCGACTGGCGGACCAGAAGGGTGTGGATATCCAATTGGGCGCGCTCGAGGAAATGTTGAGCGCGAATCTGCAGTTCGTTCTGCTCGGCAGCGGTTCGTTGGCCTACGAGCGGGGCTATGCCGATCTGGCGCAGCGCTTTCCCTCCAAGGTCGCCGTGCGGGTGGATTACGATGAAGCCTTGGCGCATCGGATTGAGGCTGCCTGTGATTTCTACCTTATGCCGTCGCGTTTTGAGCCGAGTGGTTTGAATCAGATGTACAGTCTCCGTTATGGAGCGATTCCCATTGTTCGCGCCACCGGCGGTCTGGATGACAGTGTCATTGATTTGACCGAAGACGCAACGCGGGCCAACGGAATCAAATTCCACGAATATTCGGCCCGGGCGCTGGCCAAGGCCATTCGCAAGGCACTGGCCCTTTACCAACAACCGGATTTGCTGCGGCAATACCGCCGCCAGGCGATGAAAACCGTTTTCTCGTGGGAACGGGCGGTGGGCGAATATCTGAAGGTTTACGAACTCGCGCGAAATCTCAGGACGCGTTCGCTGCCTTCCTAAAGAAAGTAACAGCCTGGGTCTGGCGTTCATCACGTTGAACCAGGTTCACATACCGCTGGGCGCGTTCAACCACGCAGGAGACCGGATGATCCACCTCCGCGGGGGCGTTCCACAAAACGTAAAATTCAAAGTCGTTGGGACAACGCCCATGGGTCGCTTGAAACCGCTCCATGCGCGCCTGCATGATATTCCGGGCGACTGTCAATGCGGCCATGGTATTCTGAGGATTGCCACCCGGCCAAAGCTGGGGGCGAATCTGGAATCGTGAGATTTCACCGCAGCGTCCTATCGCATAGTCATTATCTCCGGTTTCAAGCATGGACAATGCTCTCCACCGGTCCATTCCAGAAGCGCTTGAAACCACCCCCAAAGCGGCCAGCGCACACATGGCCAATATGAATTTCATCACACATATTAGACACTATGTCCAAGTTTCCGTCAAATGAACTTGTTCACACAATAAATATAACAAACATTGTAGGTCTATATTACGCCCGGTTACTCACGCCCGTAACAGTAAAAATTGGCAAAAAACCTCGCTTTTAAGGGAGGTTGACGAAAACAGCGGAAAATGGCATACTTTGAACAGCTCGACAGTTTTCGTGCTGTCAGCGCCCGTAAGGCCAAGCGACCTTCGTAAAACGGGCTGCCAAGTCTCCGCTTACCTGAGACTATGGCAAAAACAGTCCTACCAAACAGAACCGGCTCTACATCGGGTGTTGGTGGACTGTCCCCAAAGAAGCTCGCCGATCTGGTTGCCATTGGTGCGGATTCCGCACTGGCTTACCAGACCAATCTCCAACGGATTTACGACGAAACCGACCGCTACCTGGCATCTCTGGCCCGTCAGGTTCACGAAGGCAAGGCCGTGGACGAAGCTGCAAATTTCGGTCGCTGGCTTCAATTCTCCGGTGTGCTCGTGTTACTGGAACGGTTCAACGTACCCGGAAAAGAATTTCCGTCCCTCCAAAGTCGAATTACCGATTAACTCAACGAATGCGGGGAACACTTTCGCGGGGGTCGTGTGGATCCCAAGCATGCTGCCTCCGATATCGAAAACTTAAAGCGTGACCTGGCTGAAATTCGTGCCGCGCTTGCTCGTCCGGTATCGAGGACAACGACAGTAGCCGCCTCGCCCCCGAACTGATGTTTGGTTGTCTTGAACCGGGACATCAATGAGAAATTGTTTACACCAGCGAACAGTTTATGCCTATATATTTTGCCATAAAAGCGCCAAAAAACTGTTTCTTGGATATTTACCGCCCCACGCCTCCTCCTTGGCGTCGACTTTAAATCTTTGTAGCCTGCCCTTTTCCGGGCGAATCCATGTGATACGGAGTCTCTTTGAGACTGTTGTCCTTGCGAAATTCCTCCTGAAAATGCTTTATCAAACGCCTGATTCCAAAACCGACGAGGCCGAAAGCAATTAACAGGGCAATACCTATGGTAATAGTTGGTGAACTGAACATCGTTGCAGGGTTTTCAGGTTAATCTTTAAATTGACCATCTGCCCTTAAGCTAGTTCTTTGCCACCTTTTCCCCTCGTTTAACCGGCTAATCCTGGATTCCGTTGAATTTACCCGCCATTTTCCTCACCACCGAGCGAGGCGCAAATCGGATAAGCAATATCAGCAGGCGGTTTTGCAGCCCGGGAACCGCGACCATTTTCCCTCTTCGGAATGAGCGAAAACCGTAATGCGCAACCGCTTCAGCTGACATCCTGACCTGTCGGACGATTCGTGCCGGGTCGGCGTTGGCCACCTTGCCAAAGTTCGTAGCCGTGGGGCCTGGGCACAGGGCTGTTGCCGTCACGTTTGTACCAGCCAGTTCCCAGGCCAGTGCCTCGGTGAACGAAAGCACGCAGGCCTTGCTTGCATAATAAACCGCCATGCCCGGACCGGGCACAAAACCCGCCACCGAGGCGACATTCAGGATTCCACCGCGCCGGCGCTGCACCATCCCGGGAAGAAACAACCCGGTCAACTCAACCAACGCGGTTACGTTGACCTGAAGCATTTCCAGCTGACGTTGCAGCGGCAGTCCGGCGAACCTGCCCCAGGCGCCGAACCCGGCATTGTTCACCAGAACGTCCACCGCGATTCCCCTGCCCTGCAATTCCTTGAAGATGCGTTCCGGGCTTTCGGGCAGCGAAAGATCGGCGGTCAAAACTGTCACCTCGACATTGTGATTACGGTGCAATTCATCAGCCAGGGTTTGCAGCGCTTCCGTATTGCGAGCGGTAAGGATCAAACGGGAACCGTCGGCGGCAAAACATTTTGCCAGTTCCCAACCGATACCCGACGAAGCACCGGTAATCAGCACCGTCCCGCTGTTCGCGCCGCTCATTCGGTTTGGAGGTCTTATTGGTTGCCCCAGCCGAAACGCTGGGTAATCGGCCAATAGACAAAGAGGGATTTGCCAATGACGTGGTCGCTGGAAAAATCGCCCCAGTATCGCGAGTCGAGGCTGTTGAACGTGTTGTCGCCCATGACAAAAAGCCGGTTGGTCTCGACCTGAAAAGTTGTACCCGGGGCCAGCCCTTCCACCATGGCATGCCCGTAGTAATGATTGGGCTGATATTCCAGAACCTTCTGACCGGAACGAGCGTCGGCAAAGGCATACAAATTCGTGAAATGAGGCGTCGACACCGGCAGGGTCTGTCCGTTTACAACCAGTTGTCCCACCGGGACCTTCCCCATTCTTGGCACGTCGGCGACTTCATAGTCCTGTTGGAGCGACAAGGTTTCGCCGCCCAATCCCACCAGGCGTTTGATGTAAAATGTATCCTGCTGACCGGGTGGCAGGCTGGTAATGCCGTGGGTGTTAAAAACCACAACCTCGCCGCGTTCCGGTGGGCGAAAATTGTATGTCAACCGGTCCACAAACAAATGGTCCCCGGCACGGACGCTGAGTTTTATCACATCTTCACCCTTGTGAAAAAAACGGCCGGAGTCCAGACCGGCCCGGTATTTCAAATCTTCTTCTCCGTAATCCGGCGGAAACCAGATGGTGTGCCATTCTCCGGCAAATTCGATTCGCTGATAAATGGAAAAGAAAGTCTGCGGCCAGGGTTTTTGGATCCCATTCTCATCCAGCGTGCCGTCCGTCGGGGCGACAAAATGTACATAGGAAATGCCATGTACCCAGTCGCGGAGGCGTCCCCATCCGTTCGGAATTGTTATGGCCTGCTGCAGCTTCATCTGCTTGTCCGCATCTCCCTGGATTTTGGCCCGGTCATCCAGACCCCCTTGGATTTCAGCGTAAACCGGGTAATAGTCGGGCACGGACGTCACCCCGTACAGCGTCGGTTGCATCGAGCCGGTGGGAATCTTGAATGGCTGCAGAAAAAAAGTCCGGATGCCCATCGCTACGCCAATCGCCACCAGCAACACTTCCACGTTCTCGCGCCAGACAGCGTTCGGATAGGGCTTCAACCATTTGTTGGCGGCGAACTCCAGCTCCTCCATCTTGATCCGGATCCGGCCTGGATTGGGCTTCGCTTCATGAATCGCGAGTTGCAACTCGTTTAGCGCGAGCGTCACGGCGCCCAGCGCCTGGGGCGAAAGCAGGTCGCGCTGCGCGCAATACCAGCGCCAGACGTGTTTGCGCATCGCGCATGCCTCGCGAATCGTTTTGGAGAACAGCCAGCGAATCATAAAATGTGTCGAGGGACGAGTGTCCAGGGTCGAACGCCAAAAGACAAGCATTCGCGCCAGATAATCCCCTGCCCTCGCCTTTCGACCATCGAACCCCAGCTCCTGTTCATGCTTTCAACACTTCAATAAACGCTTCCTGCGGGATGTTCACGTTCCCGATCGACTTCATCCGCTTTTTACCTTCCTTTTGCTTCTCCAGTAACTTGCGCTTGCGCGAGACGTCGCCACCATAACATTTCGCCGTCACATCCTTGCGGAACGCGCTTACGGTTTCCGACGCGACAATTTTCCCGCCGATGGCCGCCTGGATTTTCACCTGAAACTGCTGGCGCGGGATGACTTCTTTTAATTTCTCCGCCAGCGTGCGTCCCCGGCCCTCCGCCTTTGTGCGATGCACGATGCATGAAAATGCGTCCATCGGTTCGGTGTTTACCAGCATGTCCAGTTTCACCATGTCGCTCGCCTGATAGTCCGCCGGCTCGTAATCCATCGAGCCGAAGCCGCGTGTGATGCTTTTGATGCGGTCATGGAAATCGATCAGGATTTCGTTCAACGGAATCAGGCTCGTCAACATCACCCGTTTCGCGTCGAGCGTTTCCGTGTGGTCCACCGCGCCACGTTTCTCCGAAATCAACGCCATCATGTCACCGATGTTTTCGTTCGGACAAATTACGAAGGCCGTCACCATCGGCTCCTCAATCTTCTCGATGTAGGTCACGTCCGGCATGAACGCCGGGTTGTCCACCTCCTTGCGCTTGCCGTCCGTGAGCGTGACGTGATAGACGACACTCGGGTACGTCGCGATGATGTCCATGTCATATTCCCGGCGCAACCGTTCCTGCACAATTTCCATGTGCAGCAGGCCGAGAAAACCGCAACGGAAGCCGAAGCCCAGCGCCACGCTCGTTTCCGCGGAGTACGCGAAGGCCGAGTCGTTCAACTGCAGCTTGGCCATGGACGATTTCAAGTGCTCATAATCCGCCGTGTTGATCGGGTAGATCCCGCTGAACACCATCGGATGAACCTCCTTGAATCCCGGCAACACCGGCGACGGATTCCGCGCGTCTGTGATGGTATCGCCCATTTTCACTTCCTGCGCGCTCTTGATGTTGGCCGTGAAATAACCCGTTTCGCCCACCTCCAGCTTGTCGCGCGTGTAAGGTTTGGGATTGAAGCTGCCGACCTCCTTCACCTCGACATTTTTTCCCGAATGCAACAGTTTCACCTGCTGGCCGGCCTTCAGCTCGCCGTTGAACACGCGGACATGCGTAACGACGCCCTTGTAGGTGTCGAAAAACGAATCGAACGCCAGTGCCTGCAAACTCCCCTGCCCTGTCGGCTTGGGCGGCGGCACCCGCGCGACGATGGCTTCCAGGATGTCCTCGATGCCAATGCCTTCCTTGGCGCTGCAGAGAATCGCCAGTTCGCTCGGCACCGCCAAAACCTCCTCCAGCTGCTGCTTGGCCTGTGCGATATTGGCATGCGGCAGATCAATCTTGTTGATGACCGGGATGATTTCCAGGTTTTGCTTCGACGCCAGATGATAATTCGCCACCGTCTGTGCCTCGACGCCTTGCGCCGCGTCCACCACAAGCAACGCCCCTTCGCAGGCACTCAAGCTCCGCGACACTTCATACGCGAAATCCACGTGGCCGGGTGTATCAATCAGGTTCAGCTCATAGGTCTCGCCGTTTTTGGCCTTGTATAGCATCGTCACCGGGTGCGCCTTGATGGTGATGCCGCGCTCGCGCTCCAAATCCATCGAATCGAGCAACTGCGCCTCCATATCGCGCGTGGCAATCGTGCCCGTGCGGTGGAGCAGCCGGTCCGAGAGCGTGGTCTTGCCGTGATCAATATGGGCAATGATGCTGAAATTTCTTATGTGTGCTGAGTCCATTTGCAAACGTTGCCGGGAGGGACGGCGTGTCGCCGTCCCAAAAATAATTCAGGGTCGCCGGCACGGCAACCCTCCCAAAACGAAAAAGCAAGATAGCCGGAAAACGGTTGAAGAAAAGGAAATTTGCCGGCGTAGTGGCATTCCGCTCACTTTACATCCCCGGTTTTGATTTGGCAGCGGCCGGTGCCGGAGTCATGGGTTTGGGACGCCGCCAATATTCCATCAATCGGTATCCAAGCAGGACGGCCAAGACCGTCGCAAACACCAGCGGCAGCCGCACGTCGGCTTTCACCTGCATGTAAAAGTGAATCACGCCGGCGATGGCAGCCACGTAGGCCAGCCGATGCAGCGCCCGCCAGCGTTTGCCGCCGAGCCGCTTGATCATCGCGTTGGTCGAAGTGATGGCCAGGGGCAGCATCACCAACAGCGCGGTGCTGCCAACAATCAGGTATTTGCGCTTTACCATTTCCGTCAGCGTGCTGGAAACGCTGAAACCGCGGTCCAGGCTGAAGAAACACAGGAAATGCAGGCAGCCATAAAAGAAGGCATAAAGCCCGAGCATCCGTCGAAATTGAATCAGCCAGTTCCAACCGGTCACTTTGCGCAGGGGCGTCACCGCCATCGTCAGCACCAGGAAAATCAACGTCATCATGCCCGTCGTCAGGATGAGGAAATTTTGCGGGTTCGCGCCGAGCCGGTGATGCGACTGGTCCCACACCAGCAACGCCAGCGGCACCGCGCCGTTGATCAAAATCAGGAGTTTGGCGAAACGGATGTCGTTTTCTTTCATGCCAGCTAGAAATTCGCGCGCAAATCCATGCCGGCGTATAAATGGCCGACTTCCGCCTCGTAGCCATTAAACATCAGGGTCGGGCGGCGGCCCGATTCGCCGATGCGCTGTTCGGTGGCCTGGCTCCAGCGCGGATGATCCACGTGCGGATTCACGTTGGCATAGAAACCGTATTCGTCTGGCGCAGCGGCGCTCCACGTCGTGCGCGGTTGCGCGGCCACCAACTTGATTTTGACAATGGATTTGATGCCCTTGAACCCGTATTTCCAGGGCACGACCAGCCGGAGAGGCGCGCCATCCTGCGGCGGCAGGGCCCGTCCATAAATCCCGCTCGCCAGAATCGTCAACGGATGCATCGCCTCGTCCATCCGCAAACCTTCGACATACGGCCAGTCGAGCACATCACTCCGCTGCCCCGGCATCCGTTTGGGATCCAGCAAGGTCTCGAAAGCAACATAGTTCGCGCCGCTCAAGGGCTCGACCGCGTCGAGCAGTTTGGACAGCGAAAAACCGACCCATGGAATCACCATGGACCACGCCTCGACACAACGCATGCGATAGATGCGTTCCTCTGGCGGGCTGATTTTTAACAAATCGTCGAGGCCGAAGACCCTGGGCTTTTTCACCAACCCTTCAACCGATACCTGCCAGCCTGTGGCGTCAAATCCGGCCGCGGCCGGCGCCACGCCTTCCTTGTCGGTCGAAAATTCGTAGAAATTGTTGTAATGCGTGATGTCCTCGAGCGAAGTCTCCGGTTCATCCACACGGAAGCCCATGGCATCGGCGGTGGTCGGAGTGGACTTGATGACCCCTTCAATGACCGGCGTGTTCACCTTGCCCGCAGCCACGGGATTAAGGCGCCGATAAACCATGCCGGTGGCCACGGCACTGGCCGCGAGGATCCCCGCCTGGATGAATCTCCGCCGATTAAAGTAAACCACCGGGTCGGTGACGTCGCGGGCAGATATTTTGTTTGGATCTTTCAAGCGATCAACAATGATTTAAACTTCTCGGGCAGATTAGCATACTCTTCCAGCCGGCACAAACCTGGAAAAAGGGGATTGCCGGGCAACTCAAACGTGCTGTTCTCCGGTTCATGAATTCCGGCTCGAACGATGAGGCCTGAAGGAGGGGTTTGAAAACCAAAAAAGCCGAACCACCTTGTTGGCCCGGCTCACAAAGTCCACTTTCCCGAACCGATTATTCTACGCCATGACCGGCTTTTGTTTTACCTTTTTTACCAGGACCGCCTTGTTCTTCTTCAAATATTTCTCAATGGTGGTCCGGCCGCCAACGGAATTGGATATTCGGACGGCATTGGGCTTGGCCAGTTTGTAATGCACCAGCCATTTGCCAATGAGTCCCACCGTGAAATTCAATCCCGTCACGCGCCAAACCTGACCTGTTTCCAAGGGTTGCAAAGGCTTCCGTCCCGCGGGCTTCGTTTTGCTCATGTCAGAGCTTGCACCGGATCAAACGGTTAAACCAGCTAATTCGCACCTGTTTTCCAGGGGGTCAGGCCCGCTTGAGCACGGTCCGGATGGCGGCACGCAGTTCCGGCAACGCAAATGGCTTGGTCACACACGGAACTTTTTCCGATTCAAGAAACTGGCGCATTTGTTCGTTGATGACGTCGCCCGTGATAAAAACCATGCGCTGGCAAAGCTGCGGATTGGTGGTGCGCAGACGTTCGTAAACCTGGCGACCGTTCAACCCGGGCATCTTCCAGTCGCAAAAAGTCACATCAAAACGACTCTCCTTCAGTTCGTTCAGCCCGGCCTCCCCGTGCCGGGCCACCATCACCTCGTAGCCGTGGTTCCCAAGGTTTTCCCGGACCAGACTCAGAATGGGTTCCTCGTCATCAATGATCAGCACGCGTTTGCCGGCCCCCTCGCGCCGGTCAATCTTTTCGGGTGAAGGCAATCCGGACGCCTCGGCTTTGCTCCCGTTTGACTCCAGGGCGGGGAGATCGATGGTAAACGTTGCGCCTTCACCAGCGCGGCTCGTCGGAGTCAAGGTGCCGCCGTGTTCCTTGATGATGCCGTAGCACAGGCTCAAGCCCAGACCGGTACCCTTGCCCACCCCCTTGGTGGTGAAGAAGGGATTAAAAATGCGGGGCAGAATCTCCTGCGGAATGCCCGGGCCATTGTCCTGAATGATGATGCGCACACTGGCCCGTTGCGTTGTGGTCGTGATGACGATCCGCCCTTCCGCCTGGTTTGCTTCGATGGCCTGGCTGGCGTTGTTGAGGATGTTAAGCACGACCTGCTGAACTTGATTTCCATCTGCCATGATCAGCGGCAGTGCCGGATCCAGCCGCGTCACCACCTCGATGTTGTTGGTGCGCAGTGGGTAGCCGACAATCTCCAGCACCGACTCAACCAGGGTATTCACGGACACGGGCTTGCGTTCGGGCTTCTGCGGGCGCGCGAAACTCAGCAGCAGGCTGACGATTCGCTGGCAGCGTTGCGCCGCCTTGAAAATCATGTCCGAATAGTGCTGGCTCTTGGCATCCAAATTCTCGCCCCTGAGGATTTCTGAAAAGCCAACCACCGACGTCAATGGGTTGTTCAACTCATGCGCCACTCCCGCCACAAACTCGCCCAAGGCCGACAATTTTTCACTCTGCAATAACTGGGTCTGGGCGGCTTCCAGTTGCGACCGCGATAATTGCAGGTTTTCCGTCATCTGGTTGAAAACGCCGGCCAGCTCGCCGCATTCGTCCTGGCTGTGCGCCGACACCCGCCGGGTGAAATCGCCGCGCCCGACCGCTTCGGCGCTGTCGCGCAACTCGCGCAGCGGTTCCGTGATCCGGTTGACGAAAAACCACACCGCCGCGGCGCTGGCGAGTATCGCGAGCACGCTCACGGCCAGCAGCACGCGTTGCGTCGCATGTTTCACCATCAATGACTGCTCACCCGAACTCAGCAGTATATAGCCAAGGCTGCGGTCGCCGCTCAACGATGGGAACTGGCTCGCGGCGCAATAATAATGCACGCCGTTCAGCACCATGGATTTCACGGTCGCCGTCGCGTCGCCGCTGATGGATGTCCCGGCCGTCGCGTTAAAATAATTGATAAACTTTTGATTTCCATCCTGTCCCGGCAGGGTCGAGGCGATGACGTGTCCGCCCGCAATCAGAATGATCTGGCTTTGGGCCAGCTGGCTGAATTCGTGCGCCGCCGCGACGCCCAGCTCCGACCCCACCATCAACACCCCGATTTGTTTTTGATCCGTGTCGTAGGCCGGTATAACCACAACATCGTAAAGCTTGTCGCCCACCCGCACCGTGTCGGCCCTTTCACTGCCGCGCAACGCCAGCCCCATGGCTGGGGCCGCCGCCGTGACAAACTCAGGCACTGGAATCAGGGGATCATTCTGCACGCTGTCCTGGAGCTTGCCGCTGTTGGAGGCGAAACAGACGATGTCCACGTTCTGCATTTCCATGAGCTGGCGCAGCGTGTCATGCAGGGCACTGCCAACCCCCAGCAGGAACACATGCCGCCAGAGCGGTTCGTTGGGCAGATTGTGAAAGCGTAACAACAGATTCTTGCGTTGGAGTTCCTGCGAGTAACCGATGACCGCGTTGGCGGTCGTCAACGTGGTGCGGGCCTCCATTTCCGATTGTTCAGACACCCGGTAATCGACGATGAGGAAGACGCTGAACATGGCCCCGATTATGCAGGCAACCACGGGAACCAGCACCTTGGCGCGGAAGCTGGCCTCCAACAGTTTGCGCGGATGAATCATATATCGCTCTGGCACAAATCGAATGTTGAAACAATTTCCTTTTAAGCAACGAAGCGGTTCTTATGCCAAAAAAGGCTTGAGAATGGCCCATTTCCTCGTGGTCTGAAGTCCAAACGGGATCCGGCTTCGCAACCTTCTGCCACTGGAAATCCCTCCTGCCGTGACAGGTATGACCGGCGGACTCCCTGCCCGGCGTTTCACCCACGGAGCCTGGGTGTACTGGAACTGAGTTGGTGAGTAGCCAATGGCGTCACGGAGCGGTTTCAAAAATACTGTAGCCGGCAAGCTGGCCTGGGTTAAGCGGATTGCGCGTCAGCGTCTTGGGCATCGCCAGCCAAAAACCTCGCGGAATTTTCGGGTCGGACTTCCCAGCCAGGTCACAGCTCTATTTAACACGCTCTAAAATAAGCCGCCTGCCGCCGGCCGTTCTATTGGTTTACCGGGTTTGACGCGGCGTCCACTTTTGCCTCAGCCTCGCCCAGGGAGTCGGCCAGCGCATGCGCACGCTTCACAAAATCGGGTTCGAAAAAAACCTTGGCGAGGACTTGCGTGGCGTCCGGATTCAAAAACACAATCACCGGCAGCATCGGACTTTGGCTGGACTCGCCGTCCAATATTTTATCCACCAGCGGCTGAAAATCTTGAAGCCATTTGTTCGTGAAACCAGCCGGACACGTTCAAAGCCCGCCGCCAAAATCATCGTACTCCTCATTCCGCGCCAGCTCCGTCGCCTGGGCGCAATTTTCCCCGAGAACCGCGCGGATGGCCGCTATGAGTTTGTCCGCGTCCAGGGGTTTGTGAAGGAAGGCCGCCGCCCCCGCCGCCAGACAACGTTCCTGGTATTTCTCCGGATCGGTGCCGGAGATGATGATAACCGGAACATCCTTGGCGCCGCTCATGTTGCGCAGCCAGCGCATGATCGCAAAGCCGTCCCAGGAAATTCCACCGACGTTAGGCGGGAACAGGATATCGAGCAAAATCAAATCCGGCTTTTCCTGGTCCACCACCTTCACCACCGCGGAACCATCCGTGGCCGTCACCACTTCGTAGCCATGGGCCTGCAGCACCAAGGTCACCGCCTTCAGAATGACCTTGTTGTCGTCCGCCACCAAAATCCTTTTCAGCCGGGCATTGGGCGTCGGTTCTGTCATAGGCAGTTTGACTCCGTCGTGACGACCGGAAACAAACCCGGCCGTATTTCAACGGAAATGCTTCTCATGATGCACCGTCGTCCAATAGATTTGGAAAGAGCTTGCCCTATTTTGGTGATATCTTTGCCAAAATTGCCAATTGAACGGATTCGCTTGATTTGGTCCGGGATTTGAAGTCAGAAATGCCGGAACTCAACTGAAAGTAAAGGCCGGTTATGACCACAGATCGGTTGGGAAAATGGCTGTTTCCGCGGTTGCCGCCAGACCGTCAAAAGCGCGAAATCAAAACGCTTATGGCGGCCTTGGCCGTGGGCTTCTTTGTCGCCGGCATCGTCACCGCCATGTTCGTTCTGGCAAATTCGGCCGGCAGTTGAATGGCGGCAAGCCGTGCGCCTGCAACCGGCAATAATCCGTTCTTCGCAAGCAGGTTTTCGGCTGATTTTTCAACCGGTTCTGCTTGGCAACGGCGCGTTTCATCGCTTAGCTAGGCGCCATGCAATTGGTGCTCGATTATTTGAAACGCCACCAGGCCCGCTTCGTGGCCGAGTTGTGCGAATTTCTCCGCCTCCCCAGCATCTCCGCCCAGCCACAGCATAAAAAAGATTTACAGGCCTGCGCCGCCTGGCTCGCCAGCCATTGCCGCCAGATCGGCCTCGATGCCCGCGTCTGCCCGACCCGGGGACATCCCATCGTTGTTGCCAAAACGCCCCGCGCCAAATCCTCGCGCCTTGCCGCGCCGAAGCACGGCGAAGGCGGGCGCCCACATTTCATGGTCTATGGCCATTACGACGTGCAGCCGCCGGAACCGCTGGATTTATGGAAGTCGCGGCCATTCGAGCCCCGCATCGCCGGCCGCTCAATTTTTGCCCGCGGTTCCACCGACAACAAGGGCCAGCATTTTGCCCATCTCAAGGCCGTCGAAGCCTATTTGAAAACCGGTACCCCCCTGCCCTGTGACCTTACGTTCGTCATCGAAGGCGAGGAGGAGGTTGGCAGCGCCAACCTGTCGAAATTTCTCAGGTCCCACCGCAACGAACTGAAATGCGACGCCGTCGTCGTTTCCGACACCGGCATGCCCGATGCCAATCATCCGGCCTTGACCTATGCCTTGCGCGGCATCATTGCATTTGAAATCACCCTGCGTGGCCCGGCGCGCGATTTGCACTCCGGTATTTTTGGCGGCGCCGTGGACAATCCGGCGATGGCTTTGAGCCAGTTGCTCGCCCGGCTCCGCGACCGGAACGGCCGCGTCACCATTCCCGGGTTTTACGACCACATCGCGCCCCTCTCGGCTTATGAGCGCAAACAATTCAAACGCCTGCCCACTTCCGACCGTCAACTCCAGAAACTGCTGGGCGTGAAAAAATTGTTCGGCGAACACGGCTTTACGCCCCTCGAACAGCGCACCGCACGCCCGACGTTTGAAATCAACGGCCTCACCAGCGGATATCAGGGCGCGGGCAGCAAAACCATCGTGCCCGCGTGGGCGCGCGCCAAAATCACCTGCCGCCTCGTGCCCAACCAGCGACCAGCCCACGTCCGCAGGGTGGTTTGCGGTTACCTCAGGCAAATCTGTCCCCCGACGGTGCGAATGGAAATCGCAGCCGGTCACGGCGCGGAAGCCTATCTCGTTTCACCCGACGGCCCCCAAGCCCAGGCGGCATTGCGCGCGTTACGCCAGGCATTTCACCGGGAGCCGGTCCTCATGCGCGAAGGCGGCTCCATCCCCATTGTGAATGAATTCAAAACCATCCTCGGCGCGGATTCCTTGTTGCTCGGTTTGGGTTTGCCTGACGATAATGCCCATTCACCAAACGAAAAATTCAATCTGGATTGTTTTGAAGGCGGCCAACGCATGAGCGCTTTGCTCTGGCAGGAGTTGGCGAAAAGCAGCTGACGGCCAGTTGAAGTAGCAGCCAACGTGAGGAGGCTCATTATGTTCGATTTACGATACACGATTTACGCGGTTCTCGTGGATTGTGGATAGAGCTCGTAAATCGTAAATCCAATATCGTAAATCAGACAGGGCTTCGTCACCTCGGCTCCCGCGAAGAAAAAAGTTTTCAGTCAGACCGGCATCTGCTGCCGAACCCATAATCACCAAAAAAGAATGAACCTTTTGGTCACCTGGCGTTATTAACGGGTAGACGGAATTACAACCATTACCATGAAAAACCCGAAAACCATCTGCCTTTTAACGCTGATTCTGACGGGAACCGTGCTTGGTTCACGTGCCGAGCCGTATCGCACGGACATCAACCCGGCCCTGCTCTACTATCAGTCATTTATCATGGGCGCGCAGTTGCCCCAAGCCGACCACGATTATCTGTTTACTAATCAGTGGCAGGGTCAGCAGCTCCCGGCAAGGTTCGGCGAACTCGTTAGCCAGTCTGACAATGAGTTTAAACTGGTGCGCCAGGCGGCGCACGCCACCGTGCCCTGCGATTGGGGCATCGATTGGAGCGCGGGTCCGTACACCTTTCTTCCTCATCTGGCTCGCGTCAAGGCGACCATCCAAATGGCGCAGTTGCGGGCCATCTGGAACCTGCAGAATGGCCTTCAAGCCGGTGCAGGCGATGATTTGATCGCGGCGTTCACGCTCGCCCGGAATGGTTCACGCGACAACAGCCTGATCGCGGTGCTGGTCCAAATCGCCGGCGAAGCCATCGTCAATTCCACCGTTGCAGCGAATTTCGGACGTTTCTCCCCGGAAACCTTGAAGGAATTGATGGAGGGATTCGATGCCGCCCCGCCCCGTGGCACGATGGCCAATGCCATCGCCACCACGGAATCGCATTGCTTCTCCGATTGGGCGGAGGCCAGAGTCTCGGAATTGCGCAAGGAGTATCCCGGAGATGATGCGAAGGTGTTGGACAGCTTCCGCAGTATTTTTGAGGATTTCGGAGATGCCGGGCAGCTGGACACCAACACCTGGTCAAGAATTGTGGCGGCCACGGGAGGAACGAGTGAGGGCTTTCTAAAGCTGGTGCGCGAAATGCAACCAATGTACACGCGCCTCGACGCCATCGCCGCGTTGCCCCAGCCGGAATTTGAAGTGCAGATTAAACTGTTCTACGCGGACATACGAAAATCGTCCAACCCGCTCATTGCCGCCATCTTTCCCGATTTTGAAAAAGCCCGGGTTAAGGAATTCGCAAGCCTGACGGACTCGGCCATGGTACGTGCGGCGGTGGAATATAAACTGCATGGCGAAGCCGGATTGCAAAGCGTCAACGATCCTTACGGGCATGGCCCGTTTCAATTCCAACGCTTTGTTTTCGAAGGCGTGGATCGCGGGTTTGAACTCAAATCAGCCTACGCCGGGCGTGGATTTCCGGAGGCGATGATTTTCGTCGAAAAGGACGGCCCGCCTTTTCACGTGAACGGAAAATACGCCGGCCAGGCCATGTCCCCGTGATTCACCACGCTACAAACCAATGGAGCCGGACAGTTCCTTGGTGGAATTGTCCGGGTTTTTGAATTATAACTGAGATGTGTTCAGCCTGAATCCAACGTTCGTGGAAATCGAAGCCCCAGACACGCGGAACCTGCTGGATCTGGCTCAGGGAGGTGATGCCGAGGCGTTCGGCGCGATTTGCCGCGTTTACGAAACCCGCCTCCTGCGACAGGCCATGACACTCTGTGGCGACGCCACCCTGGCCGAAGACCTGGCGCAGGATGCCCTGGTCGAAGCCTGGAAATGTCTGCGCCGATACAACGGGCAGTGCCGGTTTTTCACCTGGCTTTACGCCATCCTGTTAAATCGCCACCGTAACCTGCTCCGCCAAAAACGTCCGCTGCCCTTTTCAGCCTGCGCCCGGCACGACCGTGATGAATTTCAAGAAAACCTCGCCAGCCTGTCTGACCATGACTCACTGCCAGACGAAACAACCCAGCGCCACGAACGGGCCGCGCAAGTGCGGGCCTGCATCCAGCTGTTGCCGGCCAAACAGCAGCAGGTCGTTTATCTGCGTTTTTTTGCGGACGATTCATTGGAAGGAATTGCCGTGGCCCTGGGCTGTTCCGTGGGAACCGTCAAATCCCGGTTGTTCCACGCCTTGGACAAGCTGCGCGGAATGAACGCCCTCAACAGCCAATTCTCGGATCCCGGGATGAAAGACAGGCCGTTATGAAATCTTGTGCCCAAAACGAAAAACTCATTGCCGGGCTGGCCCTGAACGCGTTGGACGCCCGACAGGCGCTGGCTCTCCGCGAACATCTCGCCACCTGCGAGGTCTGTCGCCGTTATCTGGCCGATATTTCAAAAGTGACGGGAAGACTGGCGGAGGCGGAGGCAATTCCCGGCATCCAGGCTTCCGAATCCTTCCACCAAAGACTGGCCGGCAGATTGCGGGCCACGAAGCCGGATTCGCTCACGGAAGTGCTGGCCGCGTATTTCGCCCGATTGAACTGGCATGTGGCGTTGCCCGCCATCGCGGCGTTGGTGGTGATTGGCGTCACCGTCGCCACTTGGCGGCAACCACCGGCGACTTCTCCGTCCCCACAGCCCGCCGTTCAAACCGCATCCGCGTCGGACGCGGACGATGATCTCGCACCGACCCTTGCCAACTACCAAAGGGTCGCCAATCAGTCTTTGGCCAAATTGGACGCGTTGCTGACCCAACAGGGCAGTCGGGCGCTGCCGCCCATGCCAATCTATACCGCCTCAACACTTATCCTGGCGAATGGAGCGTTTTGAAACTTTCGGTGGGGCGAGCGTCCTCGCGAGCCGGCCTTGGCGCCTCAAAACGTAGCGAGCCGACTCGTCAGCAGCCTCGCCCCACCAATCCGAACCACTACCACGCTGCTAACTCCACCTTCAACTGCTCCATCGGCAATCCCACCACATTGCTGAATGAACCGGCTGTTTCCGCGACAATGGTGTCGCCGTGCTCCTGGATCGCATAGGCGCCCGCCTTGTCCAGCGGATTCATCTTGGAAAGGTAACCGTCAATTTGTTCGGCCGTCAGAGGGCGAAACGTCACGTCCGTGCTCACGGCAAAGGTGCGCTCGCGATACGCGCGCAGGCAAATCAGGCTGACGCCGGTGACCACCTGGTGTGTCCGGCCCTGCAAGCGCGCCAGCATCCGCCGCGCCTCGGCCAAATCCGCGGGTTTGCCCATGATTTCACCACCGGAAAAAACCAGCGTGTCCGCGCCCAGCACCAGGGCATCGGGAATCCTTTTGGCGACAACCCGCGCCTTGCGATGCGCGTTCAGCTGGCAAAGTTCCTGCGGTGACAATTGATCGTCGAACATTTCCGTGGCGTCGCTGGGAACCACCTGAAAATCCAGATTCAACTGCCGCAACAATTCCGCGCGCCGCGGTGACGCGGAAGCCAGAATCAGCGGCGGCAAACTCATGCGAAAAATCTAAGCCCAACCGCCCAGGCTGTCGAGCAGCGGCTGTCCTGGTGGGGCAATCTACCATGCCTCTCCTCGTAGCAGCCGATGTGAGTCGGCTCCGATGAGATGGAGCGGACTCACGTCCGCTGCTACGATTTCCAGAAATGGAAGGCAGAACTGCCGGTAGTGATGCTTTTGGTGGGGAAAGGCTGCCGACGAGCCGTTGCAAACGTGTTTCTGCCGGTGGGGCGAGCGTCCTCGCGAGCCGGCCTTGGCGCGTCAAAATTTCGCAACGATCACTCGCCGGTATCGCCGCAGGGCGGGACAAGCTGCCCGCCCCGCCAATTATCGGCGTGCGCCGCGCCCGAAAATCCGTTACCCCATCGCCGTGAACAATTCGCGCCTTCCCGTCAACCTCGCGCTCATCGGTTTCATGGGCACCGGCAAGTCCTCCGTCGGACGGCTCGTGGCCGAACAATTGCACTTCGATTACCTCGACACCGATGAATTGATCCAATCGCGCGCGAACCGCACCATCACCGACATTTTTGATGCCGATGGCGAGGCGGCGTTCCGAAAACTGGAACACCAGTTGGTCCATGAACTGGCCGCCCGCAAACGCACGGTCATTTCCACCGGCGGCGGTTTGCCCGCGAATCCCGACAACCTGACCAGCCTCAAAACCCACGCCCTCGTCGTCTGCCTTTGGGCGTCGCCGGAAAAAATCTGGGATCGGGTCCGCAACCAGACCCACCGGCCCCTGTTGCGCGACCCGAACCCCCAATCGAAGATCCGCGAACTCCTCGCCGCCCGCGAACCGTTCTATCGCCAGGCCGACGTGTTGATCAACACCGACCTGCGTTCCGCCCGCGAAGTCGCGCAGCAAATCGTGCATCACTTCAAATTCGCGCAATCCGGGCAATGATAATCGCAGCGGCACACTCCGGGACGTTGGTGGGACGGTCGTTGGTGGGGCGAGGCTGCCGGCGAGCCGTTGCAAACTTGATTCTCCTGGTGGGCCAATCTCCTCGTAGCCGCGGACGTGAGTCCGCTCCATCTGATCAGATCCGATTCATATCGGCTGCTACGATTTCCAGAAACGGAAGGAAGAACTACCGGTGGTGGCACTTTTTGGTGGGGCGAGCAGCTTGTCCCGCCCTGCGGCGATACTCGCGAGCCGATGGTTTCAAGCCGGACCGGCATGATGATACAAATTCCGGCTCGTCCGCAGCCTCGCCCCGCCGAAACTGCCGTCGCGAATGAAGACCGCCATCCGAAAACGGGCGCGTGAGCTGGGCTTTGACGACTGCCGTTTCACCCATGCCCAAGCGCCCGCGAGCGCAAACCGGTTTCAGGAATGGCTGGCGGAAAAACGCCATGGCGAAATGGCGTGGCTCGAGCGCACCGCGCCGAAACGCATTGAACCACAACACGTGCTCCCGGCGGCAAAAAGCATCATTTGCCTGGCAACGAGTTACGACATTCCAACTCCGAACTCCGAATTCCGAATTCCGAACTCCGGCCTCATCGCCCGCTATGCCCGCTTTAACGACTACCACGATGTGCTCGGCGCGCGTCTGAAACAATTGACCGCCTTTGTGGACCAGCTCGGCGGCGCGGAAACACGGTCACTGTGGTACGTGGACACCGGACCGCTGCTGGAACGCGACCTGGCCCAACGCGCCGGGCTCGGTTTTGTCGGTAAACACACCAACCTCATCAGCCGGAAATTCGGCAACTGGCTGCTGCTCGCCGAAATCATCACCACCCTGGAATTGGAGCCCGACACACCGGAACAAAATCACTGCGGCAAATGCACCCGCTGTCTCTCGGCCTGTCCCACCCATGCCATCACCGCGCCCTTCCAGCTTGACGCGCGCCGTTGCATTTCCTACCTCACCATCGAATTGAAAGGCTCCATTCCGGTCGAATTGCGCCCGGCCATCGGCAACCGCATTTTTGGCTGCGACGATTGCCTGGCCGTGTGCCCCTGGAACCGCTTTGCCCATGAAGGCGGCTTGATGAAAACCCATGCGCGACGGGTGTTGGCCGAACTCGATTTGCTCGAATTACTTCAACTGGACGAGGCCGGTTTCAAATCCCGGTTCGCCGGCACGCCCGTTTTGCGAACCAAACGCCGCGGCCTGCTGCGGAACGTCTGTGTCGCAGTCGGCAATGTCGGCGACCCCTCCGCCCTGCCCCACCTGCAAAAAGCCGCCCACGATCCCGAACCCTTGATTGCCGAACACGCCCATTGGGCCATCGCCCGGATCAAATCGCGACCGCCAAAAAGCCAAACACCAAATACCGGTTAGAGCGTTTTAAATAAAGCTGTGGCCTGGCTCAGAAGCTGGATTGGAACATTCCGCGAGGTTTTGGACTGCGGTGGCGGCGACACCGCTTTCGTTCCGGGATGCCGCACGACAATGCGGGAAGACTTCTGATGTTTGAAACTGAAAACCTCGCAGCCTTGCGGATTGACCCCGGACATGACGTGCCGGATGGCACCGTCCTTGCCGGCTGCGTCCATCCCCTGAAAAATCAGCAGCAACGCATAGCGGTGGGAGGCGTAGTGCAGTTGTTGCAACGCGCTCAATGCTTCAACGTGTTCTTCCAGGAGCTTTTTATAGTGTTTCTTCGACTTGCAAACAGGTTTCACGCGCGTCGGCCACTGTTTGAGTTTCACCATAGCTCCGGGACGCACCCGGAAATCCTTTGATTTGATTTTCATCTTTATTTGTTCAGCCGTGTCAGCCACATGGTTTGCCCCGGTTTATTTTGTGGTATCCGCTTCGGCAATCTTTTGCTTCGCCTGATCCGCTTCCTCAACGGCACGAACATCCTCGCGCCCCAATTGCTCGTAAAATTTATGTACTTTTATGACAAGCTGCGGTGACACCTCAGCCGCAGGTTTCCCATTCGTGTCAGGTTTGGTCTCCGCTTTGCCATCAGGCTTCGGCTCAACTTTGTCAGTAGGTTTGGTGTCGGTTTTGGGGTCCGGTTTCGGCTCTGCGTTGCCGGCTGGCGGCGGCACGGCTGTGGCTTCCGATTTGGCTGGACCTTTGACATCAGCCGCCGGCTCGGTCTTGGCAGCAGGTTTAGGTTCGGTGGGAGTCTCAGATTTAACGTCGGGTTTGGTTTCTGGTTTTGGCTCAAACTTTGCTGCCGGCTTCAGCTCAACCTTGGCCGCAGGTTTTGGATTACCATCAGGATTCGATTGAGCTTTAGTGCCCGGCTGTAAATCACCTTTGACCGCTGGTTTGGCTTCAGCTTTGGCTTGAGTTGCGCGAATTTCCTGTTCGGCCTTGTCCCAGTTCTGTGCTGATTGACCGTCCCGATGGTCCTGCTGCTCGTAAAGTTCATACGCCCGTGTGGCGATCTGCGCCGTCAAATCGGCAGTTGTCCTGGCTTTGGGTTCCGGATTCGGCTCGACTACGGGGTTGGCTTCAACCTCAGCTTTGGCGTCGGGCTTGGTATCAGGCTGCGGCTCGGCCTTCGCCTCCGACTTGGGTTCAACTTTGGCATCTGGGTCGGCCCCAGCCTTGGCGTCCGTCTTAACCTCGGGCTTTTGCGCTTCTTTAGCGCCGGATTGCGGTTCGGTTTTATCTTCGGGTTGGGCCGAAGTTTTCGCGTCACTTTTGGCATCGGGCCGAGTTGCAACTTTGATTTCAGGAATCGTCCCGGTTTTTTTGACCGGATCAAAAATCCGATACGCGAGCAGTTTGATGCGATCGTTCACAAGGAACCACAGCAAGGCATAACCCCACACAAACCCCGCCCAACCCCAGCCCAACGGCGTCATAAAAAGCCCGTAAACCGCGATCAAGGTCGCCACGGTCTGGGTGCCAAACACCGCGATCATCAAAATCCTCGCCGGACGGATGGACCAGAACGGTCCACGGGTGCGGGTGAGGAAAATGGTCAGATGTCCCGCCACGGACAGTTTCAAATACATCAGCGTCTGAATATGTGCGCGGTCGAGATGAAAGACCCGCTCGCCGAGATAAAATAGTCCAAAGGCGGACACGACCCCGATGATTCCCAGCGCCGTGGAGACGCCCAGCACCATGCGCATATTCCACGACTCAGGCTTGTTTTTGTAGTGAACATTGTCATAGGCGATGGACAGAATCGCGCCATCGTTAAGCAACGCCAGCATCACAATCATCACCGCCGTCAGGGGATAAAAATTAAAAACCAGAATCGCCAGGGTCATGAACAACAACACGCGCAGCGTCTCGGCGATGCGATAAATCGCGTAACTGTTCATTCGCTGGAAAATCCGCCGGCTTTCCTTGATGGCATCAATGATCACCGACAGGCCGGGCGTGAGCAGCACGATCGCGGCCGCCGCGCGTGCCGCGTCCGTCGCGCTGGAAACGGCGATACCACAGTCCGCTTTCTTCAGTGCCGGCGCGTCATTCACGCCGTCGCCCGTCATGCCGACGATGTGGTTGCGCTTTTGCAGGACATCCACGATGTGAAATTTATGTTCGGGAAACACCTCGGCAAAACCGTCCGCTTGCTCGATGGACTCAATCACCTCCGCTGACTCGTGTTTTTTTGAGTCGCCCAGCATTTTGGCATCAAGAATATTCGTGCCCATGTCCAAGGTCTTCGCCGTCTCCCTGGCAATCGCCAGTTGATCGCCCGTCACCATTTTGATCTTCACGCCCATGGTCAGGGCAGTCGCAATCGTGGCCTTGGCATCCTCGCGCGGCGGATCGAACATGGGCAACACGCCGAGAAATTGCCATGGTCCGTCGCCCTCGGTCCGCGCCACGCCTAACGAACGAAAACCGCGGGCGGCGAAATCATTAACCGCTTTTTCAGCTGCCGCTTTGACTTCACCAGCATTGGCCGACAAAGCTAGAACCACTTGCGGTGCGCCCTTTGTCACCTTGAACGTCTTTCCGTCCTTGCCCTTGACCGTCGCCTCGGTGCGTTTATGCACCGGATCAAATGGCAGGAAATGGACGACCTGATATTCTTTCAGTGCGTCTTTATTTTTCAGGCCGCCCAAAACCGCCAGATCAATCGTATCGTTGTTTTCCTCGCGCGACGCCAGCGCCGCCGTCAGGATGATTTGCCCGGCGGGGATATTGTTGACGCTGAACGGGTCGCCCAGCGTCAGTTTGTTTTGAGTCAACGTGCCGGTCTTGTCGGCACACAACACGTCCACGCCCGCCAGTTCCTCAATCGCCACCAACCGGCTGACAATTGCCTGTTTCTTGGCGAGCAGCCGTGCGCCGACTGCCATCGTCACCGACAAAACCGTGGGCATGGCGACCGGAATCGCCGCCACGGTCAGCACCAGGGCGAACTGCAACGTGGTGAGAATCGCGTCGCCGCGATAGATGGCGAAACCAATGATGACCGCCACCAGCGCCACCGCGAGGATGATGAGATAATTACCAATCTTCAAAACCGCTTTTTGAAAATGACTGACGGTTAATGCCTCCTGCACCAATTGTGCCGTTTTGCCAAAATAGGTATTCCCGCCCGTCGCATAAACCAGCGCGCCGATTTCGCCGCGCCGGATGATCGAACCGGAAAACACGGCGTCCCCGGACTTGCGTGTCACCGGCAACGATTCGCCGGTCAGCGCGGATTGATCCACCGACACCTCGTCGCCTGCCAGCAAACGCGCGTCGGCCGGCACCACGTCGCCCAGCCGCAGCCGGACGACATCGCCCGGCACCAGTTCGCGTGCCGCCGGATTGATCCATTTGCCGTCGCGGATAACGCGGGCCTTGATGGCCAGTTTGGCTTTCAAGGCGGCGATTTCATTGCCGGCCTGGCGTTCCTCCCAGAAGGCAACCACCGCGTTGGTCACCAGCAACAGGAGGATGATGAAAAAATCCGGCCAGTGCCGGACCACGCCCGACAGAATCACCGCGATCTCGATCATCCACGGAATTGGCCCCCAAAAATACAAGAGGAATTTCAGGAGAAGATTTGTCTTCTTCTCGACCAGTTCATTCGGCCCATATTGCGTGAGCCGTTTCTTGGCTTCAGCATCGGTAAGACCATCCGGCGACGATTCTAATTTTTTCTCCACCTCCGCCATCGGCAGCGTTTTCAAATCGTCCTTTGGATCGGGCTTCAAATCCGCGGATGCCCCCGGTTTTGGTTCGGGAGGCTTTGGCTGGGCGGCGGCAGGTGGCGCATTCATTCGGATCAAGCCTACGCCCAAGGCTGGCCATGTCCTATGGGGTGTAACCCGACTATGGATGGCTGCAAAAATGGAAACAACATTTACGTAACCGCGTGCGACAGATATAAAGAGGACATGCCGAAACCGCTTATGAGGTCTTCACCACATAGTCTCTCTTGATTTTGGCGACGGCCCGTCGGCGGCTGCTCCTGGTGGCAGATGTTCCGGCAGGTCGAGACGCGCCACACCAATCCGGTTGTCGGCCATCCCGTAATAAATGTCAAAGCGGTCGGGCGTGCCGAGATCGTCGCGCCGGTCGATGCCGGTGGGGAACACGACGTTGGCGATGGTCCCGTGGCGTTCCTGTGGCAACTCCGGCGTCAACACCGGGTCCGTGGAACGATAGCGGATTTCCTGCGGATGCTCTTTTGACAGAACCATCACCCCGGCCGAGTAGCGGAGCGGGTGTCCGTTGCTGTCTGGTTCCGCCATTTTGCTCACGCCGTGGTAAAGAATCAGCCAGCCATGCTTGGTTAGAATGGGTGGAGTGCCGCCGCCGATTTTCAGCTTTTCCCAGGCTGAGACCGGACTGGCCAGCCGATGATGCGAGTTGAACAAGCCGGGCCGATGCGGCGCCAGGCCCTCAGGCGGCATTGGACAGTAGGAAATCCAGATGCTTTCATGCTCGCGATCCACCATCCGGGACTCGTCCAGGCAGGCGGTTTCCTCGGGGCGGGTGCCGGGAAAAAGCGGACGATGGAGCATGGCCAGCTGCATTTTTCCGGCGTGATTGGGAATGGCGACGGGGAAGATGCTGGCATCCTTGTTGTCCACGTGGACGAAATCAATGCCTTGAAAGGGTTCAAAGATTGCCAGCCCGATCCGCTCCCAGTGGAACAAATCCTCCGACATGGCCAGGGCGATCCGGGGTCCTCCCGGCGAAAGCGCCGTATAAGTCATGACGTAATGCTGAAGCGGCTCGACAAAGGTAACCCGGGCATCCTCGCATCCGCCACGGCCGTCAGAACGCCGCTCGTAATCCGCTTCCGGCTCAAGCGCGATGCCGAGTCGCTCGACTCCGGACGGGTCGCCGGCTTCGTTGAATTTTACGCGGGCGATGCCGATGCGCGAATAGTTGCCCTTGGCAACTAGTCTCGGAAACAGGTAAAGCCTGCCGTCCTGACCGCGAGCAGCCGCGGAATTCAGGACGCCTTCAATCTCCTGCGGGTTGCCCGGCTCCGGCTCCATCAACATTCCCAGGCGCTGTAATTGAAAGCCGCTCATCCGGTCTTCTCCGCACGAGGTTTTGTGGGTTGAACGCCACCCAGACAAGCGACAATGGCTTCAATCACTCGTTTCGATTCATTGGGATCCCGGACCCGGATGGACACAACTCCTGCTTCTTTGGCCGGATAGTCGTTTCCGCCGGGAAACAACGCATCGCCGATAAAAATCATCTCATCAATGGCAATGCCAAGGATGTCACGGAGTTTCCGAATCCCGTAGGCTTTATCAATGCCCGGCTTGGTGACGTCAACGGAGGTCGTGCCTCCCAGGCGCACGGAAAACTCAGGGATCAGTTTATCAAGGAGTGCCTTGATCTTCCTGCGCTTGCTGAAATCGGGGTCCCATTTTTTCTTTTCTGCGATGGGCGCCTGCTGACCCAAAGCCGAAAACGTAATCTGGCTTCCCCGATCCTCAATGGTTTCTCCCCAGACCTTTTCGACCTTGAAGCCCGCTGCTTCGAGCGCTTTTTTTAGAGAGTTGATGATTTTCCCTTTTTGATCCGTAGTGAAATCTTCTGAATAGATTTTTTTCCAATCTCCGGCGTATTGGTAGAACTTTGTTCCACAGGTGGGGAGCAGGGACAGGTTCTTCAGGTGTTCATCGTGGGGCAGATTGGAGAGCACTTGTTTCTCAAATTGTGGCCAATCGCCGCCGGAAATCACCGCCACCTTCACAATTCCCAGCAGAGCGGTGAGCAGTCTGGCCATCTCGGCATCGAGCGAAGCTTTGCTTTCGGCCAGCGTGCCATCCAGATCGAAAACGATGAGTCTTTTCATGTGGTTATTTTCCTTCCGGCAATGAAATCTCCAACAAGCTGATGGCACCGCGCGGCCGGCACAAACATGCTCCAACCATGGCCGGCAAGAGCAGCACATCCCCCTTTCCGATGGCGTAATTGGCGCCATCGTGTTCCACCTGACCGTCACCGGTGAGACACACCAGCACCCGCGGGGTTCTTTCGGCACCAACTCCAAATGGCGATTCTGCGCCGAACCGCCACAAACCGAACTGTTCACAATCAAAGAGCCGCTCGCGCGACACCGGCTTTACTTCATCCAACATGGGCACCACCGGACCAATTGCACCTTGCGCAAAATTAATGCAGGCCATCGCCTGATCAACTTGCAGAGGCCGGGGCTGGCCGGTCCTGGCGTCAACGTGGTTCCAGTCGAAAAGCCGGAATGTCACGTCGCTGTTTTCCTGCACTTCAAAAACCACCACGTCGCCCAACGAATGAACGGTTCCAGCCGGTATGAAAATTCCGTCGCCGGGCTTCGGAGTGAAGCCTGCGAGGTGGTCAGCCACCGTTCCGTTCGCGAGCGTCTGCCGTAGGGTGTCGGTTGTGGTGGCAGGCTTGAGGCCCGCGTAGATGCGGCTTTTTGTCCCCGCCTCCAGCACCACCCAGGCTTCGGTCTTCCCGGTCTCGCCCGCGGGGATATATTGGGTCTGCTGATCCGATGGATGCACCTGGACCGAGAGCGTTTCTCGCACGTCGAGAAATTTCAGCAGCAGCGGGAACCGACGGAACTGCCCGGCCAGTTTTCCCAGCATCTGTTCGGGCCACTGATGAAGCAATTGTCCGATGCTTCGTCCCTTAAGTGGTCCATCGGCGACACGGCTCGGATGGTCCTCGCGGTCGCTCAACAGCCAGGCTTCGCCGATGGGACCATCACCGGGCAGCGGAGCGGAGAGGAAATTGGCCAAACGTCGGCCACCCCAGAGCCGATATTGATAGATCGGTTCGAATCGCAGTGGATACAAAGGCGATTCATCCACGAGCTGTCTCTTTGTTGTCATGCTCATGTCCTTTCCATCGCAACAGTGTATTCACCCCGGCGCGCGGCACGGTTGCATCGGGCACGATGAAGCAAAGCTTGCTGAGCCGCAAGCACGTTGGCCTCTTTGCCCTGCCAGATTTCCAAAGCCGGCTGCTGGATGGCACGGGCAAAGGAAAATGACAGTGCCCATGGCAGTTGCGACTTGAATCGAAGATTCATGGTATTCAAACGGGCCGAGGCCAGTTCGGCGGATTGTCCGCCGGACAAAAAGGCAATCCCCGGAACCGCCGCGGGAACGGTTCGCCACAGACTCTTCACCGTGATGTTGGCGACCTCGTCGATATCTTGGCCCTCGTCCGGCTGACGGTCGGTCAGCCTCACTTGATATTGCTGTTCGCCGACGCCCACTTCTTTGACTTCCTGGTGCGGGGGGCAGGTGAATCCCGGCAGCACCATGTTGGGTTTGAGGATCATGCCCTCCAGCCCCACGCGCTGGGAATTCAGCTGGTTGAAAACGGTTCGCAAGACCTGCTCCGTCACCTCGCCGCACCGCTCCAGGGTATGGTCTCCGTCCATGAGCACTTCCGGCTCGACGACGGGGACCAGTCCGGCTTCCTGGCACAACGCGGCGTAACGCGCCAACGCGTGCGCGTTGGCCTCGATGCAACTTTGACTGGGAATGCCATTGCCGATGGCAATCACCGCGCGCCACT
Organism: Verrucomicrobiota bacterium; assembly: GCA_050010675.1. GTDB lineage: Bacteria > Verrucomicrobiota > Verrucomicrobiia > Limisphaerales > UBA11358 > UBA11358. Next base: position 49,750 of record JBEKKN010000001.1, on the reverse strand, counting down.
TGGCAAACCGCGCGCCCATTTGAAAGTATTCCTTAAGCCGATCGCGCAGGCCATCCAGACCTTCGGTGATTTTTTCCCCGGGATGCGCGGCCAGGTCCTTGGCCCCGGTATCCACCTTGATGCCGGGGATGATGCCCGCGTCACCAAGGACTTTAAGAAAGGTGGTGCCATCTTTTTTCGACTGGCGAATGGTCTCGTCGTAGAGAATCACGCCGCTGATGCTTTCGCCGAGACCGGGCGTGGTTAAGATGAGTTCACGATAGGCACGCCGGGCTTCCAGCGTCTGCGGAATGTTGAGCTTCGCGAATCGTCGGTTGCAGGTGGGATTGCTTTCATCCATCGCCAGCAAACCTTTGTTGTCGGCGACCAGTTTCTTTGCGATAGGGATCAGGTTCGTATTCATAATTGGTTTTGGATCAAGGAATGGACGCGGTCGCTCCCGACGAAACCTCCCAGCCGCCGCCCAATGCCTTGATCAACTGGACGCTTGCCGTCAGTTGTTCCATCTGGAGGTTCAGCGCCATTCGTTGATTGTTCAACAGCGCGGTTTGCGCGATGATCACATTGAGATAAATATCAATGCCGGATTGGTAGCGGACGTCGGCGAGCCTCAAGTAGCGTTGCGACGAGGCGACAGCGGCATCCTGTTGTTCCCGTTCCTGCGACAGGATTCGCAGTGCTGATAAATTGTCTTCGACTTCCTGAAAGGCGGTGAGCACGGTCTGACGGTAATTCGCGACCGTCCCCTGGTAGATTGCCCGGGACTGCTCGGTGACGGCTTTGCGCAAGCCGCCATCAAACAGGGTTTGCGCCAGCGTCGCGCCGACGGACCAGACCAGACCCGGCGCGGAAAACAGATTTTGTATGGAGGTGCTTTGGTAGCCCACCGCACCGCTCAACGTGATGGTCGGAAAATAAGCCGCGCGCGCCACGCCAATTTGCGCGTTGGCCTCCGCGACGCGGCGTTCGGCGGCGGCGATGTCCGGACGGCGTTCGAGCAATTGCGACGGAACGCCGAAGGGAATGGCGATGGGTTGTGTGGTCAGCGAACGGGGTGCGATGGCAAAGGTTGAAGCCGGCTGGCCGAGCAGCGTCGCGATGGCGTGTTCGAGTTGCGCGCGCTGGATGCCGAGGTCGGTGGCCTGCGCGAGCGCGGTGTTAAGTTGCGTTTCGGCCAGCGCGACGTCCTGATCGGATGCCAGGCCCGTGTCAGACTGATCCTGGGTCAGCTTGAGTGATTCCTGAAAAGCGGTCACCGTCGCAGCCAACAGCTGTTTCTGCGCGTCCAGCACGCGCAGCTGAAAATAGTCCACCGCCAATTCCGCCTGAATGGTCAGGCGCACGTTTTCCAAATCAGCCAGCGTGGCTTGGGCTTCCAGCGAATTAGCCTTCACGGTGTTGCGGATGCGTCCCCAAAAATCCGGCTCCCAGGAGGCATCAAAGGGCAGCGAGTATTCGGTGAACGTGGAAGAGGCCGGCGAAGAACTTGATGAAGTTACCTGTTGCCGTGATTCCGTGACGGAGGGGTTGGCGGTCACGGATGGGAAATACTGCGATCGGGCTTGTTTCACCACCGCCCGGGCGGCGAGAAAATTGGCCAGTGCAACGGCGACCGTCTGGTTGGAAACGTTCACCTGACTTTCAAAGGCGTTCAACTCCGGCTCGTTAAACATTTTCCACCACTGGCCGCGAAGCCGGTCGTCGTCTCGCCTGGCGGCTTTCCAGCCATCCGTTTCCGATGATTGCGCCGGCGTCAATTCCTTGAAAGCGGCCGGCGTTTGAACCGATGGTTCCGAATATTTTGGCGCGAAGCTGCAGCCGGCAAACAGAACCACGCATGCCAGTGATACGATGGTAGGTCCGGTTACGCTTTGGAGCTGAAACATTAAAGTTCTCATGGAATGGTTCATGGCTACCCCCGAAAGATGTCGAATGGCTCGATCTTGAGAACCTTGCGTATGCCAATATAGCTTGAGATGCCGGCAATGAGCAGGACCATGCCGAAGGCGAGTCCCAGGTTTCCAAAGGTGATCATCGCCGCGTAGTTGGGCAGCCGGTAGCGGGCGATCGAAATCATCAACGTCACCAGACCGATGCCCAGCCCATAGCCGATCATGGCCGTGAAGAACGCCATGAAGAGGATCATGTAAACCAGCTCGCGCCCCTTGGCCCCGATGGCTTTCAGCGCGCCAAATTTTTCGAGGTTTTCGAGGATGAAGGTATAGAAAGTCTGGCCGGAGATGGACAGTCCGACAATAAACGCGATGATGGTCATCAACAGGATGTTGGTGCCAATCCCGGTCTGGTAGGTGTAATAGTGGGTGATCCGGTTGTTGAATTCATCCTTGGTGAAGGCGACATAGCCAAGCCTGGCGACTTGTTGCTTGATGCCGGGCACCGCCGCGTCATTTTTCGGCTGCACCAGAACATAGGACATGGTGAAGCGCGTCGACGGCAGGTATTCAATCGCACGGTTGTAAGTGGTGTACAGCGTGGGAACGCCATTCAGTCCGTTGGCGGCGACCCGGGCGATGCCTACGATCCGGCCACGGTGATCATTGAGTTCGAAGGTCGTGCCGATCTTCGGGTTCCCCAGCTTGGAGAATTCAGCGTCATCCACCACGAAGAAGGTGTTGTCGGCATAGATGTCCTGAATATTGCCCTGTTCCAGTTCGGGCCGGCCAAACAGACTGCTGTCGTCCAGACCGACTACATTGACCCCCTGATAGGTGCCGCTGGCCAGCTTGACCAGCGCACCGCCCATGAAGAGCGGCACGGCGTAACTGACGCCGTCCATGCTGCGCGCCGCGTCGAGCACATATCCCGGCAGGGGGATGGGACTGGTGGCCGTATTGACCGCCGGATCCATGATCCACATCGCGGCACCGATATTGGTGACCGGCGAAAAGGCCCGGTTGAGGATGCCGGCGAACATGGCGGTCATTTCCATCATCAGGAACACGGCAAAGGTGATCCCGATCAACAGGGCAAAGAACTTGCCCCGATCGTTGACCAGCAGCTTGAAGCCGATCCGCAGGATGCCGCTGTATTTCATATTCGGAGATGGTTCATGGTATTTGCTGCCGCTATTTTTGTCCGATAAAGACATCCACCATCTGGCCGGGATAGACCGGGAAGTCCTTTTTTTCGAATCGGAAAATCACCGGCAGCACCCGCAGGTCCACTTGTTCTTGTTTCTCGTTCGACAGTTCGATTTTGGGCGAGATATAAGGTTGCACCCGGACAAACTCCAGCGGCACCTTGACATCCGTCCCGGTAATTTGCATCTGCGCCTGGATGTGCCAGTGAGACGGCAATCGTGAGACCAGTATCTCGTCCACATAACAACGCACGTCCATATAATCCTGCGGCCCGCTCATGACGACGAGCGGATCGAACAATTCCGTGTAGGTGTCATAATCACCCTGTGACGACACATAGCCCCCGACCGTTGCATTGACGGCCAGCACGACTCCAGCTACCGGTGCTCTGACCGAATAATATTGCAGCAGCGCGTTGGCTGCCTTCAGTGCGGCGGTCGCTTGGATGAAGGTGTCTTCCGCCGTATCCAGCACATCCTTGCTGACCGATTTCGGGTCAACGTCGTAGGCGGCGCGGCGCTTGTCGTATTGGTCGCGGGCTGCTTTCAGGTTGGCTTCGGCCAGTTCCATATTTGCTCTCGGCACGGAATCCTCAATGGTGAACAGCGGTGTGCCGGCCGATACCGGCTGACCCTCGCGCACGAACACCCGGGTGATTGGGCCGAAAACCTCCGGAAAAATATTGATATTTTCTCCGCTCGGCAGGTCGCTCTCAATCATGCCATTGGCATAGATGGCCGACTCAAATGGATTGCTGACCGGTTTGAATACCGGTGGCTGGGCTTTCCGCTCCAGGCCAAAAATGTAAGCGGCAACCAGTCCGGCCAGAATACCGATGATGGCGATGGTAAAAATGATCTTGTTTCCGACTGCCATCCTGGGCGCGGCGGATTTGGTTTCAGTCCTGGTCTCGCCGGCTTTGACTTCAGTGTTCGGTTTGGTCCCAACTTTGGCCTCGGGCTTAACTTCAGGTTTGGTTTGAGCTTTGATTTCAGGCGGGGATTCAGCCGCTTTTTTATCGTGGGTAAGCTCGATGGCTTTGGGATCGGGCTTCGGCGCGGCTGTTTCCGGCTTGGGCGCGGTCGCTTTTGCCTCTGGTTTGGGGTCGTCGGTATTCATTCGGTTCCCTTGTCTTCGGCGGTGAGATGTCCATCTTCCATGTGGAGGATCCGATCCGCATATTCGTTGATGCGCGCATCGTGGGTGACGATCAGAATGCAGCGCTTTTCATTAAGAATCTTCTCTTTGACGAAGGCGATGATCATCCGGCCCGTGTCGCCATCCAGGGAGGCCGTCGGTTCGTCGAGAATCAGAATCTCCGGCTGGCTGATGATCGCCCGGGCAATCGCGACGCGCTGCTGCTCGCCGCCCGAGAGCTTGACGGGCAGTATTTCGCCCCGGTCTTTCAGGCCGACGATTTCGAGGTATTGCCTGGCCTCGGTGATGGATTCGTCCCAGTTGCGTTGCTTCAGAATCAGCGGGATTGCGACATTCTCGGCCGTGGTCAATCTTGGAAACAAATGGTAGTCTTGAAAAACAAAGCCAACGGTGTTCAGACGAAAGTCGGCCAACTGGTCATTATTCAGCGTCCAGATATCGGCACCCTTGACTTTGACGTCGCCGGCGTTGGGACGCAGGATGCCGGAAATCATGCTCAGCATGGTGGTCTTGCCGCTGCCGGAAGGGCCGACGATAAACAGCATTTCCCCGAAATGAGCGACCAACCCGACATTATTTACGGCCGTGACCCTGGCTTCACCCTCGCCAAACCATTTGGTCAGACCGGTTGCAACAATTGCCTCATTCTCGTTTGTTTCAAGTTTCACCGGGTCGAAGTCCAGGTGTCATCAGCGTCATAAGTGGTCATGGCGCTGGCGATCTTTTCGGTCTTGGATCCGAGGTTTTTTTGAAAGACGTTGCCTTGTTGATTGACGATGAAGGTCATCACGCCCGTATTACCCCATTCGGCTGGCCAGGCGACCAAGGCAAATCCGGCAATCATGTGGCCGTTGATGATATAATCATATTTCCCACCCGGTGTGTGCCTGCCCTGACGCGTCAGGATTTTGAAATAATAACCGTGATACGGCGCCAGTTCATCATTGAGCATTTTGGCTGGGCGTTGATAACCGTCCACCCGGGCCTGCGCGATCAGCGGACCCAAGGGACTCAAGATTTCGCCCGGCTGATTCGTCGGCCAGAACAGTCCGTCATGCGTGCCGGGTGAGCTGCGCAGGAACTGTGCATAGGCCAGCACGCCGTCCCCCAGACGATCCTGACCGGCGTATTCGCGCTGGGCATCCACATACGCATGGCAAACATTGATCGCGCCAATTTCGTCCCGGCCGATGCGCCGGGCGAGTATTTCTTCACTGCCGGCAGCAGTATCGAAGAACCACCGGCCATTTTGTTTCACCAGCGGGATGGGAAACGGCCAGCCATTCGTCCCAACTTCCAAGGTGATGTTTGAATCTGAATTGGCGGTCAACCCGGTCTTTTCCACCAGTTGCTGCACGAACATTTTATATTCTTCAGTGGCTTGGACCACATCGGGTGAAATCAAGGATTGTCCGGCCAACCCGAAAATCGAATGCAGGGCATTCGTATCATGATTGGTGGCTGCCGCCACCAATGCATTGACGGCGTCGTTGGGTGAAGTAAAAGCCTGCTCCTCCTGTGCAGAGACAAAAATTGGCAACGCCAGACCTAGTCCAATTGCCAGCATTGGAGCTGGGCGCCACCATGTGATTAATTTTATTTTCATCGGCGAAATTGTTTTGAAAATCATGGGGATTAAAATCAGTGCTTGCCACCACCATGGCCCCCACCACCGGAGCCTCCAGGGCTAACATGACCGCCGCCACCACCGGATTGTTGCGGCCGTGAAACCGGCGCCGAATGGGTGATGGGCTGCATGCTTTGCTGTCCACGGTTGCTATAAGCTCTCGTATCACTTGAACTTTGTATGCCAATGAAGGCCCCGTTTGATTCTGGCCGGCGGATGGGTGTGGCACGTTCATCGGGAGCGGACGCGGGTCGGGAAATGCTGGTTGAGTGTTCAACCTTTTGCGGAACCGGGTGGGCCAGTTCCTGGCGTATGACCGCCGGAGAGGTCGAACGTGAAATCGCGTTCCCGCCATAACCCCGGTCGCCGCGGTTGGCCGCGACGGCGCCGGGATGATTATCCGACCGCCAGACGCCCGTATGGCCCATGTCCCGCTGACGTGATGTCTCACGCCACCAATTGGACGGACGCGAATAACCGTTGCCCCAAAAAATGAGGTTGCCTCCTTCCCAATTACAATCGTAATCCAGCCACGCGCCAATCGGCCAGCCGATGCCAAAGGTGATGAAAGGCGGCCCATACGCGGCGTCATAATAAACCTGGTCTGGCTGATAAACCGGCACATAAATCACCTGTGGATCCGCTGGAACTATTTCAATGTCACCGCCGTCAGCAATCACCTGTTGCTGCGGAGACGATTGCAAGTTGCCCAGTTTGGAAGCCGTGACCCGCAGCCGTTGGATGGAGTTCATCACGTCCGACTGTTGATTGAGAAAAGCCTGTCCCGCCTGTGTCGTCCAATTCAAGTTGTCATCCATCCATTTCAACACACTGGGATAACGGGCCAGTGCCTGGACGCTGGCGTCCCAGGGCTGCTGGCCAACCTGGTTGGGATCGCCACCACCCGTGATATAACGGTCGGCCAGTACGATTTGCGTGGGCAAGGTGGACGCCGGCAGAATTTCGGCAATCAACGGGTCGGGATAAAGTGCAATGGGCCCCAGCAACTGGTCCAATTGCGCGGCGGTAAGCGCTTCATAAGCAGGCATTGGGGGCGGAACCGCTGCTTGTGCCCGCACCGACAAGGTCGTGCCAGCGAGCAGGCACAGCAGAAGAGGGATTTTAATCAATAAATTCATCGCGATATCAGGAATTGAACCGGCCAATGTTTCCCATCACGCGTCACTATAAATCGAACCCTCGGCCGGCACTATGGGGTATTCACCCCATCGCAACGATTCGGACTTAATGATTCAATCCCATCAGCTTGGGATCCCTCGCTCACCCTCCGGCGCAATTGGGTGACGCTGAGATTTTAGGTCGCGAGTACCAGACAAGCTCGTGCCCACTACAAAGGGATCTGCGCCGGCGCGGGCATGGTCGGCACCGGTCTCGTCGTTGATGCTGCCATTAACCCTGACGCAATAGGACAAATTCATTTCGCGCTGCGAAGTTGCTGCCTGCTAAATCCTTGGCAAGCCGTCGCGGACGAATTCCTGTTCACCCAAGGCTGGATATGACTCGACGGCGATTTTTCAGCCGGCGATTGGTACCATCGGCTGCGGATGGCCATGAAACGGCCAGCGCAAATCACCGGTCATCAAATAAACCACCATGGCCACCAGCATCAAAATCACGCAGAACCAGATGCGCCAGTCCCGATGCGCCCGTCGCCAATAAGGCGGTTGCCCGTGGTTAATCGGGCCACCATTCGGATCTCCGTGCGACTTGTGTTCATCCTTTAATTCATTCATAAGCTGCTATGCTTCCGCCAACCACTTCAGCGCCTCAGCGGCATCGGCGTGATCGAAGTAACGAATCGTCGCTTTCGTGAACGGTTTGCAAAACGTCGCCATGCCTTCCTGCCATTTCTTCTCTCCGACCACCGCCAAGCGCTCAATGTCGCTGAAATGATGCACCGCAAACTTCGTGTCCGCCCACAAAGCGCCGGCTGTCCAGCCGTGAAAGCCGGTCATGTCGAACAGCACGCGCAACTTTCCGTGCTGCCGGACGAGTCGCTCGAACTCGGGCACGAAGCGCTCGTAATCTGCTTTCACCAGCTTTCCGCTGACGTGGACGGTGAGCATCTTTCCGCTGTTTTCTTCCGTGAGATTAATGGGCATGTTGGACTCCTTTGGTTCGTTTCACGTTGTTATGCTTTCCATTTTTGATCGCGCTGATTCGCCGTGACTTTAATTCCGGCACACAAATTTTTTCCGCCAGCGGTTTCCCGTTTTGCGTTTCACCCTGACCCCACTTCCAATTCCGAATCTCCGGCAGGTCCTGGCCGTGCTTGTCAATGTAGCGCTTGTGCTCGATGAGCTTGTCCTGCATCTGCTGCTTCAGGTAGGCGCCTTTGGAACCCAGATTCGGCACGCGGTCCACCACGTCTTGCACCAGATGAAAGCGATCCAGGTCGTTCTGCACCCGCATGTCGAAGGCGGTGGTGATGGTGCCTTCTTCCTTGTAGCCACGGACGTGGAGGTTGCGATTGGTGCGACGATAGGTCAGCCGGTGAACCAGCCACGGGTAGCCATGAAAGCCAAAGATGATGTGCTTGTCTTTGGTGAACAGCGAATCGTAATCCGTTTCGCTCAACCCGTGCGGATGTTCGGTTTTGGGCTGGAGCTTCATCAGGTCAACGACATTGATCACCCGGATTTTTAGATCGGGCAGGTGTTCGCGCAGAATGGAAACGGCGGCCAGAATCTCCAGCGTGGGCGTGTCGCCGCAACAGGCCATCACCACGTCCGGCTCGGAGCCCTGGTCGTTGCTCGCCCATTGCCAGATGCCAATGCCCTCGGTGCAATGCACCACGGCGGCGTCCATGGTCAGCCACTGGGGCAACGGGTGTTTGCCGGCCACCACCACGTTGACGTAGTGCCGGCTGCGCAGGCAATGATCAAAAACGGACAGCAGACAGTTCGCATCCGGCGGCAAATAAACGCGCACAATGTCGGCCTTCTTGTTGATGACATGGTCGAGGAAGCCGGGATCCTGATGGGTGAAGCCATTATGATCCTGCTGCCAGACGTGCGACGCGAGCAGATAGTTCAGCGACGCAATCTTTCGGCGCCAGGGCAGTTCCGAAGTGACCTTCAGCCATTTGGCGTGCTGGCTGAACATCGAGTCCACGATGCGAATGAACGCCTCATAGCTGTTGAACAGCCCGTGCCGTCCGGTCAGCAAATAACCTTCCAACCACCCTTCGCACTGGTGTTCACTCAACATCGAGTCCACCACGCGTCCGGCCGGCGCGAGGAATTCGTCCGTCTTTACTTCCTGTGCATCCCATTGACGGTTGGTGGTTTCGAAGACCGCGCCCAACAGATTGGAAAGGGTTTCATCCGGGCCGAAGACGCGAAAATTACCCGCATTGAGTTTGACCACGTCGCGCAGGAATTTGCCCAGCACCATGGTATCCTGTCCATCCACCGCCCCGGGCGAAGGCACAGTCACCGCATGGTCGTGGAAGTCGGGCATCCGCAAGTCGCGCAGCAGAATGCCGCCGTTGGCGTGGGGATTAGCCCCCATCCGCCGGTTGCCTTTCGGCGCGAGTTCTGCCAGGTCCGGATTGAGCCGGCCATTTTTATCGAACAATTCTTCGGCCTTGTAACTTTTCATCCACCTTTCAAGTTGTTTGACGTGCTGGGGATGTTCGGCATCCACCAGAAGTGGCACCTGGTGTGCGCGGAAGGTGCCTTCCACTTTCAAACCATCCACTTCTTTCGGTCCGGTCCAACCCTTCGGCGACTTGAGAACGATCATCGGCCACCGCGGCCGGGTGGTGTCCCGATTGTCCCGCGCTTTCTTTTGAATATGCCGGATGTCTTCGATGGCTTTATCCAAGGTCGCCGCCATGAGTTCGTGCATTTTATCCGGCTCGTCACCTTCCACAAAGTAAGGCGTCCAGCCGCAGCCGCGGATAAATTGCTCCAATTCCTCATGTTCAATGCGCGCCAGCAGAGTCGGGTTGCTGATCTTGTAACCATTAAGATGCAGGATTGGCAGCACGGCCCCGTCGGTGATCGGGTCGAGAAACTTGTTGGATTGCCAGGCGGTCGCCAGCGGGCCGGTTTCCGCTTCACCGTCGCCGACCACGCAGGCGACGATCAGACCGGGATTATCGAATGCCGCACCGAAAGCGTGTGACAGCGAATAGCCCAGCTCGCCGCCCTCGTGAATCGAACCCGGAGTCGTCGGCGCGACGTGGCTGGAAATCCCGCCGGGAAAGGAGAATTGCGTGAACAGTTTTTTGAGCCCAGCTTCGTCCTGGGTGACGTTCGGATAAACCTCGCTCCAGGTGCCTTCGAGATAGACATTGCCCACTATGGCCGGGCCGCCGTGACCGGGTCCGGCAATGTAGAACATATCCAGGTCATACTTTTTAATGACCCGGTTCAGGTGGACATAGATGAAATTCTGGCCGGGCGTCGTACCCCAGTGTCCGACCACCAGCGGCTTTACGTCAGAGAGCTTCAGCGGCCGCTTGAGCAACGGATTGTCGTAGAGATAGATCTGCCCGACCGACAGATAGTTCGCGGCACGCCAGTAGGCGTCCATCTGGTGGAGCAGTTCCGGAATGAGAGTTTTGGTTTTCTTGTTTCGCATAAATTACAGGTTCACTTTCCTCAGCCGCAAGGCGTTGCTGATGAGATCCGCCATACCGGTTCACTTCACCGGCGGGTCGTGAACGCTTGATTATTTCTTGGACAGCTTGCCAATCACAACGACCAGCAGTACCACCACCGCCGCACCGATCACCGTCCAAATCCAGATTCCTCCGCCGGCCCATCCCCCATCCATCCGTTGGTTTGGTTCATCATAAGATTCTTTTCATCGCGCCGGGCCAGCTCACCCCGGGCGATCCAGACGTTGAGCGGAGGCCGTCGGTCAATTGGCCTGCTATATGGCCACCAGTTCGTCCACCCAGTAACCCTTGCGATGGTAATGACGATGCAGGCCAATCTCATAATCCCGGGTCAGCAGAGATGCCTCCGTGTATGGCGGTGACTGCTTGATGGTTTCGCGATCCAGGTTGACGAAGACCATCCGCTCGCCCCAACTGACGCGCTCGATCCATAGTGGTGAGACCAGGACCTTTTTGCCCGGCCACCAGTTATGGGTGTCCACGATGAGATAGCGGATCGCCCATGTCTCGTCATCGATGATAAAATCCTGGACGTGGCCAATCTCGCCATCCAAGGCTTGAATATGATGGCCGCTGACACCGTAAGTGCTGCGCAAATGGCGATCCCACCCCTTCTTGTCCTGGGGGGGTGTTTTCCATTGCTCGGGATCACGCATCAGGTAAGGATTATATCCCCAGCTGAAGGGGCCACTCCAATACTCCGGGTAGCCGTAATGCCCGTAATAGGCCTGCTCGAATTGGTGGGAGACTGGCTTGTGGGTGTCCAGGGAGGGACTGTCCTCAATCTGCTTTTTAGTTAAATCAACGCCGATGTTACGTTCAGTTTTGTTCACGGTGGCCAGCGCATACGGAGAAATCAGCACCTGCCGGTCCGCCAGCCAGGTTCCGGTTTCCGCAACCAGATAACGGATGGTCCAGTGCCGGTCATCGAAGTAGAATTCTTTGACCTTCCCGATTTCCCCGTTGAGGCTGTCCAATTTGTAACCTTCCAGTGTTTTGGCTTTAATTAACATAATAGCTCCTTCGTTTTTTGCGTTTCGCTTTTGTTCTTTGTCGGCAGGCGGCTGCTTAAGAAATCAGTTGCACCGCGATCGTTGCGGTTGCCAGTGCCTACTCAATTTGTGCCGACGGGGGCGGCTTCGCCATGGGGTAAAACCCTACCGCGGAAAATCGAAGAACAGCGGCCGCCGAAAATGAATCCAGCAGAGGGTTTTATTCCGTCCCCTTCAATTTCCGATAACGGCTGATCAAGTTGTTCGTTGAACTGTCGTGATTGAGTCTGGGCGGGGTTTTGCTTTCCAATTCAGGAACGATCCGCTGGGCGAGCACCTTGCCCAACTCGACGCCCCATTGATCAAATGAATCAATGTTCCAAATCGCGCCCTGCGTGAAGACGCTGTGTTCGTAAAGCGCGACGAGCTGGCCGAGAATCTCCGGCGTGAGCCGGTCGGCGAGAATGACGTTGGACGGACGATTACCCTCAAAAACCCGATGCGGCACCAGCCAGGCCGGCGTGCCTTCAGCTTTGACTTCTTCAGCGGTTTTGCCAAAAGCGAGAGCCTCGGCCTGGGCAAAAACGTTCGCCAGCAGAATGTCGTGGTGCCGGCCCAACGGAGCAAGGGCGTGGCCAAACGCGATGAAGTCGCATGGGATCAGCCGCGTGCCCTGATGAATCAATTGATAAAACGAGTGTTGGCCGTTCGTGCCGGGTTCGCCCCAGTAAACCGGCCCGGTCTGGTAATTCACTTTTTTACCGTCGAGCGTGACGTGTTTGCCGTTGCTCTCCATCGTCAACTGCTGAAGATACGCGGGAAAGCGTTTCAGATATTGTTCGTAGGGCAGCACGGCCACGGTTTGCGCGCCGAGAAAATCGTTGTTCCAAACCGACAGAAGTCCCATCAGCACCGGCAGGTTCCTTTCAAACGGCGCGGTGCGGAAATGTTCGTCCATTTCGTGAAAGCCGGCGAGCAGCGCGCGGAAATTGTCCGGGCCAACCGCGAGCATCGTCGAAAGGCCGATGGCCGAGTCCATTGAATAACGTCCGCCCACCCAGTCCCAGAAGCCGAACATGTTCGCCGTATCGATGCCGAACGCGGAAACTTTTTCGGCATTGGTCGAGACCGCCACGAAATGTTTCGCCACGGCTTTGACCTCGCCGCCGAGTCCGGCCAGCAGCCAGTCGCACGCGCTTTGCGCATTCGTCATGGTTTCCAGTGTCGTGAAGGTTTTTGACGAAATAATGAACAGCGTTTCCGCCGGGTCGAGATCGCGGACGGCTTCCACAAAATCCATCCCGTCCACATTCGAGATGAAGTGGAAGTTGAGGCGGCGCTCGCTGTAATGTTTCAGCGCCTCGTAAGCCATGACCGGACCCAGATCGGAGCCACCAATGCCGATGTTGATGACATTCTTGATGCGTTTGCCGGTATGCCCTTTCCATTCGCCGCTCCGGACGCGATTGGAAAACTTCGCCATCTTGTCGAGCACGGCGCGGACTTCCGGCACGACGTTCTTGCCATCCGCGAAGATACTTGCTCCGTTCGGTGCGCGCAGCGCCACGTGCAGGACGGCGCGGTTTTCCGTGACGTTGATTTTTTCGCCGCCAAACATCGCGTCCATTTTGCCGCGCAGACCGGATTCCCCGGCCAGTTGCCGGAGCAGCTTGAGCGTCTGGTCGGTGATGCAATTTTTGGAGAAGTCCAGAAACAATCCGCCGGCCTCGGCCGTGAATCTTTGGCCGCGTTTGGCGTCTTCAGCGAACAGTTTTCGCAGGGGCAGTTTTTGGATTTGCTTGTGATGCACGGCGAGGGCTTTCCAAGCCGGGCGTTGGGTGAGTGGTTTGATTGTTGCATTCATGCTTGTCAGCTTTTCATTTTATTCCTGGTACCAAGCCGCGTTTCTTTGCGCTTATCCGGATCAGGCGTTGCACGGGTGGTACTTTGGCGGGTGCCGGCCTGCGGCTACAAGCGAAACCCACCGGGAAAGGCATAATCGTTGTCGCCCGCCCGGCGGCCGGGTGTGACCGAGCCGTGCGGGGTAACCGAAGGACACCGCACCATGGTTCCAATCTTTTGATGTCAGCCCGCTCACCGACGGCTCGCCAAGGTAGCGTTTGAGGGTGCCGCTGTTCAACAAGTCGCGCGTGATGTTGTCGAGCCAGAGGCTCTGGCCCAGGTCGCGCAGGATTTGGGTGGCTTTCATAATGTTCGGATGATGTTCCAAATGGTGATTGCGGAGGGGATCAATGCTGATTTGGTTTCCCTTTCCCCGCTCTGATCACCGGACAGGAACGCAGAACCGAGCGGGCAATCATCAGTTCTTCGTCCGTGCGAATGACCCTCACGGTGACGCGATGGGTTTGCATGGAAATCACGGGCGCGGTTTCCGCATTACGCGACTTATCCAATTCAATGCCGAAGACGCCCAGTCCTTCGCAGATCCGGGCGCGGACAACGGGCGCATTTTCACCGATGCCGCCGGCGAAAACGAGCGTGTCCAAGCCACCGAGTGCAGCGGCGAAGGAGCCGATCCATTTTTTTGCCTGGTAACAAAACAGCGCCACGGCTTCCCCCGCCCGTACATCCTGCTTTTCATGGTCGAGCAAATCCCGCATGTCGGAGCTGGTCTCCGAGACGCCAAGCAGCCCGGATTCGTGATTGACCATTTTGTAAAACTGGCTGGTGGTCATCTGCTCGGTGCGCGCAAGATACGGCGCGAGGCCGGGATCCAAATCGCCCGTGCGGGTGCTCATCACCAGGCCCGCGGTCGGGGTAAAGCCCATGCTGGTGTCCATGCTCTTGCCGTCGCGCACCGCGGCCAGACTGGCGCCGTTGCCGAGATGCGCGAGGATCACGCGGCCCTTCGTCGCCGCCGGGTCGCCGAGCCGCGCGAGTTCTTCCATCAGATACGCGTAAGACAAGCCGTGGAAACCGTAGCGTTGAATGCCCTTGGCATCGAATCGGCGCGGAATCGGCAGGAGTTTGGCCACGCGTGGCATCGTCTGGTGAAACGCCGTGTCGAAGCAGGCCACCTGCGGCAGTTTCGGATGGCGATGACGGAACGTCTCGATCAGTTCAATTTCGCGCGGCAGATGATCCGGGTCGTTCGGGCTGATGCGATGCAGTTCATCCAGCAATTTCTGGGTGACAATCTCCGGCTCGGTATGTTTCATCCCATGCACCACCCGATGTCCCACCGCCTTGACCGATTTGAAATCAATTTGCTTTTCGAGCCAGTCGATCAGGGAATTCGCCGCTGATTTGTGATCCGGGGCAATGAGGTTGCGGCTCTCCGGCTGTTTCTGGGTCGGGTCATGGAACGCCAGATTCGTTCCGCGCAGGCCGATGCGGTCAACCTTTCCGTACAGCCCCCGCTTCAATGGTTCTGCGATATGGTAGAGTGCAAATTTGATGCTGGACGAGCCGCCGTTGATCGTGAGGATGCTTGGGTCAGCGGCTTTCATGGGTGTCTCCTACGTGATTCCGCAATCCCAATGAAGCCAGTTTTGCGCACGTAGATTTGTAATCCGTGTGCAGAATGCTTCGAATTCCAAAACCTTCCGCGACCTGGACGAACATCGGGGTATTTTCGATATAGACGATCTGCCGGGCGGGTGTCTGGGCGATGTCCAACGCCAGTTTGAAAATATCCGCGTCCGGTTTTCGGAGACGAACGAAACAGGAAGAAATAAACGCGTCAACAAATCCGGCCAGCTTGAACTTCCGAATTCGATACGCATTTAGTTCGCGCGATTCGTTGCTGACGACGATAATCCTCAATCCGAATTTAACTTTCAGGCGGCGGACCAGTTCAATCATCCCGGCGACCGGTTTCGATTGCGCGAACATAAAACGGCGAAACTCGGCACGCGTGAACGGACGTTTTTCGTAGAAGACCACGCGGTCCAAATACTCACTGAAAGTAAGTTTATCCACCTCGTGCGTTTCAAAGTTCAAGGCATGCCGTTGTTCCATCCCGGCCCAGTCCAGTTTGAAGTGTTTCGCCGCCCGCCGACGGGCAAGGTGATCCCAGCCGTTGTTCAGCAGGACCCCGCCGATGTCCAGGAAAAGGGTTGTGATCGGGATGTTTTTTTTCACGCGGTCGATGCCCGGGAAGTTTGGTAAATGGGTTTCATCATGGCCTGATACATCATTGCTTCGCTGAGGAATGGTCCACCCAACAGTTCGTAACCGGCGGTCAGCCGCTCATTCACTTTTTGCGCCAGCTCATCGTGGGTTGCGGCATCGGCGTGAAAAGGCACCGCCACGATGATGTATTCGATCGATGTTTTCATGTTATTGGCTCAATTAAAATCATCGCTGCCATAAGATTCGCGGGGCTTCCAACGGAATGGCTGCTCCGTCGCAGCGCGGCATCACTCGCACCGTGTAGTCCGTCGGCGGACGGGCCGACGGCACGGTGGCACTGTAAATATTGCCGCCGGACTTGTCGGCGGCCGGAAGCAGGCGGGTCATCTCCAGCCGCACGGGAGCACCCGCTTTGATTCCGTCAGCGTATAACTCCACCCGCACTGCTGTTGGGTCGAGACCGTCGTGACCGAGTTCAATCTCAAACACATGCGTCCCATTGCGGGTCGCCAGCTTCATTTTGCCAAGATGCAACGACGCCCATTTTTTGTCCAGATCGTTCCGCCAGTCCACCATGTGTTTGCCGATTGCGCCCTGGTTGGCCACGCGCGATTGGCAGGCGGCGGCGGCCGGGAGATAATGCTGTTCGGTGTATTCGCACACGGCGCGGGTCGCGGAGAAACGCGGAGTCAATTGCGCCATGCTTTCACGCATTCGTGCGACCCAGGCTGTGGGAATACCTTTGTCATTTCGCGTATAAAATTCCGGAATCACCTCATGTTCGAGCCGATCGTAGAGCGCTTCGGCTTCGGCCGCGTCCCAGGATTGATCGCTGCCATGTTCCTGTCCGTCGCCCAGCGCCCAGCCGAGGTCGGTGGTAAAGGCTTCCGCCCACCAGCCGTCCAGTTCCGATAGATTGATGCCGCCGTTGACCAGCACCTTCATGCCGCTCGTCCCGCACGCCTCCCACGGTCGTCGGGGTGTGTTGATCCAGACATCCACCCCCTGCACCAGGCGACCGGTCAGATGCATGTCGTAATCGCTGAGGAAAATCGCATGCGGCCGGACCTCCGGTCGGCGAATGAACTGGATCCATTTCTGAATCAGGGCTTGTCCCGCCAGGTCGGCCGGATGCGCCTTGCCGGCAATGATGATTTGCACCGGGCGCTCGTGATTGGATAACAGCCGCAACAGCCGCTCCGGGTCGTGCAGCAGCAGATTGGGTCTTTTGTAGGTCGCAAAGCGTCGCGCAAAACCCAGGGTCAAGGCGTTTGGATCAAACAAATGTTTTGCCTCCTCAACCCTCTCCGGCGACGCACCGGCAGCGGCATAGTGCCGGGCCAGACGGTCGCGGGCATACTCCACGAGCGATTTGCTGGTGGCGAGCCGAAATTGCCAGAGGGTGTCGTCGGAGACGCGGCGAATGTCCTGCTCCATATTTTCCGGCTTGCCCAGCCAGCGGTCCTTGCCACATGCCTTGGTCCAAAGCTCATCCGCGGCAGCCGAATCCCAGGTCGGCATATGAACTCCGTTGGTCACATAGCCGACGGGCACTTCGTCCACCGGCCAGTGTGGAAACAGCGGCGAAAATAATTGCCGGCTGACTTGCCCATGCAAGCGACTCACGCCATTCACTGACCCGCTGCCCCGGACGGCCAGATAAGCCATGTTGAAACTCTCCGACGCGTCGTCCGGATTCTGGCGGCCCAGGGCCAGAAAATCACGGAGGGTGATGCCAAGCTTCTGCGTGGCATAATGACCGAGGTATTGTTCGATGAGCGCCGGAGTAAAGCGGTCAAACCCGGCGGCCACGGCCGTGTGCGTGGTGAAGAGATTCCCCGCCCGCGTGGCGGCCAGCGCGATTTCAAAAGACTGCGCATTTTCCTGCATAAAGCTGCGGGCACGTTCCAATACGGCAAACGCGGCATGACCTTCATTCAAGTGACAGACATCCGGCTTGATGCCCAGCGCGGCGAGCAGCCGCCAGCCGCCGATGCCCAGCACCATTTCCTGCACGAGCCGTAACTCCGGTCCGCCGCCATACAATTCGCTGGTAATTCCGCGATGCGCGGGAAAGTTTGCCGCGTCATTGCTGTCCAGCAGGTAAAGCTTCACCCGACCGACCTGCACCTCCCAGGCGCGCAGCCAGACCGAATAGCCGGGCAAGGTGATCTCCAATCGCAACCATTCGCCATTCGCCTGGCGCAACGGCGTGATGGGCAACTGCCCGGGGTCGTTATACGGATAAAGGGCCTGTTGCGTCCCGTCCTTGTCAATCACCTGGCGAAAATAGCCTTGCTGGTAGAGCAGCCCCACACCGATCACCGGCACGCCCAGGTCGCTGGCGGCTTTGAGCTGATCGCCGGCCACATTGCCCAGCCCGCCCGAGTAAATGGGCAGCGCCTCGCTCAACATGTATTCCATGCTGAAATACGCGACACACTTCAAGGGCGACTGCGGATGGCTTTTCTGAAACCATGCGGGCGTCTCCGCCGCCCGACGTTTGGCCTGCAGCAGGTCATCAATCTTTTTGCGGAAGGTGGGATTGGCCAACACGCCTTTAAGTTTGTCCTGGGAGACGGTCTGCAGAACCACCCAGGGGTTTTGGGTAAAATCCCACAGCACGGGATCCAGCTGTCGCCACACGTCATCGGTGGCGTGATTCCACGACCAACGTAAATCCAGCGCCAGCTCCGCCAGGGAATCGAACCCTTCAATTTCTGTGGGCAGGTAATAATTCTTCGAGTTTCTAACGGGTATTGGTTTGGATGTCATAACATTTGCTGCGCTCATGGTTGGTTTTCCAAATTGGCCACTTTGGTCAATCGGCGACAATGACGATCGGCTCCGGTGAATTTCGCGGCGAGAAAGGTCTGCAACAATTCCCAGGCAAAGGCGTGGCCGATCACGAGGCCGCCAAAACAGATCAGGTTTAAATCGTCGTCCTCGACACCTTGATGCGCCGAAAAGGTTTCGTGAATCAGGCAGGCCCGAACCCCCGCCACTTTGTTCGCGCAAACGGAGGCCCCGACACCACTTCCGCAGATTCCAATGCCGCGTTTCACCGTCCCGGAGGCCACCGCGCGCGCCAGCGGCACGATGAAATCCGGATAATCATCCTCCTCCTTCGGCCGCCCGTCGCCGAAGTCAACCACTTCATGACCGGCTTCGCGCAATTGCCCGGCTAGATATTCCTTCAACTCGTAACCGCCGTGGTCGGCAGCGATGCCGACGCGTTTCGGCGTCCCTGGAAGGGCGGTTTCGGTTCGAGTATTCACAAGCATTGACTGGCTGGGTGGATTTTAGGTGGCCAGACGGGGATACAATCGCGCGCCGATGATGACCAGGATGGTCGTGGTCAGGAGGATGATCGCATAGTCAAAGCCCAGACCGAAGGTGCTCGTGCTGCCAGCCAGCATGAACGTGCGCAGGGCATCCACGACGTAAGTCAGCGGATTCAGATGAGAAATGGTCTTCAGCCATCCGGGCATGATTTCGGTGGGATAAATCGCGTTGCTCGCAAAAAAGAGCGGCATGGTCAGCACCTGGCCGACGCCCATGAACCGTTCGCGTGTCTTCACAATGCACGCAATGATGAGCGAAAACGTCGAGAACAGCGTCGCGGCCAGGACCACGATGATCAGCACGTTGAGGAGCGCGAGCGGGCTCCAATTCAGCTTCACCCCGAGCAACAGCGAGAGGCCGTAAACGATGGCCGCCTGCGAGAGCGTACGGAAACCGGCGGAGAAACCCTTGCCGAGCACCAGCGCGGCGCGCGGAGTTGGGCTGGCGAGAAATTTCTGCACAATGCCGAGATCGCGTTCCCAGATGACGTTGATGCCGTAAAAAATGGCCACGAAGAGAACGCTTTGCGCCAGGATGCCGGGAGCAATGAAGTCCAGATAGGGAATATTACCCGTGTGCATCATCCCGCTGCGTGAAAACACCTGACCGAAGATGAGCAGCCAGAGGGCGGGCTGAAGGGCGCGGGTGACGAGTTCCGTGAAATCGTGGCGCAACTTGCGCAACTCAAATTCGGTGATGACCAGCGTCTTCTCGATGAAGCCGCTAAAGGGGTGGATGAAAGTGGTGGCGGTCATAAGTCAACCCAGGCGCTGCGCCGTGGCGCGTTCGGCGGAGACGGCGCGGAAATTGTTGCCGCTATCCAGCGCACTGCCGGCATAATGGACGAAGACGTCATTCAACGTATGGCCGGTGCCCAGCGAGGTTTCGAGTTCTCGGCACGTGCCGAGCGCCGCCACCTTGCCCAGGTGCATGATCGCGATGCGATCACAATGGCTCTCCGCCTCCTCCAGATAATGAGTGGTGAAAAACAACGTCGTGCCATAGTTGGCCCGCATATCCACGAGATGTTTCCAGACCGCGTCGCGCGCAATGGGATCCAGCCCGACGGTCGGTTCATCGAGGAAAAGCACCTTGGGACGATGCAACGTGGACTGGGCGATTTCCAGGCGGCGGACCATGCCGCCGGAGTATTCACTCACCAGACGTCCGGCATCGGCCGTGAGGTTCATGAACTCCAATGCCTCCTTGATGCGTGCGGGCTGCTCGCGGTGTGGCAGGTCGTAAAGTTTGGCGAAAATGAGCAGATTTTCGTAGCCGGTGAGTGAACCGTCCACGGAGACCGACTGCGGTACATAACCGATGACGCGGCGGACACCGACCGGCTGGGTGGTGATGGAGAAGCCGGCCACGCGCGCCTCGCCCGACGTGGGCGGCAAGAGCGTGGTGAGCATCTTGATTGTGGTGGTCTTGCCCGCCCCATTGGAGCCGAGCAGGCCGAAAACCTCGCCGGCGTTGACCGAAAGCGTCAGCGCATCCACCGCCGTGAACGCGCCGAAGCGGCGGGTCAGGTTTTTGATTTCGAGGACAACGTCGCCCATAATCCGAAAGTGTCGCTTTTGGCCACCGTAAACAATGGGGTGAACACCCCATAGCGTTCGCCGGACGTTCGTCTTACTGGTTATAACATGAGCAAAAGCAACCTCTCGCGAACCCGGGAACCGGCCGGCACACTCCATCAACGCAAACAAAATCCATCCCAACGCATGTTGGTTTTTTCATCGCAACGACTCTTAACCGAGAAATGTTCAGTCACGGTCAATCCGTTTTTATTGGATGCGGAGACGGAAACCCTCACGGTTCGCGCCACCTTGATGACCGTAATTATGAAAAATATTCCGGGTTACGGTTACCCTGGGCTTGGTGGCTAAAATTCATTCATTGCCGGGGAGAGGCCGGACCAGACATGTGGCACAGGCCTTGGCGGGCACCGGCGGGTGTTCACCCACCATCCTTTATTTCTGCTGATGCTTTTTGGCAAAAAGGCACGCCGAATAACCGGCCAAAGAACGTCTGAAAATCACGGTGACAACCACAAGGGCCAGTCCCCCGAGCATCAGGTAAAGCGCCGTGGGGCCCAACCAGGCTTCGAGCAGCTTCCATTGCTTCCCAAGAAAATATCCGATCAGGATGTAAGTGGTGGTATAAGCCGCCGATCCCGTGACATTGTAAAACAGAAAGGTACGCCATCGCATTTTTGACATGCCGGCCAGCAAATTCACCACGACGGGAGGAAAAAGGAAGATGAACCGCGCGATAAAAACCGTCTTGGCGCCATGACGTTTGAAAAATTGTTCCGGCCACTGCATCCGTTCCGGTGTGAGATGAAGCCAGTGGATTTTTTCGAGACGGGCATGGCCCAACCGCCGCCCCAGCCCGAAGGCAATGAGGCCGCCCAGAATACAGGCCATGGTTCCAGCCACCACGGGTTGCCACAATGAATCCGCGGTTTTCGCCAAAACAAATCCGGCCCCCAATAGAATCGTTTCTCCCGGCAGCGGAACGCCGAGGTTGTTCAAAAACGCAACGATGAACACCAGCACATATCCGTAATGAGGAATATGAGGCAGTAAAGAATGCAACCAGTGAATCATGTTCATCGCTCCCGCTTCATACCATGCACTTCCGCGCACCGAGCAGCTCTACAAGTGGAACGACCAGCACATCACGCAAAAAGGCTCAACTGAACCTGACCACCCTCTTGCCAACTTTTTCCCCGGGAAAAAGGCCGAAGACTGCGTCCGGGCGTTGTCGATGTCTGGCACCGCGGTTTCATGGTTGCTCGGGAATATTTTTGTCAATGTATTGCATTAAACGTCGCTGGGTGGCCCGGAGCGATTGGGTCGCCACCTCGGCGATTCGCTTCATGACCTGGTAGCCCAGTTCGTGGTCTTGTTCGCACTGTTCACGCAGCCTGGTCCCATAGAAAAATATCGTGGTGGTTGGCTCCAAGGCGCGCGCACTGAAATGTGTGTAATAGGGAGGAAAAAGCCAGGACCAACCCAAGTCGTCGCCCGGCCCAAGAGTTTGAATGGGAATCACATTCCGGTCTTCCATTTCCGATGCCAGCTCCACCCGGCCGGTTAATATCAGATAAAACCGGTTGGCGGGGCTTCCCTCCTCAAAAATGCTCGCACCGGTTTCAAATTTCATTTTCAAGGCCGAACCGGCGAGCCGTTGAAGCTGCTGGGGGTTTAATCCCTTAAAAAACGGCTGTTGTTCGATGAGTGCATAAAGCGATTGAGCCGGGGCGAAGCTTAAAGCCGGCACATCCGGAACCGGTGCGACCGGTCCCGTCTGCGGAACGTGAACTGCCGGCGGACTCATGAATCCTTTTTGGCAGCAGCTTTGGCGGCTTGGAAACTTTGCTCAATCTCTGCTTCGGCGATTCCGCCTTCGACGAGCCTTTCCTTATCACTTCGCCCTTCATCGTCTTCATCTTCGCTCGGAGTTGCTGGAACTTTTTGCCCCGTGGAGCCAGGAACCGGATCCCAGCGTTCAGCCTCGGGTGCGGATTCAAGAATCGCATCTTTCGGATCCATATCCGGTTCGCCGGTCAGCTCCCGTTTGGCCCGCGCATAATGAGATTTGGTCGCGTCGCTCGACAAGTGACCGTCAATGACCGCCAACTCCGCCGCCCGGGCCCGTACCATCTTGGGGGTAACCGTGCCGAGACCGGCGGATTTTTCAGTCAGCGCACCTTCTTTGAGTGGATTTGTTTTCATAAATTAAAAATTACCGCGCGTGAAAGGTTTGGTCGTTGTGCGACGTTTTCATTTCGCGCGTGCCGCGATCCTCGCGCACGTCCCGGGATTTGGAAAATATGTTGTCCCGTTTTTTGGGTTTTGGATTGGGCATCGGTTTATCGTGAGGGGGCCGCAATTCATGCAGGGTTTGCGGAAAAACCGGAGTTTGTGGCGGGGCCGCAACTTTGTTGGTGTGATTTTTCATAAATTAATTCTTCGTGGTTGAGGGTCGGTTGTCCGGTTAACCAAGGTTATTCGGTCGCACTGCGGAAACTGAAACGATCATCTGCTTCCAACCAGTCAAACGTGGTGGTCTTGTCCGGATCGAGGCCGAGTTGATGACAGTTCTCAATAAAGCGGGCGCGTTTCTCCGGATTTTTCATCGGGCTGCGGGCTTCCTGATCATCCGACCAATCCTCGATTTCCGGTGGCGTCTTAGCCGTGCCGTGGGCCAGCAGCCAGGCGCCAACGTCGTCATAATTTTTCGCGACCTTGACGGCGGCTTTGAACTGGTCGCCGGTGATGCCCTTGAAACTGAAGAGCCGGTTGTCCAGTGGACAATCGTAGTGATATTCGCCGAGCGAACCCGCCAGACTGGCGCGGCATTTGTCCACGGCCCGGCACGCGATGGCGAATCCGCCGATGCGTTCCCGCGGACTGTGCGGCGCCTGCTTGGACAGGTCCCGGTCAATGATGGGTGTGTTCATGTTTTTGTGCCGGAAAATTAATTTATGTCCGGTTATGAAAACCGTGAACCCGGGTAAGATTGCGTTCCGCGATCAAATCCGCCTCTGCCTTGAGCCAATGCTGCACCTCGTGACCGGGCTGAGAACCCTCATTCTCATAAGCAAAGTAAGCTTTCCTGGCCACCTCGTCTGGCGAGGGCGAGAAATTAATTTCACTCTTGTTCGGGCCGGCGACCGATGTTGGCCCATGGCCAATGATCTCGGATTCAGTTTTGGATAACTTATGGTGTTTCATAAAACAATGACTTATTAATGTTCGGTTATGAAAAGTGACGAACCCGGATGCATTTGGGTTTCGCGTTCAACTCCATCGAACAATTGCGCCTCGGCCTCCCGCCAGTGTTTTACCTCATGACCAGGCTGCGAACCTTGGTATTTATAAACGCTGCAGGCCCGGCGGGCAGCCGCCCCCGGCAATGGTGCCAAAGGTGTTTTACTTTTATTTAAACCCACACGGGTGGCGTTTTTTGGCGCCCGGGCCAGCTTCTGGTCTGCGTTCGGTGAAAACTTGTTTGGTTTCATGCGGTAAGCATCGCTGGACAACCAAATGCCTGCTATGGGGTATAACCCGACCTGCAATCAGATGCTTTTTGTGAAGCACCGGCGGTGTGATTTCACTTACAACCGGCAGAATCAAGCCGATGGAATTGAACAACTGCGGCGAATGGGCACCGCGCGAGCAGCCATCTGGTCCGGGCAACGTCAGGCGCGGCCGAAATCTATGAAACCGCGTTGGACATCGGTGTGGATGAGTTTGACGCGAACGCGGTCGCCCACTTTGAGTCCCTGAAAACCGAGCGTAAGCCGGCCTTCGATCGGCGGCTGGAGCAGCCGAACCCAGGTGCCTTTGTCCGCCGCGCCGGTGACGATGGCGTCGAACTGTTGCCCGATCTTTCCAGATAGCAGCAGTGCGGCGGCGGACTTGTTGACCTGCCGCTCAACCTTGGTGGCGGCATCTTCCTGATCGGTGCAATGTTTTGCGAGTTCCGTCAGTTCCGGGATGGTATAGGGCAGCGGCGCACCGGCCAGCGCGGCTTTCAAGAGCCGTTGCGTGATGAGATCAGGGAAGCGACGGTTTGGTGCGGTGGAATGCGTGTAATCCTTTACCGCCAGCGCGAAGTGTCCGGGCGCCTCGCCGCCGGAAAGATCGAGCGCGTATTCGCCGCGACCGATGAGCTTGATGACCGACAGGGAAAGATCGGCAAACTTCTCCGGAGCAGCCGTGCGGCGACGGGTCAGAAAACCTTCGAGCGCGACGGCATCCGGTGCGGCGGGAAGTTGTTCCTTGAGTGCCGCCGCGAGTTCAACAATACGCGCCCAACGTTCGGGATCACGCAGGACGCGGCGGAGGGATGGAAACTTTTTCGAGGCGAGGTAGATGGCCGTCACCCCGTTCGCCGCCACCATGAATTCCTCGATCAACTGCGTCGCCCGGTTTGTCTGATCCAGTTCAAGGGTGGAAAGCGCGTCGCCGGCGAAAATTGCCTGCGACTCCAGCGACTCCAAACTGAGCGCCCCGTGATGATGGCGCAGCCCTGTGAGCCGTTGCGCGACCCGGTCCTGAAGACGAAGGTTTTCGTCGAGTCCAGGAATCTCCGCGACTCGTTTTGGAGCCGGGCCGGTGCCGGTCAGCCACGCGGCGACGCTGTTGTAAGCCAGTTTTGCGCGGTTGTGAACCTGGGCCCGGTAAAGTTCTGACGTGGCGAGCGAACCGTCCTCTTTGAAGATCATGTCCGCCACTACGGCGATGCGGTCCTGATCCTCGTTCAACGAGGTCAGGTTGGTGGACAGCATCACCGGTAGCATGGGGAAAATCGCGGCGGGCGTATAAACGGAGGTGGTGTTGCGCGCCGCATGGCCGTCGAGCGCCGAGCCTTTGTGCACCAGGGCGTCCACATCCGCGACCGCCACGAGAATTCTGACCTGTCCGTCCGCGAGCGGTTCGGCGACGGTGAGCTGGTCGAGGTCGCGGGAGTCGTCGTTGTCAATGGACGCCCAGAGGCGGCCACGCAGGTCCCGCATGGAATCAATCGCCCTGGCCGGTCCGCCGATGGCCGCCAGCTCTTGTTTCGCCGCCACCGAAAAATCCGGTTCCAAGCCGCGCTCCATCATAGCCTGATGCGCAATGGCGGCAAGAGTTGCCCGGTCGCTGGCCTTGGGGTTGCGTTGGAGAACTGGCTTGGGTTGGTTGCTCGCGTCGGTTGTGGCCATGCCGGTTGGCTTTATAAAAGATTGGTAACCATATGGCGACACCAAACAAATGCGACTACTTAATTGGGCTGCCTGGTTTTTGGCTGCCACTTCAATCGACGGATTGCAAATGGGCGGAAGCGGCCAATCCTTGGGCAATCCTGGTTTTTGGCTTTGGTTCCAGATGATTCATTTCTTTTTCTTGCCGCGCGAATAACGGTTCAACGGTGCGCCGGCTACGTTGATGGGTGACGCTTCCTTCCGGAGCCGCCGTGTTTTCCGCCACCGGTGAGTTTGTTCACGGTGGCCCAGGCCCGTGCTTCCGCAGTTTTGACACTGACACCGCGTTTTTCGTAACCGGCTTGGATGTGAGCGGCCTGCCGTTTCTGTTTGTCGGTGTAACTGGATTTATCGTCTTGGGGCATGGTGGCTATTTACGTTTAGCGATTTACCGTCCGTTCATTCATTCACGGCGAAACCGACCTTGATGGTCACCTGCCAATGATTCACTCTTCCCTTTTCGATGTTGCCACGGGTTTCGATCACCTGAAACCAGCGCAGGTTGTTTATGGTTTTGTGCGCCCGTTTAATGGCCTTTTCCACCGCGTCTTCCATGGACGTGGTTGAGGTGCCGGTCAGTTCAATGAGTTTATAGACTGGGTCTTTCATGTTAGGGCCTTGGGATTCATGTGTTAGCAGCCTGAAAATGTCCGCTTACTTGCAACCGCAGGCAGAGGAGTATTCCTTGATCGTGTTTTCAACCACTTCACGCGTCTCGCCGGTGAGCTTTTGAATCCGGCCGACCAGTTCTTCCTGCTGGCCTTCAGTGTAACGGAGATCATTATCCGTGAGCTTCGCCCATTTCTGTTTCAATTTTCCCTTGGTGATGTTCCAGTCGCCTTTGATTTCGAGTGTGGTCATATAATCCGTTCGTTTTGGTTTTGTGTTTGTTAACCGTCAACCTGACGGGAAAGTGTTCTTTGCTTTATTTGCGGGCCACGCTCATCCACACGGTATGCCCCACGATCAAGTCGGGCGCGACGATCGCCCCCGCCCAGATGCGGGCCGCAGCCTCCACTTCGACAAGCCAGCTTTTATTATCCATGATCAGAAGCATCATCTGGGAATCTTGCGGGCGCTATGGGGTGAAACCCGACCGTAAGCCAAAAAACGAATGCCGGTCGCACTCAGGGCACGAGAACCGCCGCGCCTTCAAAACGCCCGGCGCGGAGATCAGCGAGTGCCTGGTTGGCCTGGTTGAGTGGATAGCTTGTGGTGTTGGTGACGATTCCCATCTCCGGTGCCAGGCGCAGAAATTCAATCCCGTCCGGACGCGTGAGATTGGCGACCGATACAAGCTGCCGCTCTTCCCAAAGCAACCGATAGGGGAAACCTGGGATATCGCTCATGTGAATGCCTGCACAAACGACGCGGCCGCCCTTGCGAACCGCCTTTAATGCCAGCGGCACGAGATCGCCCACGGTTGCAAAAATAATTGCCGCGTCGAACGGCTCCGGCGGCAGCTCGTCAGAACCGCCGGCCCAAATTACGCCGAGGCTTCGAGCGAAGTTTTGAGCGGCAACATCTCCCGGTCGCGTGAAGGCAAACGTGGATCGGCCCTGCCATTTAATGACCTGTGCCAGGATGTGGGCGGCAGCGCCAAAGCCGTAGAGGCCGATGTTTTTACCATTCCCGGCGATGGCCAGGGAACGCCAGCCGATCAGTCCGGCGCAGAGCAATGGGGCGAGCGCCGCATCCCTGCCGGCTTCGCCGAGGGGAAAGGCAAAACGGGCATCGGCGATGACCATGGTCGCAAAGCCGCCGTTGCGGGTGTAACCGGTGAAGAGCGGATGATCGCACAGATTTTCCTGGCCGCCGATACAATATGGACAGACGCCGCAAGTGTGACCAAGCCAGGGAATGCCGACCCGCTCACCCGTTTTCAACTCTTTGACGCCCGACCCAAGCAAATCAATCCGGCCAACAATTTCGTGCCCGGGAATGATTGGAACTTTCGGGTCCGGTAATTCGCCATCCACGACATGCAGATCGGTGCGGCACACACCACAGGCAGCCACCTGCACGCGAATCTCGCCCGGTCCCGGTTGGGGATCAGTGAGCTCTGTCCATTCAAGGGCAGTACCAATTTTCTTTAGCACCATCGCATACATAACATTCTTCGGTTTCGACCAGGTCTGAGGTTTCGCGCACCGCGAGCGAGAATCCGTCCGCGGCTCATGACCTTATTTCTGTTCATGAAGGCGACGAAAAACAACCGGCAGTAAATCTGGCAGATCCTCGGCAATCAGGCCCGGGCCAAATTCAGTGGCCGCTGCGCCATGCAGCCACACCGCAGCGGAGGCGGCGAGGAACGGCTCCATGCCTTGCGCCAGGAGTCCAAGCACGATTCCACTCAGCACATCGCCTGAACCTCCGGTGGCCAATGTCGGTGGCGCATTGCTGTTGATAACCGACCGGCCATCCGGAGCCGTGATCACGGTGTCACTGCCTTTGAGAATAATAATCGCGCCCGAGCGACGGGCCGCGGCGCGCGTGCGAGTCAGCTTGTCGCCGCTCGGGTCAAACAGGCGCTTGAACTCACCATCATGTGGCGTCAGCACGCAGGGACCAGTGATCGCTTGATCGAGCGTAGGCGGATCGTCAGCGAAGGTCGTGAGCGCATCGGAGTCGAGCACTGTGGGGCGACCCGTCTCCAGCATGGCGAGCACCCGGGCGCGGGTTTCCTCGCCGACACCGGCACCGGGACCGATGAGGAATGCCTTGTAATGAGCGTCGTCCAGCAGGCAATCAAAATCGTCCGGTGCCGCCAAGGGTTGAACCATGATGCTGGTCAACGCCGCCGCATAGACGGGCAGAGCCAGCGAGGAAACCGCGATGGTCGTAAGTCCCGAACCGGCCCGGGCCGCAGCGCGGGCCGCCATTCGGGCGGCGCCGGTCATAGGATAGCCGCCAGAAATTAACGCGTGACCCCGGCTATATTTATTTCCCCCGTCTTGCGGTCGCGGCAGATTCCCAATCCAGAGGCACGGATCATTCTCGAAAGTATTTGGGGAAATCTGCTCAAGCACGGAAGATGAGATGCCGATGTCGGCAACAACAACCTCGCCGCATAACAGCCTGCCGGGTAAAAGCAGGTGCCCCGGCTTCTTGCGAAAGAAAGTAACCGTCAGGACGGCGGCAACCGCGCCCAACACGTCGCCGGTATCGCCCATCAGTCCACTGGGAACGTCAATGGCAACAATGGGCAGGCGCCGGCATGCGGCGGCAGACAAAATTTCCGCAGCGGATCCATCCAGGGCGCGGCTGAGACCCGCTCCGAAAATCGCATCCACCACCAATTCCGCCCCGTCGAGCATGTCCGGAGCCATTGGCTGAACATCGCCGCGCCACAACTCCGCGTGATGCCGCGCTGCGCCGGTCAGATGATCCGGTGAACCGAGCAAGGCGACGCGAACCGGCCAGCCCGTTGCGGAGAGATGCCGGGCCGCGACAAAACCGTCGCCGCCATTATTGCCGGGGCCGCACAGCACAATTACGGGACGCGCGGACCAGCGTTTCTCGATTTCGCGGGCGGCAGCACTGCCGGCATTTTCCATCAATTCAACGACCGTCCTGCCAGAGGCGATCGTCAAGCGGTCGGCTTCGCCCATCTGGCGGACGTTAACTAATGCGGTTTGAGGATTCATTGCTGTTCCTCGTTGATTAACCTGGAATCAGTGCCGATCGGATTAATCAGTGGTTGGCCACTACCAACACTCACGGTTTCGCCGGCGCGGTCTTTAGCAGGTCGGCTTCAACATTGATGAGCACATCCACATTGTTGCCAATCGCGCCCTGGTCCGCCGTGATGTCGAAATCACGCCGGTCCAACGTGAGCGTGGCTTCCCAACCGGAAATTGCGGCACCCTTCATGCCCGGTCCGAAGCCCAGCGACGTTACCTTAAGCACAACTTCCTTCGCGACATTCTTCATCGTGAGCACGCCGGTGACCGCGTAGGTATTATCGCCGGTGCTTTTCCACGACTCACTCTTGAAGGTCATGGACGGAAACCGGGCGGCGTCGAAGAAATTCGTGGAACGCAAGTCGTCGTCACGCATCTTTGTATTCGTCGTGATGCTGGCCGTTTCAATGACGGCCTCGACCGTGCTATTTTCGAGATGGTTACGATCCACGACGATGGTTCCCTTCACCTTGCTGAAATAGCCTGGCACCTTGGTAAAGAAATGGCTGATGGAGAATCCGACCCAGGTATGCACGGGGTCAATGTTATAGGTTTCGACGGCGGCCCTGGCGGATACCAGTGAGCCGAGCGCCAGCGCGGCGATGACCAGGGCGATGAGGGAACGGTTCATGGTGGTTTTCATTTTGGTTGGATTTCGTTTATTAGCTGGTTGATTTTTTCACTTTCCCTTCGGAAAATCGGCTCCGCGGGCAATCGTTTCCACCGCCGAAAAATCTTTGCGCAACTCTTCGAGCTTGGCCATGGCCCCTTCGTAGGAATCGTTGCCCAACAAAAGATGGCGGGGCGGTTTTGGCGACTCCACCGCGCGGATGATGGCTTGCGCGGCGCGAACCGGATCACCCGGTTGCTTGCCCGAGTCGGCGCGCAGTTCACGGCGCCACGCTCCCGCCGTTTTCGCGTAGTCGGCAATTTGCTTTTTGCTCTCATTCGCCGAACGTCCGGCCCAATCGGTGCGAAAGCCGCTGGGTTCAACGACCATTACATGAATCCCAAGCGGTTCAACTTCTTGTGACAGCGCTCCGGACAAACCCTCGACCGCAAACTTGGTCGCGTTGTAAAATCCGAGCGCCGGCGCGGAACGCAGTCCGGCGAGTGAAGATATATTGATGATAAATCCCTTGCGCCGCCGGCGCATCCCCGGCAGCGCCGCTTGAATCATCCGGCTCATGCCGAAGACATTGATCTCGAACATGCGGCGCACCTCTTTTTCTTCGCCCTCTTCGATCGCCGCGAAATAGCCGATGCCCGCGTTGTTCACGAGCACATCAATGCCACCGAACTTTTCTTCGGCGGTTTTGATGGCCGCGTCAATCTGACGTTGATCCGTGACGTCGAGCTTGAGCACCAAGGCCTCGCCCTTGGCTGCCAACGCTTCCACCGCCGCCGGCTTGCGGGCCGTCACCACCGTGCGAAAACCCTGTGCCAGTGTCTGGGTGGCCAGTTCACGCCCGAAGCCGGTCGAACAGCCAGTGATAAACCAAACGGGTTTCCCAATTTTGGCGGATGTTTTATTGTTTGTGGTCATAATCGCTTTTTAAATGGTCAAGGAGCACCTCCCGGAGCTGCTCTTGCGTTTTGGCCTTCGGCTGCCAATCCGCATAAGTCACTCTCGGAATGCGGAGAAACGCATCTCTCATTTTCACATAGCCACAATCATAGGCAGCGGCGAAGGCGAGTGACATGGGGTGTTACCCCCAGGTGAACTTTGTTCAAGCCATCTCCCTGATGGGTTTGCATAAGCGGGTCAGCGATATGCCAAAGTAATGCCGGATACGCCGTCCGGACCCGGTCAATGAATACATTTTCATGCCCAGCATATTGCCACTTTTCCTGGCCACACGCATCCAGCTACAAATGCGTCGCTGGGCGTCTGGATTTTCATCCTGAGACTCGATTGGAACGAAGTAACCGGTTAATATCTCCCCGTCGATGCCATCTGAAGAAACTACCACACCCACACCCGCCGCCATGGCTCCGCCAGAATTCAACGTGCGGCCCGGGCCAACAGGGAACGTGGCGTGGCGTGACACCTTTGCCGCCCTTAAACATCGAAATTTCCGGCTGTTCTTCATCGGTCAGCTCGTATCGCTTATCGGAACCTGGATGCAGACCACCGCTCAAGGCTGGCTGGTTTATCAGTTGACCGGCTCGAAGGTGTTGCTGGGCACGGTGGCGGCCGTCGGAACTTTGCCCATGCTGGTGTTTTCCCTGTGGGGTGGCTCTGTCGCCGACCGACATCCCAAACGAACCGTTATTTTCTATACCCAGATTGGGATGATGCTGACGGCCTTCGTATTTGCCGCGCTGGTGGGGAGTGGCCACATTCAAACGTGGCATATTCTGGTCCTGGCGGCGGTGGGCGGTGTGGCGATGGCTTTCGACATGCCGGCACGGCAAGCGTTCATGGTTGAGATGACCAGTCACGAAGACCTGATGAACGCCATATCGCTGAACAGTTCCATCGTGAATGGCGCACGGGTCGTAGGCCCTGCTGTGGCCGGTTTCCTTATGGCGTCGGTCGGCATCACCTGGTGCTTCATCCTGAACGGCGTCAGTTTCATCGCGGTCATTATTGGACTGTGGATGATGCGTCTGCCCAGGTTTGTGCCCCAAGCCAAACCGCATTCAACGGGGCGGCATATTCTGGAAGGCTTCAAATATGTGGTCGGCCATCGTCGCGTGCGCATTTTGCTGCTGCTCTTTGGCGTGGTGGGCGTCTTTGGCTGGTCGTATGCGGTGCTGCTGCCAGCCTATGCAACCGACATACTTCATGTGAACGAAAGTGGCTATGGCGTCCTGCTCAGCGCCAATGGTTTCGGGGCCCTTTTGGGGGCCCTGACGGTGGCAACCTACGGCAGCCGCGTGCGGCCGCGGCTGATGATTCTCGGCGGGCTGTGGTTGTTCTCGGCCATGCTGGCGCTGTTGGCCATCGTGCGTTGGTATCCGCTGGTGCTCCTGTGCCTGGCCGTTGGCGGTTGGGGGATGATACTCTATTTCTCGACCACCAACACGCTCATCCAGGGCAGCGTGTCCAACGCCATGCGCGGGCGGGTGATGGGCATCTGGGCACTGGTGTTCGGCGGCATGATGCCTTTGGGTGGCATTGAGTCTGGATTCCTGGCTCATGCCGTGGGCGTGCCATGGACCATTGCGGTGGGCGCAGTAATTTGCGCCGGTGCCGGGCTGGTCACCTGGTGGACAGTGCGGCGCAATCCTCCGACCCCCGGTTGAAACCCTGCTTTTGAATCAAGTGGTCTTTCTCGGATCGAAGACGGATCCGGACGCCAGCTCCTTCCACAAACGAGCTTCCTCCTTGCCTATGTGGGAGGGGACTTGGATGGATGCCTCGACATACAGATCGCCCCGCTTGACGCCGCCAGCGGGCAATCCCTTGCCCCGGACGCGCAGCTTTTGTCCCTGTTGAAAGCCGGCGGGGACTTTGACCAGAACGCTGCCTTCCAAGGTTCGCATGGGAACGGTCGCTCCCAACACCGCTTCCCACGGGGCCAGCTCCAAATGTCCCATCAGATCAGCACCGCGCACCTGCCAATCCGGATGCTGGGCAAAGCGCACGCGCAAATAAATGTCGCCGGCACTGCCGCCGTTCACCCCCTCGCCACCTTTGCCTGAAACCCGGATCGACTGACCCGCCTGAACCCCTTTCGGGATGCGGACCTGATAGGTTTCCACTTCTTCCTGACCGGTGCGGGCATTGGTGCGCCGCACCGAAATGGCACGCATCGCCCCCTTGAGCACTTCATCAAGCGTGATGAGAATGTCGCCTTGAATGTCCTGTCCTCGCAATGCCGCCCGTGGTTGCTGATGGCCGTTGGAAAATTCTTGTGATTCAAACGGTGAACCACCCCGCGATCGGCCGGCGCGTCCGCCAAAGAACTGTTCAAAAAAATCACTGAAACCGGTGCCCTCAAATTGAAACTCGTCTTCCTGGTCGTGATGGTCCCGGCCGGCGGACCGGCCTCCAGGGTAACCCGGCGGTGGACGTGACTGGCCGCCGGTCTTCCAATCCGCGCCCAACTGGTCATACTTCCGGCGGCTTTCCGGATTGCTCAAGACCTCATTGGCCTCATTGATTTCTTTGAATTTTGCCTCCGCTGACTTCTTGTCTTTGGCGACATCGGGATGATACTTGCGCGCGAGGGTGCGGAAAGCCTTCTTGATTTCGTCGTCCGTCGCCTTGGGCGTAACGCCGAGTACCTGGTAATAATCTTTGAATTCAACGGCCATGAGGGTGCGGTTTGGCGGCGGTCAGGTCATTCACCACCACTTTGGCCGGGCGAACGACCTTCGCGCCTTTATGGTAACCACGCTGAACCACTTCGAGGACGGCTTGGTCCGGTTGGGCCGGGTCGTGGCCTTGTGAAAGGGCCTCATGCCGGTGCGGGTCGAACAGTTTGCCGACGATCTCCTCACTTTCGACGCCGTGCCGACGGATCAATTGCTGCAATTGTTTCAAAGTCATCTCCACCCCCTGATGAAACTGCGCGGGGTCTCGCGACGCCCCGGCGGCCAACGCCCGTTCGAGATTGTCAATGACTGGCAACAGCTCAACGATGAACGATTCCTTCTGTGCGGCCGCCCGGGCCTCGCTTTCCTGCCGGCTGCGCTTCTTGAAATTCTCAAAGTCAGCGGCCAGGCGCAAATGCAAATCCTTTTGTTCGGCAAGATCCTTGAGGAGCGCGTCCGATTCCGCAGCGGCGGTCCCGTCGATGACATCAGGCTCCGGTTTGGTTGACGGCGGCCTTTTAAATTCGGTTTTCATAAATTTTATTCTCTTGCGAGCTTGGCTGGTCCAATTGGCGGACCACAAGTGATGTCATTTTGTAGTCCATCATCGGTCAGCCCACGGAAACGCCGAGGATTCGACCGATGATGGCGGTTACGGCCATGGCCAGGGTGCCACCGAGGGTGACTCGTAACGCGGCACGACCGGGCGGCGCGCCGCCGAGGTGACCGCCAAACGCACCCAGCGCCGCGAGACTCGCCAGCGAGAACGTTGCGATCAGTGGAATGCGCAAAGCCGCGGGCGCAATCAGCAGGCCCAGGATCGGGACCACGGCAAAGCCTGCAAAGCTGGCGGCGGATATCCACGCCGCTTGCAGCGGACGCGCGAGCGATGCCTGATCAATTCCCAGCTCATCGCGCATGTGGGCGCCGAGCCGGTCATGCGCACTAAGTTGCTCTGCAACTTTCATCGCGAGCTGCTGCTCCAGGCCGCGTTTGACATAAATCATCGCCAGCTCCTGCAATTCGGCTTGCGGTTCCGTCGCCAGCTCCCGGCTTTCAAGTCCGATGTCCGCCTGCTCCGCGTCGCGTTGCGAGCTGACCGAAACATATTCGCCCACCGCCATGGACATCGCTCCGGCAACCAGTCCCGCCACGCCGGCGACCAAAATGGCAGCCTTGGGAGCGGAGGACGCCGCGACCCCAATCATCAGGCTCGCGGTCGAAACAATGGCATCGTCCGACCCGAGCACGGCAGCGCGTAACCACCCTGCCCGCCCACTCCGGTGCCTTTCCAGCTGTTGGATGCTAATCAGCGGTTTCGGTTTCATGCGCCGTCGCGAGTTTCAAGGTCATGTACGAAATATCATTTGTCGGTTCAACTCTTGGCAAAGTTAATGACCACGCGTGATGCCACCCTGCCCTGTTCCAGCCGTTCCAAGACCTGGTTGATCGCCGACAACGGTTGCAGTTCGTTGTCGGCCGTGACCTTGCCCTCGGCCGCGAAGGCGAGCGCTTCGGCCATATCCGCGCGCGTGCCGACGAATGAACCGCGGATGGTAATGCAGTTCGCCACCACATCAAAAAGCGGGGTGGGAAATTCACCGGGAGGCAGTCCGTTCAGCACGCATGTCCCGCGCTTGCGCGTCATGCCCACGCCCTGTTTAAAAGCCCCCAGCGATGGGGCCGTGATCAAAACACCATGCGCGCCCCCACCGGTTCCTTTCCTCACGGCCGCGACCGGGTCGCCCGCCCTGGCATTGACCAGGAGTTCAGCCCCCAGCCACTTGGCGTGGGAGAGTTTGCTGTCATCCACGTCAATGGCACAAACGTGGAGACCCATGGCCTTGGCGTATTGGATCGCCAGATGCCCGAGGCCGCCTATGCCCGAAATGGCAATCCATTCACCGGGTTTCGCTCCGGTTTCCTTGATGCCTTTATACGTGGTGAGACCGGCGCAGATGATCGGCGCCGCTTCCGTCGATTCTAGCCCGGCCGGTATGTGGGCAACGTAATTTGGGTCGGCCAGAATGTATTCAGCAAAGCCGCCATTCCGGGTGTAGCCGCCGAACTGCGCATCAGCGCACACCGTCTCCCAAGCGGACAAACAATACTCGCAATGACCGCACGCCGAGTAGAGCCACGGCACTCCGACGCGGTCGCCCATTTTCACGATGGTCACACCCGCGCCAACGGCGACGACCGGTCCAATGCCCTCATGACCGGGAATGAATGGAAGCGTCGGTTTCAATGGCCAGTCGCCGCGCCAAGCATGGACATCCGTGTGACAAACCCCACACGCCTCGGTCTTGACCAGGATCTGGCCCGGTCCCGGAGTCGGGATATCCCATTCCTGCAATTCCAAAGGCTTTCCAAACTGCACCACGACGGCCACCTTCATTTTCTGTTTCATGGGACTCATTCAGGCGGCGTCGTCAATCAAAGCCACGCGCACCAGTTTTTTGTTTACGAATTCCTGAATGCCCAGGCTGGAAAGTTCGCGTCCATATCCGGAGTTCTTGATGCCACCGAACGGCAGATCCGCCGTCGTCCAGGTCGGGTGATTGATGAATACCATGCCGGTATCAATGCGATTCGCCACGCGTTTGCCGCGTGCGACATCCCTGGTGAAAACCGCGCCGCCCAGTCCAAAATCCGAATCGTTGGCGAGCGCGATGGCTTC
Source organism: Verrucomicrobiota bacterium (assembly GCA_050010675.1). Classification (GTDB taxonomy): domain Bacteria; phylum Verrucomicrobiota; class Verrucomicrobiia; order Limisphaerales; family UBA11358; genus UBA11358. Next base: position 13,392 of record JBEKKN010000001.1, on the reverse strand, counting down.
ATCTTCGTTTTTCACGCGGAAGAACAGTGCCACCGGTCCGAAAAATTCCTCCCGGAACGCGGGATTGGCAGGTTTGATATCAGTGAGAATCGTCGGCTCCATGAATGAACCAGGCCGATCAATCCGGTTGCCACCCATCAACAACCTGGCTCCCTTGGCGACGGCACCCTTGATTTGACCCAGCAGCTGCACCAGGGCCGCTTCGGTGGACAACGGACCGAGTGACGTCGCCTCGTCCATCGGATCGCCCGGCTTTAGATCCGCCAGCGCGGCCTGAAACATCTCCAGAAATTTGTCGGCCAGCTTTTCGACGACGATGAATCGCTTTCCCGCGACACAGCACTGGCCGGTATTATTCATTTTGGCCCAGACCGCCCATTTGACCGTTTTGTCGAGATCAGCATCCTCGAGCACGATGAAGGCGTCGCTGCCGCCCAATTCCATGGTGGACTTCTTGAGATTTTGTCCGGCTCTCGCGGCGACCCTTTTTCCGGCTTCGACGCTGCCAGTCAAAGCCACGCCCTTGATGCGCGGATCATCGATCACGCGCTTCACCTGTTCATACGAAATCAGCAGATTGGTGTAGGCCCCGGCCGGCGCACCCGCATCCCGCCACAGTTTTTCAAAGGCGATGGCGCATTGCGGCACGCATCCCGCATGCTTCACCATCACGACGTTGCCCGCCATAAGATTGGGCGCGGCAAAACGCGCCAGCTGGTAATAGGGAAAATTCCACGGTTGCACGCCAAAGAGCACACCGAACGGAGTGCTGACAATTTCCGCTTCGCCCGAAGCTGGTTGGAGCTTTTGCGTGGCGAGAAATCGTTCCGCGTTCCTGGCGTAGTAATCAATGATGTCCGCGCTCAAAGCGACTTCACCCTGTGACTCGCCGATAAGCTTGCCCATTTCGAGCGTCACGGGTTTGGCGAAATCATCCGCGTGCGCCCGCATGAGCGCGGCGGCTTTGGCAACAATGGCCGCGCGTTCGGCGAACGTTTTGTTCCGCCAGGTAGCGAAACAGGTCGCGGCGGTCTGGATGGCGGTTTCGAGTTGCGGGTCGGTCAGTTCCTCAAACGTCTTGAAGGTCTTGCCGTTGTAAGGGTTTACGCTCTGGTACGATTTGGTCTTCAGTGTTTTCGTGGGTTTGAGGGATGTTTTTTTTGGAGTCGGCGGTGGCATGGCAAGCGATGTCGTCATAATTGTCCTCGACCATACGTCGCGCGACCGACGGATGAAATGGGGTGTTAACCCCATGGCGAAAGCCTGGCAACGGGCTAACCTGTCCTTGGCAAAAAACTAAAAAACGCAAAACTATTATGACCAAAAACAATTCTGTGGTGGCGATTTATAAATCCCACATCGAAGCCGAAACTGGCGTGAAGGAACTCCAGCAGGCGGGCTTTGACATGAAAAAACTATCCATCATCGGCCGTGACTATCACACCGATGAAAACGTGACTGGCTATTACAATACCGGTGACCGCATGAAATACTGGGGTAAGCTGGGAGCCTTCTGGGGCGGGTTTTGGGGCCTCCTCTTTGGCTCCGCGTTCTTTTTGGTTCCCGGCGTCGGACCGTTGCTCGTGGCCGGACCGCTGGTTGGCTGGATTGTTGGGGCCCTGGAAGGCGCCGTGGTGGTGGGTGGATTGAGCGCCCTCGGAGCCGGACTTTACGGCATGGGAATTCCCAAGAACAGCATTCTGCAATACGAGACGGCGGTGAAGAGCGGCAAGTACGTCCTGATCGCCCACGGCTCCGACGTGGAAACGGTTCACGCACGCGAAATCATCAGTCGCACCAACCCGGAAGCGTTGGAATCCCATCAACCCGCCAGTACGGAAAAATCTGCGGTGTCAGCATGATTTGTGAGCACCCGGAACGCGGCTGGTCTTTAAGACCCAGCCGCGTTCCAAAGCCAGAAAGTCCGGTTCATTTTAATCACAGGCCACAAACTTCAATTCCGGACATGAACAATAAATCCACCCTCCAGCCCGGCAGGGTTGGCCTGGCCGGGGGGTGTCAACAGGGTGTCCCCATTCACCAAGGAAGGCCACGGGTGTGCGGTCTTTGACCGGTTGCCAAAAGCGGTGACGGGTTCGGCGGGCCTTTAGAAAAATCTGAGAAATACGCCCATGATGTTCTGGTCCGACCTCGCCCAACTGATCGGAGCCATCTTGCTGATTATTGGCGCCCTGCTGCCCGTGGTTAATCCGCTGGGCGATGCGCCGCTTTTCCTGAGAATGACGCCAGGGTGCGATGAACCCACCCGGGCCTTTCTCGCGAATCGCATCGCATTCTACTCGTTTTTTATGGTGCTGGGGTCGTTGTTGTTGGGGTCGTTCGTCCTGCTGATGTTCGGCCTTTCGATACCGGTGGTGCAGGTGGCGGGTGGGGCCGTGGTGTGCGCGCTGGGCTGGAAACTCCTGGCCGACCTCCCCAAACCGGCCGATGTGACACCAGACCCGATCCACGCCAAGCTCATCGCGCTGGGGCGGGCCTTCTCCCCGCTGACTTTGCCGATGACGATTGATGCCGGGGTCATTTCCGTCGCGATTACCGTCGGGGCCAATCACGCACACTCGTTAAAACATGCCGTCATTCAGCTGCTCGCCGCCGTTATCGGAGCGGGCATCATCGCCTTGTCCATTCTTTTGACGTATCGCTATGCCCAGCGGCTCGGCCGATGGATCGGGCATACGGGCATGATGGTGGTGGTACGGCTCTCGGCGTTCATCATGCTTTGTATCGGGGTGGGGATCACCTGGAACGGCATCAAGGCGTTGCTGGCAGAGATCGGCATCTCGAGCTAAGCCGCGTACCTGAGCAGGAACATCAAGCAGCTCCATGCATTCGCATAAAACGCGCTTGACACCACTCACTTTGTGATACAAAGTTGATGGCGTATGACTTTTTTAACCATGTTTGGGAAGCCGAGTGCGCTCCTGCCTGTGGCCATGTCATTTGCTGCGCTTGCCATCATACTGGTTCACGTTGCCAGATTCGGCGCAGCCCGTGAGACGGACGAGGGAGGTGCTGCGCATCTCTGGCAGTTGCTGATGGCCGGACAGGTGCCGATTCTGGCATTCTTTGTCATCCGATGGCTGCCGCAGGCGCCTCGACCTGCGCTGTTGATGCTGGCCCTGCAAGTCGTTGCTGCGCTCGCTGCCCTGGCACCGGTTTACCTTCTACATCTTTGACCAGGCAGCCGGACACCGCCCTGGCGTCATTCAAAATGGTTGAGTTTTGACATTTTAGAATCCAGATTGCCTATGTGATCCATTTTGCGGATCGTCAGCCCGTCCGGTCGAGTCTTCGGAACGGAGACAGAGGCCGGGGTCGGGCACTGGAGTGTCAGACGGCATGATCGAACATCTATGAAATTGCTCAACGCGCTGTTCTTTGTGTTCCTTGCGATGGTTGCCACTGCCACGGACAATCCCTACAACGAAACGGCCGATGCCAAACTCGATATCCAAAAGGCGTTGACCGAGGCCGCCCCAGCGCAGACCCCAATTATCATCGTCTTTGGCGCGAATTGGTGCGGAGACTGCAAAATGTTGGATTCCGCCATGAAGAACGGGGCCAGCGCACCACTGCTGTCACGGGACTTCAAGCTCGTCAAAGTGAACGTTGGTCATTGGGACAAGAATCTTGATATTGCCAAGTCGTATGGCGTGCCATTGGAAAAAGGTATCCCGGCTGTGGCGATCATCTCAGCCAGGAACCAGGTGCTGTATGTCACCCGGGAGGGAGAACTCGCCAACGCACGAAGCATGGGAGACAAGGGAATTTACGAGTTTTTTAAACGCGTGACGGCTGTGGCAATGGCAAAGAAATGAAAGCCTGACCCACAAAAGTCTAAAAAACCTTCAACCAAAACGGCCTGCGCAGCCCTTTCCACTTCACAGTCCAGCCGGCAACGAAGTTCTCAGTAAACCTTACGGAGGTTCGACGGCAGGATGTTCAATTCGGAACGGTATTTGGCAACGGTGCGGCGCGCAATGTTGATGCCCTTGTCCTCCAGCATTTTCACAACCTCCTGATCGGACAACGGCTTGGTGGACTCCTCGTTTTTGAAGATGTCAGCGATCATGTCTTTGACGCTGGTATTGGACACGCCGTCACCGCTGGCGGTCTGCAGGCCGGCGGTGAAGAAGAATTTCATCTCGAACACGCCCTGCGGCGTCTGCATGTATTTGGCGGATACGGCACGACTTACCGTCGTTTCGTGGACCCCGACCACCTCGGCCACCTGCGCCATCGTCATCGGCCGTAAATGGGCGACGCCCTTTTCCATGAACTCGCGCTGGCGCTTCACGATTTCCTTGGCGATGTTCAGGATGGTCTGCTGGCGCTGGTGCAGGCTTTTGATGAGAAATTTTCCGGCGCGGATTTTTTCGCGGATGTAATTTTTCACCTCGGCGTTGTTCTCGCCCCCTGACATGAGGTCTTTGTAGATGTTGCTGATGCGCAAATGGGGGATATGCTCGTCGTTGGTGCTCACCAGAAGATCATTGGCCACCTTTTGCACGAAGACCTCGGGCAGAACGTATTGGTCGGTGTCCGGCAAAAAGGCCCGGCCTGGCCTTGGTTCCAGGCGGCCGATGCGCCCGAGCGCGTCCTGGACCTCCTCGACCGTGTAGCCGGTGCCGCGGGCGATTTCCGGGATGCGCCGTTTGCCGAGCGCATCCATGAAATCGCGTACAATGCGGTATTCGAGGGAATCCTGCCGACCGGTCCGTTGCAGTTGCAGCACGAGGCATTCGCGCAGATCCAGCGCGCCAACGCCCGGCGGATCAAACGTCTGGATGACCTTGAGGACGTCGGAAATTGTCTCCACCGGCAGATTGGTGGCGGTCGACATTTCCTGGACCGTTGATTTGAGATAGCCGTAATCGTCAATGTTGCCGATGATCAGTTCCGCGACATGGCGCTGTTCCTCGTCCAAATCCGTCTCGCGCACCTGGTCCATGAGCACCTGCGACAACGTGGTGCCGGCCGCCAGCGAATCGAACATAAACTGGCGCTTTTCCTCATCCTCGGTGGACTGGCGGATGGGAATGTTGGTCTGCGCAAAATGGTCGCGCCACTCCTGGTCGAGTTGTACCAGGCGGTCGAATTCCTGCTGAAAATCATCCGTCGGCGCATCGGCACTCTCGCCATTTTTCAGGATCGGGGCATCACTGGCGCCCTCGCTGGCGCCCTCCTCCGGCGGTTCCGCATTATCCGCCGGCCCATCCGGTCCCTCCCCGTCCGCGGTCAACCGGTCAGCCATATCCGGTTCGGGCGAGGACACTTCCTCGAGCACCGGGTTTTGCTGGAGTTCCTGCTCGATCAACGCCTTCAATTCGAGGGTGGGCGCCTGCAGTAAGGCCAACGACTGCTGGAGCTGGGGAGCCAGCACCAGCGATTGGGTGAGACGGGCTGAGAGTTGTAAGCTTTGCGCCATCGACAATTTAATTTTAACTCAGTTTCATTAAAGCACAAGCGAAAATGGCACACTATACGCTGCGCCCGGTGGACCGTTGGTAAATACTGGATTTTATCGGCGTTTAAATCCATCATTGAATCATGAAATTGATTCTTTCGACGCACAATGTGACGCTGACCAAGGCCATCGAGGATCATGTGCTCAAGCGGCTGGAAAAACTCGACCATTTTGACCAACGCACCGTTGACACCCGCGTCACCCTCGAACACGACCACACGCGGGCGCCCGAAAAGCAATTCTCCTGCTCCATGCGGCTGAGCGTACGGGGACCGGATTTATTTGCCGAAGACCGTGAAAGTGATTTGTATGCGGCCATTGATCAGGTGACGAGGAAGATTGAGCAGCAGATTCGGAAGCGTCACGGCAAACAAAAGGCGAAAAAGCACAGGGTCGCCGCCCGCTCCAAGTCGCGCCACCAGGAATCCGATATTTGATGATTCTCCGCGCCCGAACGATCCTGCCCGTCTCCCGGCCGCCCGTGGAAAACGGCGCGGTGCTCGTTTCGGGCAATCGTATTCGCGCCGTCGGCCCCTGGTCCGACTTGCAATCCGAGTCAGGAGAACAGGTTTTTGACCTGGGCGAAGTCATTTTGCTGCCCGGCCTGGTCAACGCCCATTGCCATCTTGACTATACGGACATGGGTGGCGAATTGCCGGCGCCCCGGACCTTCACCGACTGGATTCCGCTCATTACCGCGGCGAAAACCGCGTGGAGTTATTCCAATTACGCGCATTCCTGGTTGCGTGGCGCGCACATGCTGCTGCGCCACGGGACCACGACTGTCGCGGACATTGAAGCCATGCCCGACCTGCTGCCGGAAGTCTGGGACGCCACGCCGTTGCGGGTTTTTTCCTTCCTGGAAATGACCGGCATCCGCGCGCGGCGGGAACCAAAGGTCATTTTGCAGGAGGCGGTGGACAAGATTGAGTCGCTTTCCCATGCGCGGTGTTCGGCTTCGCTTTCGCCCCACGCCCCCTACTCCACGCTGCCGGAGCTGCTCCGCAGCAGCGCCCGGCTCGCGCGCAAACGCCGCTGGCTGGTATGCACGCACGTGGCCGAATCCGAGGAGGAATTTGAAATGTTCACGCACGCCCGCGGAGCCATGTACGACTGGCTCCAGCGCAATCACCGGGAAAACTCCGATTGCGGGCTGGGCTCGCCCGTCGAACACCTGGCCCGCAATAAAATGCTCGGCAGAAATCTGATTGCCGTTCATGCCAACCTGTTGGCACGCGGGGACGCCGCCTTGCTCGGCAAACACCGGGTGAACGTCGTGCATTGTCCGCGGAGCCACGCCTATTTCCGCCACCCGCCATTCCTGCGCGAACGGCTCGCCAATGCCGGCGTCAACCTGTGCCTCGGCACCGACAGCCTCGCCACCGTCCGCTCCGTTGGCAAGCAAAAGCCCGAACTCAACCTGTTTGAAGAAATGCGCGCCCTCGCGAACGCCGATAATTCCGTTTCCCCCGAGGAAATCGTCCGGATGGCCACCATCAATGGGGCGCGGGCGCTGGGCTTGAAAGGACAAATCGCCGAATTTTGCCCTGATGCCATCGCCGATTTGATTGCGATCCCGGACGCCGGCAAGAAAAAGGATGTTTATGAAACCGTGCTTGATCATGCCGGTCCCGTGCATGCCAGCATGATTGACGGGCGCTGGATCATTCCTTTGAAATAATTCCTCATTTTCAACCGGCCCGGATGCGGTTTCCGCCTTTTTGCTCGTAAATCGCAAATCGTAAACCGTAAAGTCAGGCGTGATTTCTTTTGACGCAGATTTGCAGCAGCGCCTGACCGACCTTCGCGGCCAGGGTTTGCTCCGCGAGTTGCGCCGCGTGGATTCGCCGCAGGGAACGCGCATCCTGGTTGGCGGACATACGCTGCTGAATTTCTCATCGAACGATTATCTCGGTCTGGCCAATGACGCGCGGCTCAAGCACGCCGCGATCGAGGCGGTGGGGAAGTTCGGCGCCGGCGCCGGCGCATCCCGCCTGATTTGCGGTTCGCTCGCGGCCCATCACGAATTGGAGGAGGCGCTCACGCACTTCAAGGCGACCGAAGCCGCGTTGAGTTTTTCGTCCGGTTATGCGACGGCGGTCGGCACCATTGGCGCCCTGCTCGGCAAGGATGACATTGTCATTCTCGACAAACTCGTTCATGCCTGCATCGTGGATGCCGCGCGGCTCAGCGGCGCCAAAATCCGCGTTTTTGCCCACAACGACTTGACCGACCTGGAAGACAAACTCAAATGGGCCGAAAAAGTCCCAAATGCTCCGCACGTCCTCATTGTCACTGAAAGCATTTTCTCGATGGACGGCGATGCCGCGCCGCTGGCGGAAATCGTCGCGCTCAAGGACCAATACGGCGCGTGGCTCATGGTGGATGAGGCCCACGCCACCGGCCTTTACGGGAAAAACGGCCGCGGCCTGGCGGAAGCATCCGGCGTGAGCGATCGGATCGAGATCCAAATGGGCACGCTCGGCAAGGCGCTTGGCGCCAGCGGCGGCTACATTTGCGGTTCCCGGACACTGATCGATTTCCTCATCAACCGCGCCCGCAGTTTTATCTTTTCAACCGCGCCGGTTCCCGCCGCCGCCGCCGCCGCCACGGCGGCCATCCAATTCGTTCAAACGTCCGCAGGCGGTAAACGGCGCAAAATCCTTTGGGACCGCTGCGAGCAGTTGAACTCAAAACTTAAAGCTAAAAGCTCAAACTTCCGCAGCGCCATTATTCCGGTCATGATTGGCGGCGAAGCCATGGCGGTTGAGGCCGCCGCTCAATTGCGCAGGCAAGATATTTTCGTTCCGGCCATCCGCTATCCGACGGTCGCGCGCGGCCACGCACGCCTGCGGGTGACTCTGACCGCGGCGCATTCATCGGCAGACATATCCCAGTTGATTCACGCATTGAAAACCTTGGACCCTGGACTTTAGCCCTTGGATCGGATGAACCCATTAGCCCAACTCGACCGTCAATTTGTCTGGCACCCGTTCACGCAAATGCGCGACTGGCTCAAGCACGAACCGATTGTGATTGTGGCCGGCAAGGGTGCGCTTTTACGGGACGTTCGCGGGCGGGAATATCTCGACGCCAACTCGTCCATCTGGACCAACCTGCACGGGCATAATCACCCGAAGCTCAACGCAGCCGTCCGGCGACAGCTTGGGAAGATCGCGCACAGCTCCGCATTGGGTCTGGCCAATGAACCTGCGTCGTCGCTTGCGGGAAAGCTGGTTAAAGCCGCCAATCGAATTGTCGATTCAAATTCCAATCCGTCGCGTAAATCGAAAATCCGAAATCCGAAATTGGAGAAGGTGTTTTTCTCGGACGACGGCTCGACCGCATTGGAGGTGGCCTTGAAAATGGCCTACGCATTCACGCGCCGCACGCGCGGCAGTTCGGCGGGGCGAGCGTCCTCCCCCGCCGCGCAGCCAAAGTTTCTTTCATTGGCGGGCGCGTATCACGGCGACACGGTCGGCGCGGTCGCGCTTGGCCACATCGATTTATTTCACCGGAGTTATGCCGGATTGCTGTTCAAGACCGACCAGGTCATGACGCCGTATTGTTATCGCTGCCCGTTCAACCGCGCGAAGCCCGAACGCGCCGATGCACGCGAATATCGGAAGTGCCATTGGGAATGCGTCGGCAAGGTTGAACAAAAGTTCTCGGCTCAAAGGAAAAAAAGGAATTCCTACGCGGCGTTTGTGTTTGAGCCATTGATGCAAGGCGCGGCGGGCATGATTCCGCAGCCACCGGGCTGGTTGCGCCGGACCACCGAGATTGCCCGGGCACACGGCGCCCTGCTGATTGCGGACGAGGTCATGACCGGATTTGGGCGATGCAGGGTCGAGAGTCGAGAGACGAGAGACGAGCGTCGCTTAAGCGCAGTCTGGCCTTCGCCCCTCGGCCCTCGACCTTCGACCTCTCTTTTCGCTTCGCACCACGAAGGCGTGCAGCCGGATTTTCTGTGTCTGGCCAAAGGATTGACCGGCGGCTATCTGCCAATGGCCGCGACGCTGACGACGGGGAAAATCTTCGAGGCCTTTCTTGGCAGGTACGAGGAGTTCAAAACCTTTTTTCACGGTCACAGCTACACCGCCAATCAACTGGGGGCAACGACGGCGCTGGCGAACCTGGACATTTTACAAAGCTCCAAATCCATCCGTGCCCGGCAGATGCTCGAGGCAACGTTGCGCGAAGCATTGCCTGCGCTTTGGGATTTGCCGAACGTCGGCGACATCCGGCAGGTCGGCCTGATCGCCGGACTCGAACTGGTGAAAAACTGGCGGACGCGCGAGCCGTTTGCGTTGCGCGAGCGCGCCGGCATCCGCGTGTGCGAGGCCATGGCCCGACGCGGCGTCCTCACCCGCCCCATCGGCAACGTCATTGTCCTGATGCCGCCGTATATCACCACGCGCGCCCAAGTCCGGCGCATGATCGAAGTCTTGCGGCAGGCCATCGAGGAGATATTTCCAGGAAATACTTAGGACGCCGTTCGTCCCGAACAGCAACCCCAAAATGCTGTGCTGCCGACAATAATTGTCCAGCGTCAAAAACCAAAAGACGTTGACTCAACGGCAATTCCGCTATCATGACGTTTTGTTGTGAAATACCGGAGCGAGGCGGGCCCGGCCGGAGTGCCGGCCCAGGTGGTGAAGAAGCCGCGTGACGCGCGGTTGGATGCGTTGCGGGGTTTGTTTTTGATCATCATGGCCGGCGTGCATGTGCCGACGCCTTTGTCGCACGTGTTTCAGGATCCCCTGGGGTGCAACGGGGCAGCGGAGGGTTTCATCTTTCTGAGCGCCTGCCTGGCCGGCTGGGTTTATGGGAAGGTTTACCGGCAGACGGATTGGACGGTGATGTCGCGCCGCATCTGGAAACGCAGCCGATTGATTTATCTCGTTCATCTCGTGGTACTGGTGCCGGTGGTATTGATGGCTTGGGCGCTCGCCGCTGCATTGCCGCCGCTGGCCATCCACTTCAGCGATTTTCTGGCCCACCCATGGGGTAGCCTGGCGTTGATGCCGCTGCTGCTGCACCAGCCGCCACTGTTCGACATCCTGCCGCTCTACGTGATTTTTCTGGGCGCGACGCCCTGGCTGCTGGCCTTCGCCCGACGCCGCAGCTGGAAAATCCTGTTAATCATATCGGCCGTCGGCTGGCTGGCCGCACAGTTCAAACTGGATACCGGCCTGGTTGGCAATCCGGCCCGTCTTTTGCCGTTACGATGGGGCGCCTTTGATCTCCTGGCCTGGCAGTTTCTCTGGGTGGGCGGGGTGGCGATCGGAGAAACCTCCCTCCGACGGCAAATCGTGAAGCCCCGGTATCGCCTCGCGGTGGGTGCCACGGCAGCTATCATCGTAACGGCCGCTCTGCTTTTGCGTTGGGGATGCTGGCCGAGAGCCTGGATCAATCCTGACCTTTTTCTCTGGATGGACAAGTGGACGCTAGGACCCCTGCGGTTGCTCGACTTTGGTGCTTGGACCGCCTTGCTGCTTGCGTGGAACCCGCACCCGCCGGCCCGCGTGCTGTCGCCGGCCGCATTGCTGGGGCGACACTCGTTGGGGGTATTCTCCTTCCATTTGCCGCTGGTCATTGCGGCGGCCACCACCATTCAAATGCTGGCTCCGTCCAACCGGTGGCAGATCGGCATCGGTGTCCTGGTTATTGCCCTGCTGTTTCCCTGGGCAGGTTGTCTGGAACACCTCCAACGGCGGCACGCTCGAGCCGCAGCCATAACCGGCACGCCGAACATCAAACCTTCGTTTCCGACAACTCCAGCAACCGCACGAACTGGTCGTGGGTCACCGGCACCACGGATAACCGGGTCTGTTTGACCAAAATCATTGCTTTCAGAACCTTGTCGGTTTTGATTTGCGAGAGCGCAACCGGCTTTGCCAACGGTTTGACCGGCGTCACCTCCACCGCCACCCATTCGCCTTCGTCCGCCGTGGGGTCGGGATATCCTTCCCGGGCAACGCGCGCCAGACCGACCACGGATTTCGCTCCCCCGCTATGATAAAAGAAAACCAGATCGCCGGCCTTCATGGCCCGAAGATTTTTTCGGGCCGCAAAACTGCGGACGCCCGTCCACTCGGTGCCGCCGTCCTTGACCAAATCCGACCACGCGTAGGCCTCGGGTTCCTGCTTCACCAACCAATAATTCATGCCGGAAAATTCAACCACAAATGGACACGGATGAACACAGATAAATTGGTTAGGTACCGGGTTGCGCGGCGGCCGATGACGCCGAAGGCCGGCCATGAAACGGGCCCTCCGGTGCTTGTAAAAAATCCGTGCTTATCTGTGCCCATCTGTGGTTAAAATCCTTCTGTGGACATTGCAGGAAATTTGAATGTGATCCGGCAGCGGATTCGGGCGGCGTGTGATCGCTGTGACCGCGAACCCAATTCGGTCACCCTGCTGGCCGTGACGAAAGGCCAGCCGCCGGAAATGGTGCAGGCGGCGGCAGATTTAGGTTTGATGTTGTTCTGTGAAAACAAGGTGCAGGAGGCCAAGGCCAAAATCCCCTTGTGCCCGGGCCGGTTGCGCTGGCATTTCATCGGGCATTTGCAGTCGAACAAAAGCCGGGATGCGGTCGAATCATTTGAAATGATCCAGAGCGTGGACAGCCTGCCGCTCGCGCAGGAAATCAGCAAACGCGCCGGGCAGGCGGCCCGGACATTGCCGGTCCTCCTGGAAGTGAATGTCGCGGGCGAAGCGAGCAAGTTCGGTTACCCGCCGGAGCGGTTGCTGGCCGAGTTGAAGGAAATTGGCGCGTTGCCGCGGATCGAAATTCATGGGCTGATGGCCGTGCCGCCCTGGTCGGCGGAACCGGAAGCATCGCGTCCGCACTTCCGGCGTCTGCGCGAACTGAAACTGGGATGCGAACGTATCCTCGGCATTCCCCTGCCCCACTTGAGCATGGGCATGAGCGGCGATTTCGAGGTGGCCATTGAAGAAGGCGCGACGATGGTACGCATCGGCACGGCGCTGTTCGGTCCGCGCCCCAGGGTCAGAACGCGCGCGGCAACCGAATGAAAAGGCGGCTCGTCAGCCGCCTGCCCCACCAAACGGCGAGCACCGATTTTTTGCTGCAATCACCGCCGGATGTCGTATCTTTCCAGCAATGACTATCGAGACGTACAAAGGGGAAATCGCCGAAGCCGTCAAGGCTTATGAGCATTATATTGTGTGCATTGACAAGACGCCGGAGGATTTTGAGGTCTCGCTCACTTCACTGATGGGCAAAGCCATCAAGGCCTACGAAAATCGCGGGGAAGGATTGCGCCACGGCATCGCGCTCGACAAGCAGGTGACCATCATTCTGAGTCAAAGCGACGACGCCCGGCCGTTGTGCGGCATCTATTTCAACCTCCATTCGCCGTATCGCAAAACGGCGCTGCCCAAATCCGTCAAGTCATTCAGCGACAAGCCGCAGGAATAAAACCGCGGAACCGGAGCTTATTGTTCGCGCACTTCATCGCCGGCCTGGGCCGTCCCAGTAACCAGGTCGGCCACGACATCATTGTCCCGCTGCGGGCCGGTGATTTTGACCTCACCCTCCTTCAATCCGTTGCGATAAAGAAACAGGGTTTGATCCAGGTTCGGCATCTGGCCGACCGGAAAACTCAGAACGACAAAGCGTCCGGTGGCATTGTAGGTGGCCACCCTGGCGGTGAGCGAATTGTCCGGCGTCACAATGGGATTCAGCGTCGCGGACGGAGTGGCGGGCGCCGAATAAGTGCCGTCCTGAGCCGGTGAGGCCGCCGTCGTCCGGTGGTGATGAAACAGGACGCAACCGTTCGCCAACACCGCGACCAGCAATAAAGCCCCAAGGGTCGAAATCTTCATGGCAACAGTTAAGCGTGCGGCGGCAAGCAGGTCAATTCACGATTCGG